>NZ_CP067140.1:1275000-1593750 GCF_028553805.1 Paracoccus saliphilus | reverse complement strand
GCCTGATCCTCCTGGAGCCCCACCATCATGGTCTTGCGATGCGAGGCCAGCGCGAAGGATTTGAACTGCATCGCAGGCTTGAGAAACCAGTATTCCTCGATCAGGGGCATCTTGTCACCGATGCCGGGTGTGACGATCACCGTATCCGCCTCGCCGCGCAGGGCTGCCGAATAGATGCGCCGGATATCGGCGGGCCAATGTTCCAGGCCGGGATCGACAATCCCGTCGATCTTCGTGGCATGCGCCGCAAGCTGCCCCTTGATCTTCTCCCAGTTGGCCGACGTGATCTTGAGCCGTTGCAGCATCCGCTGATCCCGTGTCGCGAGGCCATTCTCGGCCATCCGCAGCATCCGGGCATTGGCGAGATAAACGACGGATTCTTTCAGGAACTGGTTCCAGTGCAGCATGCCGGACAGTAGGCCCGACTTTGAACCCATCCAGCTCAGTGTCTCCTCCGCGCGGCCTCTGCGGGCATAGGGATCGGTGATATCCGCAATGCGCATCAGGCGATTGTTCAGGAGAACTTCGGCAATGCCCGCCGCCTCCGCTGCCTTCTTCTGCGACACCCGGAAGCCTTTCAGATCGCGCATCATCGGCAGCAGCGCATCGCGGGCGACCGGCGCGATACCATTGGCCATGGTGATCTTAAACACATCCGGCAGGGACGAGCGCACCACGTCGCCAAGAGCACGGATGTAGTTGTAGGTCATGGCCATCTGCATGGCGCGGTAAGGCCTGGACGCCCGTTCCTTGGCTAAATAGGTGCCGCGCACCATGTCTCGGGCCGCTTCAAACGAACGGATAACCCGCTGGCCTTCATCGTGGATGGCCTTGCGATCCTTCTCGGTTTTCGCCGCATCGCGCAGGGCGTCATATTCGCTGCGGATTTCCCCGATCTGGTCCTTCATGTCGGCGCGACCGAACCTGCGGGTCAATTCGACTTCTGCCGTCATGATCCGGGAATAGCGGTTCATCACGAATTCAGCGTCGTTGATCAGGAAATCCTCGAAATCGACATCGGCGACATTGAGTGTCCGTTCTTTCAGCGGGCCGCGCGCCTTTACCGTCACCCGCATACCGTCCAGCGGGCTGTCGGCGTCCACGAGCTGGTGAAATACGTCCTCGGCGGCAACACGGGCGTAGGTATCAACCTCATCCGCAGAGAGCGTCGGATCGGCCCGAGACATATCGCCGGAAAACTTGGCCGAGAGACGATCCTGGAATTCCCGCGAGCGCGCCACGATGCGGTTCTGGTCCCACATGCGGGTGAGATAGCTTGCCGCCGTGGTGGGCCGGACATCCTCGGGCAGCTTGCCCATCCTGATAGCTTCATCCTTGAGCGGATCGACCACGGATTGCCGCAATCGCTGCGCCGTCTGGCTGATGGCCTCATGCTCAGGATCAGCATCACCGCGCCGCATGGCAGCCGCCACACGCTCCGAAAACTCCCGACGAGACAGGGTGCCGCCGGAACTGGCGAATGTCTTGAAGTCTTCCCGGAACGTCTTGGCGATGACAGCCTGATACCTGTCGTTCTCGACATCCACCACCCGCTCAACGCTTGGCTCCATCCCGAGACGATCCGTGCCGGAATAGGCGTATTCATTCGCAATGAGAGCATCGCCGTATTGCCTCGCTTTCGGGCTCTGGGCCTTGGCGAAACGATCCGTATAGCTGAGCCCCGACACCGGCAGCCCGCGCACCCTCTCGGCTGCTCGCGTGGGCAATGCGAAGTCGGTCAGTTCCGGCCTGATCGGCACATCCGCCCCGGCGGCAGCGGGTTCTCGCAATTCCGCCTCAATCGCCTTGCTGGTCGCCTGGAACGCTTCCTTGCCCTCTGCCGATCGCGACAAGGCTATACCAGCGGCACCACCAAGGATGCCCCCGAGAATGACGGAGCCACCGATGGCAAAGGCGCTTTCCTCTGCCGTCCGGGTTTCCTGCTGAGATTGCAATACAGCCTCCACAGTCGCCGCCTCAGTGCCCGCAACGCCTGCGGTGGACAAAGCAAGCCGTCCTACCGTTGTGCCGGTCCTGACGCCGCCTGCGAGCGCACCGAAGGGCACCAGGGACGGAACATCGGCCACACCGGCAAGCATCTGCGCCGCAAATCCCGAGATACCCGCCTCTTGCAGCATTCGGCGATCTGAGTTCTCGCGATCAATCCGGGCTTTAACCGCACCCACCTCGATCATCGTTTCGGCATCGAGAAAGTTTTCGAAATACGGCTCATACTCGGTCCCGGCAATCTGATCCCACACATTCACCGATGGCGAGGCATGGATCTCGGATAGCGTCGGCTGGCTGTTGATATAGGCCGCCGTGGACCCGACAATGTTCTCCGTGCGGAACGCGGGGCCAAGCGCATCGAGGAAACCGACATCGGCATCCACGCGGCGCGGGGTTTGCGGGAAATCGGACCGCGCTACAGAGGGCGTGCTATCGACGATCATGATTGACCTCCGTGATTGATGGGATCGAACGTGCCCGGCTTCGGATTACCCATGAAATCGCGGTTGAAAGAGAGTGCCGCCGCCGGTTTCCGGGCCGCGTCAATGCGGTTTCGCGCGACCTCGGCCTTGTAGCTGGCATCGCCCGCCAGCTTCTTCGCCGTGAGTTCCAGCGCCTGTTGCACGATACTGGCCACGAATTCCGGCGATACATCGTTATTCTTGTCGTCCTGTGCCTTGGCCTTCGGTTTCGCGACCGGCTTGTGCGGCGTGGTGATCCCGGCAGGTTGCGCCAATTCACGCTGCCTGCCGCCTGAAACCAAGCTGAGAGGGTTTTTCATTTCGGTTTATCCTTGTTTTGAATGCATTCCTGCGCTGATTGCTGATCGTCATCCGGCATCCATGCGCACCATTTCCGCGTCGACATGATCACGGTGCGGGAAACGGGCCGTTGTTCGACCCGCTCCTGATTGCGCTCGGCTGTCATGCCGCCTCGCCATCTGGTTTGCCGTGCAGTTCCTCATTCCGCACGCGGCGCTCCGCAGCCTTTTCCGCATGCTGCTGGATGACCTGCTCGATGATGCTGATATGCGGGAAGCCCTCGCCTGGCAGTTCCGGGCCGGGTTGATGCGGATACGCGCCAGCGCCGTTGCGGAGCGGGGCGAGTGCATTGTTGAGCCAGGTGTGGATCGATTTGCGCCCCAGCACGTTGGAATCCCAGCCGGGCGCCAGTTCGTATATCGCGAGCTCGATTTTTTCTGCCTCGCGCAGGTCATCCAACAGTTTCTCGGTAGCCTTGGCAATTTTCGGCATCTGCTTGGCCAGCCTGTCGCGCAGCTTCGCCGCTTCGGCCTTGGCTATGTCCGTTTCCGGCTTGGCGGCGTCCATCAGTTCCTGACGGCGCACCAACAGATCGCGCGCCGTCTGCGCCTTCTCGATCTCCTGGTTCAGCCACCAGATTTGCCCCTCCGCCTCGGACGATTTCGCCTGGCCCCGCGCGGCGGCTTCGGACATCCTGTGATTGGTGATGGTGTCGGTCAGGTAGACAGCGCGTTTGCGTTGTGCCGCAGTCATCTGCTCGCGCAGATCGGCCAGCGTGTCGTCCAGTTTTGCAATTTGCTGTTGAGGGTTTTGCATCGGAATGTTCCTTGTGTTGATGCGGGGTCAAGTTTTGGAATTTTCGAGGATCGCGATCCGCGCCTCGATGTCATTGGTCTCCAGCGTCTTGCGGAAGCCTTCGATCAGCCCCATAATGCTCGCGCCTTCCAGCGGGGTGATTTCCCCATCGGACACCGCGCGCAAAACCGACTGTGCGGCCTTCACGGCGTCCTCTGCGCCCGACATGGGCGGCAAGTCGAACTCGACGGACTGATCCTTCCGGGCAGGCGCGATCCGTTCGAGACAGAGGCGTAGAGCGGTCGTGTCGCCCTCCAGCGCCGCGTCGATTGCCCGCCGGGTCAGTGCCGCAGCTTCGCCCTGCAGCATGGCCTCCACGGCCTGCGTGGTCTTGTGGCGGGCGCCACGTGGCCGACCGGGATTGCCGGGGGCAAACGTGCCATCGGAATTGCGGCCCGTTTTTTTGCCGTTGATACGGTCAGTCATTGCCTGCCTCCTGACGCATGGCGAACTCCAATCCCTCAGCGGCGCTTTCGAGGAACATGGCCGCACCTGACGTTTTCGTCTCGCCTGCTTTGTATGCGGACGCGGCATAGATCATGCGCAGCGCCTGGTTCACGTCGCGGCTGACACCCTGAATCGCCGCGAGCATGTGCTGATGCTTGGGAGTGATCATGCCGGTGCCTCCAAATGAGACTTCCCGGATTCGCCCACAATCATAATACACCCTCTCCCCTGCCTCTTAGGTGCTGAGAGAGAATAGAGACCCGATTGGCGCTTGGCCTTGCTCGGTGGGGCGAGTTCCACCAGAAACCCACGATCCAGAAGCACATCACGGGCATGTTCGATTTGGCGGCGAGGCCATGCCGGATTACCTGCGTCGCTCATCGCACGCGGGGCGAGATTGAACGCCTGACGGTTTCTGTGCCAACGCTGCAATAGAACATAAAGCCCATGCGCAAGCGGCTCATCCATCAGCAGCTCATCCATGATCCTGTCTCCTTCGGTGAGTTGCGGTTTTTTGAGGCCGAGATAATTTCGGCCCATGGCTTCGTATTTCCATGCAGAGCGGGCGCAGCGTTCGGCCTCGGAACTGGTGAGAGGGTCTGGAAAGGCGGCATTCCATGTGGCGCAGGCATCGATCAGGGTCTCCACATCGTCACAGTGCCGCGCCTGGGTCATCGCCCAGCGCCAGAGGGTATCGTTGCGCTTGCCATTTCTGACGGTCTCGGCGGCGTGGGCTTCGAGGGCATCCGGCGGGATCGTCGGCAGGTTGGCGACATCGGACAGGCTGCCCTTGGTGAAGGCATAGGCGGTGCCCAGATCATCGCGCCAGGATGGAGGGGCAATGGTGAAACCGCTGCCCAGAACGTCAATCGGCTGGCCGTGGAATGGCCGGATTTGGCGGCCTTCACCATTATGGCGATACCATAGCTTGGCCTTGCCGCTGGCCGTGCGAATGACAATCGGGGTTTCGCCGAACTGTTTGAGTGCCGATGAGATCCATGCATCACCGACGGCATCGACATCAATCTCGGTCAGGCCGGATGGCTTCCCCATGACAATGCCAAGGCCATCAGCTGCGCCCAGCTGGTCAATTGACGCCCAGAGCCGCCCGCGTCGAGGCGTAGCATCCTGCCAGCCTTTCACTGCGGGCCGCTTATTGCGGGTATCCACCGGAAAAACCGGAATCCCGCTATCCGCATATTCGGCGGCGTTCTGGGCATAAATTCCCATCAGGCATCGCTCCGCGCATGATGCTTCCGATGGCAAGACCGGCACCAAAACTTGACAGACAGCGGGGCGAGATAATCGTCGTGGTGAGCATCTACCGGCCCCGCAGCGCCGCATTTCTCGCAAGCGTCGGGGCGCTTTAAAATGCCGTTACGGATGGCATTATCCGTGGCGACATGAGCCCATCGCTTGAGCGGGTTGCGCTTCCGCCATTCAGCCTGGGCGCGATAGGCTTTGCGCGGCGTGGCGTTCGTGGTATTCTTCTTATGACAATGTTCCCGATCCGCCGTTCCCGTTCCTGCGGGGGCGGCGTTCTGTTTTTCAGTGGGCGAGGCGGACATCATTATGCGGCCTCGCTCGTACTAACGACGACAGGAGTGGTTCGTCCTTGAGCCCATTCGAGAGCGTCGCACCAACGGTAAAGCACACGCGGGCCAAACTTAGAAAAAGCGGGCCCGCCGCCGCGCGTTGCCTTCGTGGCAAGTGTGGCGGGGCTGACGGGAAAACCCGCCGCGGTGAGAGCCTCTGCGGTTTTGACCCGCGTCAGAAGCGTATCCGGGGATATCGTCATTTCTGATCCTCATCATTTGCGCGCGATGGATTGCGCTTGTGATGGATCAGTCATAGCAACCGGGTCTGATACGACCGGACCAGCCTTATCAACTATTTCGTAGGCTTTGAAATTTTCTGCCTGATTGAAGTTTCACTGTAACCTGTCGAAGTTGCCCCAACGAGCGTTTGTGCGACGGCTGATTTGCTCCAATCTGGATGGCGCCGCCAGATTTCGTCGGCCTCTCCTTGGAGCTGACGCTCATTATCCTTGCGGTCTTGATGCCTCTCATCATTTAGCCATTCCAAGGTTGGTCTGGTCTTTCCAAGGCCGAGTTTCTGTTTCGCGCCACGCTTGGCACTTTGGATCAGCGGCTCTCCGGCAGGCGTCATTGCCCCGAGAGCAATGAGTTGCTCATGTAGTTGGCCGAGCGACATGGATGCCGACAGGAACGTATCGAGCAGTTTTTCCTTGTCAGGTAATTGTGCAAGTTCCGAGCGAATGTCACGCACAACGGCGGATTGCTCCAAGAACATCAGCGCGACATGGTAAACGGAACCTTCGCCACATATCCTCTCGGCTTCCTTTGAGTTTCGAAGCCCAGACTTGTGCGCAAGATTGACAAGACACGCGCGCACCTTCTCGAAATGTCCAAGATGGTCTTCAACAGAAGTAACCTCCCGGCGAGGTGGCAGAACGTCCCGATGTGGTGCGGGTGTCTTTGGCGTCTTGCGGCCCGCGTTCAGTGGATCGATGCTCATCCGCGCACCTCATCAAGGTTGATGATCTCTCCGGTCGGAACAGGCTCTCCCATCGCCTCGGCAATCTTGTCGGCCACCTTATCCGCAGCCGCCAGCAGCACCGCGTCAGCATGGTGAGTATATCTGGACGTCACCGAGCCCGCCCGATGTCCGAGCAGGGCTGCGATTGTCAGTTCACTCGCCCCACCATCGGCAGCGACGCTAGCAAAGCTATGCCTGAGCACATGCGCAGTGACATCTGGAGGCAGGCCAGCCACCGCGACGATCTTTTTCATATACTTGGGAAGGCCCGACATAATCGTATTGCCGCGAGCGGGGCGGAATACGAGTGCACCGGGTTCCCCGCGAACCATAGCCTGAAGTACGTCGCAGGCCCTATGCGATAGTGGCCGGATACTCGCGCCGGTTTTGGTGTCATGCAATGTTGCCGTCCTGGTTTCCAAATCCACGGCACGCCAGCGCAAGTTGAGCGCCTCGCCTCGCCGCCAGCCGGTCAGCGCCAGGAACCGAACGCAGGCAATGGCATCGGGCCAGATCGCCCCATGTTCCGCAACAGAAAGGCCGTGCAGTGCATCGCCGAGCGATTTATATTCCGCAGCGGAAAGACGTCGGTTGCGCTTGCCATCTGCGTATCTTGTGACACCGCGCACCGGGTTGTCGTCGCGCCAACCTTTCTCTTGAGCATATGTGAAAAGTGCCCCCAAAAGACCAACTGTCCGCGATGCCGAACCCTTGCCGCCGCGAACATTCGAGATGGCCCGCGGCTTGTCCAGCCTCACCCGCCGATGCGTTTTCCCCTCTGCCACAGCGGCCATGAATTTTTTCACATCGTTCCTGGATACGGCAGCAACCTTCATCGAACCGAGAAGCGGCTTGATATGTGCATCAATCCGGCTGCGATCAGTTGCGATGGTGGAAGGCTTCTTCGCGATGCCTCGCCTTGTCAGGAGTCGCCCGTTCTCAGCATCGGCCATATAGATGTCCGTCAGATCGGAAATCGTCGGCGCTTCCCGCTTGTTTCGCCTGTCGGCTGCCGGGTCCCTGCCCTGTGCCACCTCCCCAAGAATGCGCCGGGCTTCCTCGCGGGCTTCATCCGGCGTCCAAGGCGAACCGTGTCGGCCAATCGTCTGCATACGCTGCCTGCCCTCCGCAGTTCGGTATACGACGATATAGGATACCGCTTCGCTACGCTGGCGACGCGCGCCAAACCCTGTCACCGACGCGTCGTAAATCGTCTGCCCACGCTGTAGGGCGCGAATATCGCGCAGACCAATTCGCTTTCTTTCGGGCATTGCGCTCTCCATCCCCTAGCTAGCACGAAATTTGCTAGCTAGGCCGCCTCTAGCTAACATATAGCTAGCACATTTCAACAAACCGGCGCAACGGCGAGCAACTAAGATCAATAATTAATTGATGTTTTACAGGTAATTAAACAGATATACGCAACTCCGAACCAACAAGATCAACTCATAGAAATTGCCCTCCGAAGGCAGAGGCCAAAGGTTCGAATCCTTTCGGGTGCGCCATAAAATCAACAACTTAGAGCTTTGAATTTTCGACTTCGGTCCTGTTTTGGTGCGAAAATGAGTCATTTCACCCCCGCATATCCATAGCCTTGACGGCTGTTGCTTGATGATTCGAACTGTGGTGTCCGTAGGTGCGCTCGATGGTCTCGGCGCTGATCGAGAAATACCCGGCCGCGTCCCAGATCGTCGCCCCGCGCTGCAATGCCCAGGTGATCGCAATGTGTTTCAGAGTGCGCGGCGTCACGCCCGAGAGGTCAATGTTCACCCCATGCAACCGGGCGAGGATTTCCACCTCGCTCCAGGCACTCACCCATGCGTTCTTGTCGTCCTTGACCGTTTCCCGGCGCAATTTACCGTCACGCTCGATGCGGCGCTCAACGATGTAGATGCGGCCGTTACCCGCCTGCCAGCGAAGTTGGGCGGGGTAGCGGCTCGGCAGCCGGGCCGGTCGTTGGCGCTTGTGGGTTTCTACCTTCTTTCCGGGCTTGCGGTAGAGGACACCGGTTCTCGTGTCCACATGGCCGCCGACAGGACTTGGCCGGTCAATGTGCATGGCTAGGATCGTTTCCTTCCGGCTGCCGGTATAAAGGCCATGCAGGATGAAATCCGCCAGATGCCTGCCGTCGCGGTTCAGGGATCTGGCTCCACGGATCAGCCATGCGGCTTCCTGCCGTGTCAGTCACCGTACGCGGCTCGGCGGCTTGTCCTTCGGTGCGTGGATCAGGCAGCCCTCTCCGTGGCAGTAATTAATCGCGGCCTGCAGGACGTTCAATTCACGCCTGATCGTTCCGCTGCTGATCGCGTCCTGCCCTTCTTCGTCCTGCTACGCGCATATAGGCGGCAGGCCTCGCCCTTCACATGTGCCATGGTCAGATCGTTTCAGAATTGGTCTAGGGCGTCGATGGAACGGGCGCGGGACAATTGCCAATCAGCCTTCCCTCATCACTGCAGCCACATGGCCCGTTCGATGGCTGTACGCGTGCAGATCGACGAAGCAGCTTCTTCCACAAGATCGCTCGACCAGCGCAATCGGCTCCATGCACCTAGAACACATTCCTCGCCAGATAGAGCCCGACCGTGATAACCTCTGACATGACCGTCCTCCTTTGTGGATCATCGCAGCCCTACCTTGGCGCTGAAATGCCGTCGGAGGGCGGTCACATCATCAGAGCCGTGTAGCTCCCATCACATCATTTCAATATCACTCTCAGAAGGCAGCTTTAAGCGCATCGGTAAGAGCCACCTTATCTGTCTCGGAAACCGTGAACGGAAGCACAGCAGGATCTTTCGAGGTTAATGCAGTGAGTTCATCAATCCCTAGACGTGGGAAGATGTTTCTTCCGAAGCCACTACAGTAATCAGCAAATTTATAGTCATGTGATTTATGGCTCTTTATATCCAACCAATAGCAGGGAACTTGAAAGCTGTCTGCTACTATGAGGCCATGCAAACTAGATGATACGATCCCTCGACAAGAAGATATTGCCTTCAGGACATCTAGCGCCGGAGCAGTTGGATCGATGAACATACAATTATTATCTTGTGCCGCCTCCCGAATTTTTGGCGAATTACGGTGTGAAAAATGTGGAACAATCCCCCATATGTGCGTCTTTTTCTGAGGTTCAACAAGTAAATCAGACAGCACACCTGGATCACCCAAGGGAAGATCATCTTTAAGCCCTAGGGCTGTGCGTGTTTTTACCCCTCTAACTGCCAGCGGATTAAGACAAGTATGCAAGCGCTCAATATCTTCCTCCATCAGGCCGCTGCCCCAAATCAGCAGTTTGCTACTACGTTTCGCTCGTTTAGCAGCTTTCGAAACCTGCGATAAGATGCTGCCGATACTTGCCAGATCACATCTATCAGGTTCGGCCCATTCGACAGGGCGTTGGAGAATATGCGAAACGAGAAGTGGCCCGAGTTCGTCACCAAAATTTCCGGCCGCTCTCCCCCCTCCCCTACGAAACCAGTAGACTTGTAGCGCTTTTGAAGTTGCTGATCTGGTATTCATTTCATCTGCACTCATTAGATTCTTTATTTTATACAAAGTCATCTCTACTTCCCAGATACAGGCATCTCGCCAATCGCATCCTTCAAAATGCGGGAGATAGATTCTGATGCTGATTCCGCAAGGTTTAGCTGTGAAATTTGCCGCTCAACGTTCTTAGGTTGATCTATATTTATAACGATAGTACCCGGATGCTCGGCAATAAACTTATTAAATCTTGAAAAAGGATCGTCTATTTTTCCAGACGCAATCATCTCTTCGACATCAGCTGCCGTCTCGCCCCCACTAAAAAGAGTCTTCAGAGCAGGAAAGCCTTGCCTTTTCTTTTGCATATATTTCGCGCGGCTATGCATTATATACTCACCAAAGCCATCCAAAACTGATGATCTATCGCGCGTGATAAATACAATCACTTCTTCGTCGAGAGGCCAATCCGTTTCAGGGCTGGTCATGGTAAAGTTATCAAAATATCGACAGCCAAGTTGTGTCGATCTATCATTCTTCTTGGCGCGCTTTAATCCCTCGACTAGATGGGTGATAGGGCGTTTATCAAAATCCTTAGCGTACCAAAACATAGCAGCATTATCTCGACAGCTCTCAGCCAATCTTTTTACAATACTTGGTGTGTCCCGCAAGCCAATAGTTGTGACACTCAGAAGAACAGACTTCGGAATATCACCCGTTAGAATACTTTCGGAGACCTTCACTGGCGACATAGTCTGCACCAGATGACGTGATTCAGAGATTTCTGATTCAGTGATATTACCTTCTGTGCAACGCTTCAGTATATCCCTCAACTTATCTGATGATTCGTTCTTTAAAATTTCTTTCAATCGATTTTCGCTACTTGCGACAGCATGATGATGAAGATCACTCAACTCCTTATCAGATTTCAGTCGCTTTAATTTTGCTCGGAATTTCGGAGCGAGTTTAGAAAGCCGAAGGTCAAGTGCCTCATTTTTATCCGCTGATTTCCAATAATCAACGCCATGACGGCTCGAATTCATCAGGCCGTCACCTCTAAATATCTTCAACATATATTCATCTAAACTCTTAATCATAAAATGGGCCACCTCTGCACTTTCCCGAAGAATCTTATTTTTCCCGCCATTCCAAGTGAGTATTTCGGGATCTATTCGATTCCCGTCAGGGTCGATCCATAAAAATTCTTCCTCGCTCGCAAGGCTTTTTCCCTTTTGCATCACTTTTTTTGGAAAATGAATTGCAAGACGCAGGTTCTTATTTTGCTTAAATAGCGTCTTAACACCGGATTTCGGATTATCCGAGACATCCATAGAATAGGTAAATCGATCGATAGCCGGGCGATCTTTAAACGTAATTTGCTTGGATGATCCAAATATTCGCCACGGGATAACCATCATCGTTGCATTTCTTGCCTCCATGGATGCGATCAGAGATTTAACATCAAAAGGCTTTTTTTTGACTGCAAGAAATTCATCTGCATCCAAAACCATAACATAATCTGATGACCTTACCTCGTCGGTTGCGTTAGCCATTTTCAGAGCATGCGAATGTGGTTTTTTTCCAAGCGGCACTTCGTTTAAATAATAATAAATTTCGCCTTTTTTATGTAGCCGTGACAACATTTGATGTGTTCCATCAGTACAGTCATTTGCGAAAACAACTATACGATCGAAACCAATTGATCGATGATATGCGACCCATTCCAAAATATAAGGCGCTTCATTCTTCATTGACGTAACTATGGTCGCTATAGTCATATACTCAAACCCTCTCTTGTAACGCACGACAAACTTCAATGAGTGTAGCATCTACACCTTCATCGGAGTGGCCGTCAATTTGAGACATATTTTTGGTATCCACACCCTGGTGCATGCCCCCGACCTCCAGTCGGATCTGCTTCAGCGCAAACGAATCGTGCTCTGATCTTACACCGGCAAGCACTGCGTTTTCTACCACCCCCATCATCTCGTCTGGTCGATCCAAGTATCGCTACAAAGCGCTGAGCGGAAACTTGCGCCTGCGGGCGCGCGGCATTTGCCGGCAGGTCTACCGAGAGAACGAGGTTCACATCTTGCGTGAGGTATTGTCGAGCGATCACGTACACATGTTCGTGTTGGTGCCGCCGAAGCTCGCCATTTCCGATCTGGCTGGCGCTGTTGCAGAATGCGTCGTCGGGACGGGCTTTCCCCTTTCCCCGGAGACCTCGGGTCACGCGTTCAATCTCGGCCTAGCCGAGTGCGTTGAAACGGTTCATGAGGGCGATGCGGAGCTCGCCTCGACTTCGGCGGTCCGCCGGTCGGGGTCTCGCGAGGCGATCCTCTCTCCGAAGAATTTGAGGCCGCGCATCTTCGCCTCGATCCGACTTCGGACGTGATAGCCCGTCCACCGCTTCCAGATCGCCCGACCAAGGCGCCGGGTCGCCATGGAAATGTCATTGCGGGCCATTGCCGCGGGGCAATCTTCCTTCCAGAGGCGACCGTTCTTGCGGATGGGTATGATGGCAGTGCCGCGCCGCGCGCGAGGATCGCGCTGTGGCAGCGACGGGTGTCGAAGGCCCCATCACCAGTCACGGTCCCGATCTGCTGATCCGGCGGGATTTGGTCCAGCTGGCCTGGCAGAACGGGACTGTCACCCTCGCGGCGTGACGTGAATTCTACGGCCCGGATGTCTCCGGTGCCCGTGTCCATCGCAAGATGAACCTTGCGGTATTGGCGTCTGCGGTGGGTGCCGTGCTTGCGGGCCAGCCATTCGCCATCACCAGGAAACTTGATCCCCGTGCTGTCCACCAGCAGGTCGAGGGGCCTGACGGCTCGAGATCGCGACGGCGATGTTCCTCTGTCTGCGGCTCAGGGTGGAAAAGTCGGGAACCGGCCAATCCAGCCCAGCCATCTGCAGAATGCTCGACACCATCCCCCTCGCCATGGTCACTCGGACCGGTGGCGTTTCCATGGCTCGATTTGCCGGAGCGGCAGACCGAACAGCACTTTCACCATCAGGCAGAACTGAACCGCCGCGTCGGAGAATACCGGTGGTCGACCCGGAAGCCCGGCCTCGGGGGCATGCCAGGCCATGTCCTTGTCGAGCCAGATCAACAATGATCCACGCCGCTTCAGGCCTTCGTTGCAAGACGTCCAGTTCGTTGTGCGGTGGCGGGCAGGTTCGGGCTTGCGCATGCCGAGCGCTCTAACCTACCGGATGCGCAACGTGAATTCTGCCGACGACGAGGCCTGAAACAACGCCCATGCGGTCTGGGCATAGGTTCTATCGCGAACCTTTCCACTTGAGGCGAAGGTATTGTCGGATCGACGTTCATGTCTGACACAACAGTCATTGGGACGGCAGGTGATGATCTCGGCCAAAGGGGCGTAGTTTCCCAAGGATGTGATCCTCTTCGCGGTCTTCTTTTATGCCCGCTACACCGTGTCGAATAGGGATCTCGAAAAGATCACGGCTGGACAGGGGGGGGGTGTGGACCATGCCACACTAAACTGTTGGGTCGCGAAACATGCAGACCAGACGGCAGAACAGGTGCATCGGCTCAAGCGTCCGGCAGATCGGTTCTGGCGGATGGATGAGACTACATTCGGGAAAGGGCCACCCTTCTGGAAGTTCAAGCCCTGAAAAGTTTCGCGGCCAGTTCCAACGTATACGGAAACGACGCCGCAAAAGTTTTGCCATGACCCAATCCTTCGAGGACAGTGACTTCCACGTCCAGATCCTCGCGCTGTGCGAGACGTTTCGCCAATGCCATCGTTTCCGGTGAGGGTCGATTCTCGACCGGAGGCGGGGTGCCATGGCGATGTTCGTTGTCGCCGAGCATGATCCGAACCGGAGCAATCTTGCCAATCGGAAGCTGCGGGGCTTCGAGAATCATTTGCTGTAAGACACTGCCACCGAAGCCGCTCGAGGGGCTTATCGGCGCCCAGCCTGCAAAGGCTTGAGGCTGGGACAAAAGACAGTGCAGCGCTATAGGCCACCATAGGAATGGCCCCATAATACTCGTCGTAACGGATCAAGCGGACATTCGGCCTCGACGGCTTCACGCAGCGCTCCGGTCAGACGGGCGCGGAATGCATTGGCGCCACCGGTTTCGCGCCCTCTGCCTTCTTCGGGATTCGAAACAAGACTTTCCGGAGTATAGTCCAATGCCCGTGCCGTTGTGTCGAAGATCCGGTCTACTGGATAGCCGACGCCAATAATGACAAGCCCCGAATGGCGTGTCAGGTGATCCGCATGGATGCGATCGAATACCGCATTCCCGTCCAGCATCCAGAGTGATGGCCAACCTTCCGGAGGTGCGATCGCCTTCGGCACGGCCAGAAAGAGACGATAGCCACGCCCATCCACGACAATGTCGAACCTGGAGAGGGCGTGGGTTTCAGGCGGATTGTCGAACACATGATATTCCGGCGGTTTGTCAAAACGATAACGGGAGGTTCCCTGCGCGGCCAGTTTCCCGGCAAGACAAATCGCCGGTAGACTGGCCAGCAGGGATCGGCGACTTGTATCAGTCACAACGGCGTCTCTGTCCGATTGGCTGAAATCGAGCTGCCGGGCAATAAACCGGATCTCAGAAATTCGTGGTCAACCCGAGCCATAGCCTGCGCCCCTCCTCCACCGTCCGGAACTCTTCCTCGCGGATCTCCTTGTTCAGCACATTGTATATGGCTGCGTTCAGGGTGGCATTTTCATTGATCCGGTAATTCACGCCCAGATCGACAGTGGTATAGGGTGCGTATTTCTGTCCGGTTTGTCCGTTGATTTCCACTTCGCGGCCATCATCACCGATCCGCAGGCCGGAAGCAATTTCAGAACCATGGTAGTTTGCACTGATCCATGTATCCAACCCGTCAACCGGGGTTACCCAGTCAAACCGGAGGCTGGCCATGTGCTCGGGCGTCCGGGCAAGCGGAAAGCCCGCAAAATCGCCGGTTTTCTGCTCGGAATCTGTATAGGTATAAGAGGCCCGGGCAGAAAGCGACGGAGTGATCGACCAGTCCCCGGCAAGCTCTAGCCCGGTGATCTCGGCACGATCAACGTTGAAGTTCCGATATATGACGTAATCGTATCTATTACCATCCGATCCAAGATATTGTGGACCGTCCAGCCAAGGGTCTCCGGTGTTGATTTGCTGTAGCTTGTTCTTGAATTTCGTATGAAATGCCGTCGCGCTGAGCGTGAAGTTATCGGCTTCATACATCGCGCCGATCTCGATATTCGTCGTTTCCTCCGGCTCCAGATCCGGGTTGCCCAGGATAACCCCGCAAGACGGCGGTGTATTGCTGCTGCATCCACTACCTCCAGTGGTATAAGCATAACCCGGTGTGATGGTCCGAATGTCAGGCGCGCGATAACCTGTCGAGACACCCCCCTTTATCGTCAGGCTCGGCGAGGCATTCCAGACCCCGTAAATGCGTGGGTTGACCTGTTCGCCATAATGCTCGTGGTCGCTGTAGCGCATGCCAAGGGTCAAGGCGAAGTCATCGCGCAGCCGCCATTCATCCTCGGCATATAGCGCCCATTGATCGACCGTGAATTTTTCGTCGTAACGCTGATCATCGGGCAGATCGGCCTGGGCGCCAGGGTTCTGGTCGTGCAGCGTCGTGCGTATGAACTGTGCCCCGAAAGTCAATTGATGTTGACCATGCCAGTTGAAAGGCTTGCTCGCCTTGGCATCGAGAACCGTGTTGCGGATCTCGGGTGAACGCAGATTCTTGATATATTCTGCACCCAGTTCATCACGGTCGAACGTGGTTCGCTCACCAATTTCTTGCGACAGACTGATATCCGTTTCCATGTCACCATACCGGCCTATATGAGACAAGGACCAATGCTTTCGATCATGGTCCCGGTAGCTCAGATCACCATATTCCTCGCTGGTGATCTGGGTCCGCCCTGCCTCAAGGCGCAGTTCGTTCTGATCATCAATCTGCCAGGTCAATCGACCAGTCAGATCGTAATCATCCGATCCGGCGGGTCCGCCTTCGACCGAGGACGCGTCCTGATCGAACTTCCGCCCCCAGATCTGCAAGCCCAGCTTGTCTTTGACAATTGGGCCGGACGCATAGAATGATAACTGCCTGCTGTTTTCAAAGCCATCTTCGCTGGGCAGAGTGGTTTCAGCGGTAACCGAACCACTCCAGCTATCGGCGACAGGCTTGGTGATGATATTGCTATGCCCCGCGCAACGCTACTCGTTCGCAGGATATTTCAATAACTTCGATATGGCGGGTCAGAACATCAATCCCACGGAAACGATGGATGAGGTGAATGCGCAAGTTCCGGCAAATACCCTACCTGCTTTCCCGCCGATCGCATCACCACAACCATCATGGGGCGGACAACAGGAGGAGCAACTGTTGCGACATTACAGGATAGGTAGGGCGGCATTGTCGATTGCCTGCGTCTTGATGGCATTCTCGACGATGTCGAATGCAAAAGACACTCGGCTTGGACCAGTGAAGGTGGAAGGTGGGCTCGTTGCGGGCGTACCTTCCGACACTGAGGGAATTACCGCCTTTCTTGGCGTGCCATTCGCCGGAAATGTCGGAGGCGATAACCGCTGGCGCCCCGCGCCTCCTGTCAAACCCTGGGAGGGAATTCATCTTGCGGATACCCCCGGCCCAAAGATGTTCCAAGACCACGATCCGGAAGGCAACGAGATCGCCAATGATGATGGGCTGGTGCTCAACATCTGGACCCCAAGCCAGGGCGCTGACGAGAACCTGCCGGTTTATATGCTGATCCATGGCGGCGCGAACCGGACCGGCTCGGCGCAATATGATGACCTTCAGGCAGCCGAACTGGCCTCACACGGCCTTATCGTCGTATCGGTCCAGTACAGGTTGGGACCTTTTGGCTTCATGGCCCTGCCGGAAATGGCCGAAGAAAACCCCCAGGGCGCTGTGGGTAATTACGCAATACTCGACCTTGTCGACGCGTTGGAATGGATCCGCGACAATATCGATGGCTTTGGCGGCGATCCTGAAACCGTCACCATCGGCGGCCAGTCGGCGGGCGCAGAGAACACGGTGGCACTCTTGCGCTCACCGCTTGCGGAAGGGCTTTTTGACCGGGCGGTCATATCGTCAAGCTTCACCGGATTCCTACCGGGCAAGACCATGGCCGTCGAAGCAAAGATGAAGAATAATCAGGCCGCAGTCGACGAACTTTTCGGGCGGCCCATGACACTTGCGGAACTGAGGGAAATTCCCGACGAGACTTGGCTCGCACCGTTCAATGGCAGTGACAGATCACTCTACCGCCTACTGTCCAATGCAACGGCCAGCAACCAGTTCTACACCATTGACGGCCATAGCTTCACAGAAGATTCGGTGGACCTGCTGCAGCCGGGCGATTTCGGCGGGCTCGACATCATGATCGGGCAGACCGCAGATGAACGCACCAGCCTGGGCGGCGATCCGGATGGCGAGATGACGCCTGAAGAGTATCGTCAGGCAGTTCTCGATTTGGCGACTGCCCGCCCCTACATGGTGGGCTGGGAGAATGAGGAGGTATTTGATCTCTATGTGCCGATGACCGATCTGGACGCCTACCGGCTTCACATACGGATGCAGAACGACCGGATGTTTCAATATGTGCGACTGGGCGCTGAATTTGCCAAGGCCCATAGCGAAGACGCGGATATCTGGTTGTGGTATTGGGATCACGCGCCTCCCGGCGACAACGAGGGATTCCGTGGTGCTTATCACGCGGCGGATATCTATTATTTCAACGCTTCACTGCGTGAAGATGACCCGAACCAGCGCCCATGGACCGACCCGGATCTTGCCATGCGGGATTTGGCAAGCGGCTATCTCGCCAACTTCGTCAAGACGGGAGATCCCAACGGTGAGGGTTTGCCCGAATGGGGCCAGGTCACCGCGGAAACGGGCGGCCAATTCATACGGTTCCATCAGGGCGAGGCCAAAATGCGGACACAAACCCTCTACCCGTCCCGAGACGCCTATCATCGCAAGATGGTGTTGGAGGGGCTAGGCAAGGCCGAAAACGACATATTCGGGCAATGAAAGCACTAGGCTCCATCACATTGCGTTTCAGGGCCAAAATAGGATCGTGGCGGCAAGTGCGATGGTGGAGAGGAAGGTCTCCGAACAGCGATCATATCGGGTTGCCACGCGGCGCCAATCCTTCAGCCGGCCGAACATGATTTCAATCCGATTGCGGCGTTTGTCTCGCCGCTCGTCGTATTTCATAGTCTTCTTGCGGAACTTTCGACCCGGGATGCAAACCTTCATCCCTTTGTCTTTTAATGTTTCTCGAAGCCAGTCGGCATCGCATCCACGGTCCCCGAGGATCCAATCCGCCTTCGGCAGGCCGTCCAGCAGGGCCGCCGCACCGGTATAATCGCTCACCTGTCCGGCCGACATGAAGAACCGGATCAGGCGGCCCTTCGCATCTGTGACGGCATGCAGTTTGGTGTTCATCCCGCCCTTGGTTCTGCCGATCAGGCGCCCACGCCCCCTTTTTTAACGCCCAGGCTGGTCGCTGTGCGGTGTGCCTTGAGATATGTCGCATCGATCATCACCGTTTTCTCCTCGCTGGTTTCGGCAGTCAGGCCAATCATGATCTGTGCGAAGATTCCCTTCTCGCTCCATCGCTTCCAGCGATTATAGAGCGTCTTATGAGGGCCATATTCTTTCGGCGCATCGCGCCAACGTAACCCATTGCGGTTAATGAAAATTATGCCGCTCAAAACACGACGGTCATCAACACGTGGCTTGCCGTGGGACTTCGGGAAATAGGGCTCAAGACGCGCCATCTGCTCGTCACTCAGCCAGAAGAGATTGCTCATATTACCGCTCAATTTCCGACCGGTGAATCACGCCATGCAACGAAAATCAATGGGGCCAGACCCTAGGGGAGCAAAACCCTTTTTTCCTCCGAAGGTGGAGGCCAAGGGGGGAATGAAACCCACCGGGTTCACAAATTATTTCAACATCTTATCATAAAAATACGTCACGGAATTTCTCCTTGGCCAGCTCATAGCTAGCGATTTCGTACGGAAACGAACTGGAGAATGGCCCCATCGAGATTCAGCTGGTTGCGTCAGCCGTGCCGGGAAACAGCCAATGATCCTGACAAGCTTGTTCCATAGCCTCTGGATGAGGTATCTGCAGGCAAAAAGAAACTCAGGACTTATCTGCCTCTGCCGCAAGAACCATTCTCACGAGTGCCGGCAAGTTCCTGGCATTCATTCTGGCCATGACATTCGCACGATGAGCCTCCACCGTCCGCGGACTGATATTGAGATTGTAGGCAATGGTCTTGTTGGGCAAACCCGCGACAATGCCCTCCATCACCTGGCGTTCTCTTTCGCTGAGTTGATCGATCCGCTGGCGCGTAGCCAAGACATCCTCCGCATTGCGCAACTTTCTCCCCAATTCGGCAATTGCCCCTGCAACCGCATCCAGCAGAACCTCATCCACGAACGGCTTCTCGATGAAATCGAGCGCACCGGCCTTCATCGCCTCGACCGCCATCGGCACATCGGCATGCCCGGTGATCACAATGGCCGGTATCATCGCATCCTCGCGTTGCAATTGTTGAAGCAGTTCGACCCCGTTCATTTCGGGCATCCGCAAATCGGTCACAAGACAGGCATGATCCAGATCCTTGGCAACCGAGAGAAAGGAGCTTGCCGAGTTATGTACCCGTACCGCATGACCCGATACGGTCATCAGGAAGGCCAAGGATTTTCTGACAGGCTCCTCGTCGTCAACGATATGGATTACCACTTCATCGCTCATCTTCCAGCTATCGCTCCGTCTTCATGGGCAGGGTAAAGCGGAAAACCGCTCCTCCCTTCTCGTTGTTCTGCATGGTCAATTTACCGCCGTGGGATTCGATGATCCGCTTGGATATGGACAGCCCCATCCCCATGCCCCCGGGCTTGGTCGTCACGAAAGGCTGGAACAACTGACCGGTTATTTCCTCGGACACGCCGGGGCCGGTATCGCAAACCTCCACCACGGCTTGTTCTGCCGCGCCTTGCCGAATGCGTACCACCAGTTCGCGCATTTCGCTTTCCTTCATGGCATCCATGGCGTTCCGCATGAGGTTTATCAGCACCTGCTGAATCTGGATGCGATCCACCACGACCTGCTTCGGGCCCGTCTCGAAATCGAACACCGTATGCAGGCTCATCTCGCGCGAACCGACCAGGGCCAGGGCACCAGCCTCTTCGACCAGCTTGTTGAGGTCCTCGGGTCGCTTCTCGGTACTGCCGCCCGTCACGAATTCGCGCAGGTGATGAATGATCTTCCCCGCCCGCAGCGATTGGTCCGCGGTTTCCTCCAGCGCCTCGCGCAAGTGCAGGGCAGCCGCATCATCCATATTCTTCAGCAGCCGTTTGCACCCCTGCACATAATTGGCAATCGCCGATAACGGCTGGTTCAACTCATGCGCCAGGGTAGATGCCATTTCACCCAGCTCGTTAAGCCGGGACAAACGCGCCAACTCTCCCTGTATTTCTTCGAGTCGAGCCTCTGATTCCGCGCGCTCGGTAAGGTCGCGGATGAAGCCGGTGAAAAAGGTTTCGCCGCCACTCCTCGTTTCACCGACCGCAAGCTTCATCGGGAATGTGGAACCATCCTTCCGCCTGCCGACGACGACACGATCGACGCCGATGATCCGACGTTCACGCGTCGTTTGATACCTGTGAATATAACCGTCATGTTCACCCCGGTACGGCTCCGGCATCAGCATATTGACATTCTGCCCCACCGCTTCGGCTTCGGGATAACCGAACTGACGAACCGCGGCCTGATTGAACGAGATGATCCTGCCTTGCTTGTCAATGACGATTGTCGCGTCAAGAACCGTGCAGAGAATCGAGCGCAGATGGGCTTCTCGCGCCTCAAGCTGCTCCCGCAGATCGCGCACTCGCGCTCTTGCGTCGCGATGGCCCAGGCCCACAAGGACCAGGGCCACTGACAGCAACAGGAAACAGATCGCATCGACCAGATCGATGCCTGGCAACAGTTCGATCGCGACGACAGGAACGATGCCGCCTGCCACCAGTACGAACAATCCGGGCCGCCGTCCTGCGAACAAGGCCGCAACAAGTACTGCCAGCGAAAGAAGTGGCGGAAGCCACGAAAATCCCACTCCGTCAAAAATCATCTGTCGCCTCGATGCTTCCATCGAAATATCGGCGCAAGATCTTAATATTTGACGGCAGAGCGAATGAAAGAATCGTCAGATATCTGTATGATTTTAACAAAAACAAAAACATATTAACGGTTTACGCAGGCGGGCGCCTCCAACATATCGGGTAGGCAATATCGTGGAAATGACCTGTTCCCCAGTTGAAGCATGCTGTCAAGCCGCGTGGGGTGCTTGACATGTCGGCAGCCTCATTCCTGCCAAATGTCCCCTTGACAGATTTGCCCCCGGAACATTCGGGAACATCGCCTCGCACGGCCAGTGCTTTGAAAGTCATCCAAGATTATGCAAGGCAATCATAACCGTGCCTGTCCCCATGCTGTGGCGAAGCCCATGCCGGAGATATCCGCCTCGGCACCAGGACCACTTATATCATGGGCGACCCCGATGATCGGTGGGCCGGAAGCCAGCAGGAAACGCTTCAGGCCGGCAGGTTCTCGTCCAATCGGACCATTCAGAATACCGACAGGATCTCGTCAAGCGGCTTCTTGACCTTGGCAATGGCCGGGACATGAGCTTCATCGGCAGGTAACCCGACGGGCAGGATCATCACCGGCTTTTCATTCTCGGGCCGCTCGCAAAGCTCGTTGAGGAACTTCATCGGATTGGGAGTATGCGTCAGGGTGACCAGTCCGGCATGATGGATCGCGGCAATCAGCAACCCGCAGGCAATGCCGACGCTTTCGGGAACATAGTAATGCTTGTGCCGCTCACCGTCCCGCACCCCGTAGCGCTGCGCGAAAACCACGATCAGCCACGGGGCAATGGTCAGGTGGGGCTTTTCGGGTCCGGTGCCAACCGGCTCCAGCGCCGCCAGCCAGGCATCGCCGCCACCGCCGGCATAAAAGGCCCGCTCTTCCTCTTCCGCCGCCTCGCGGATACGCGCCTTCATTGCCGGATCTCCGATCGCGACAAAATGCCAGGGCTGCTGGTTTGCCCCCGATGGCGCGCTTCCCGCGGTCTCGATACAGGCCTCGATCACCGCGCGCGACACCGGCGCATCGGAAAAGTCGCGCACGCTATGCCGTCGCCGCATGTGGTCCCGAAACGCCCGCACTGACTCCAGCGAGGCATCGGGCGACAATTGCACGCGGTCGGGCAAGGGCACGGGTTCGTAGGTCACGCTTTCCTCCGTCTTTCGCTCAAACAACAGTCCTTGCCGCGATACGCCCAAGATATCCACAGCATCGCAACCGCAGGTTTGCCGAAGGAGGCCTTCATGTCCAGCGTGACGGAACCCTCCCTACCCTTCGATCTGCGCGATCATCCGTTCCAGCCGCTCCATCGCGCGGGCCGCATCGGCGATATCGGGCGCGCCACGCGGATCGCCGCGAAATGTCGCGGCGACGTCGGATAACAGGGCGGCATAGCCCTTGTGATCCTCGTTCGCGGCGGCGGTGAAATTCGGCGTCCAGCTGAGCGTATCGCAAGCCGGATCAAGCGTGGCGCCCGGATCGTCCGCCTTGAAGGGCGGGTCGCGGTACAGGGACACGTTGATGATATTGTCGATATGCAGGCGGGCATGATCGCCCATGATCCGGATCTCTTCCATCGGCGTGCCGCGCGACTGAACTGTGCCCATCACCACGTTGCCGATGATCCCGCTTTCCGTCGTGAAGCCCATATGCAAGAGCAGCTTGCCGGGCTGCGGCGAGATTTTGCGAATCCGGACATCCCCGAAATCCTCGCCGATGAACCACGGGATCAAGTCCATGTAATGCACGCAGTGATGCAGGTAGAAGCCGGTATAGTCCGGCTCGCCCTGGAAATAGGTCGGCGCGGTCATATAGGCGCCGGTGATGCCGAGGATATCGCCGAAATCGCCGCCGGTCAGGACATTTCTGGCGATCCGGTTGCCGGTGGAATAACGCTTCATGAAGCCCACGATCACCGGCTTGTCGGCCTTTTCCGCCGCCCGCGCCAGTTCTTGCGCACCAGCGGCGGTTGCGGCTGGCGGCTTCTCCATGAAAACCGGCAGCCCCTTTTCCAGCGCCGCAAGACTGGCCGCGTGGTGAAGCTCGGGTCCAACCGCCATACCGATTGCATCCAGCCCGGGCGTCGCGACCAGTTCGCGGAAATCGGAATGCAGCTCTGTCACCCCGTATTCGGCAGCAGTCCGTTTCAGCGCCTCGCCATCGCGGTCGCAAAGCGCGGCAATGCGGATATCGTTGCGCCCCAGTTGCGGCAAGAGCATCTGCCGCGCATGACGGCCGCAACCGATCCAACCTATATTGATCATTGGTCCACCTCCGCCAGCGTCAATGCGTTCCGGATCACGCCAAGACCCGCGCGCAGCTTGGCGCTCTCGTCCTCTCGTGGGGCGCGCCAATGGGCGATGGGCAGGCCGACGCGGTCGTCATCGCGGCGGAAGGGTTCGAGCGAGATCGGCCCGCGGTAATCGACTTGGTGCAGGGCGCGCATGATCGCCGGCCAGTCCAGATGACCGGTGCCGGGATGGCCGCGATGGTTCTCGTTGGCCTGGAAATGCACGATACGGTTCCCGGCGAGGCGGATGGCGTCGGGGACCGAACGTTCCTCCATGTTCATGTGGAAGGTATCCAGCATGACCCCCAACCCCTTGTCGCCGACCGCATCCACGACCTCGACCGCCTGACGCGTCGTCGAGACGATATCGGTTTCGAACCGGTTCAGCGCTTCCAGCGCGAATGTCACCCCTGCAGCCCGCGCGATGGGCGCAACCTTGGCCAGTCCACTGATCGTGCGCTCTGCCCGTGCCGCGATCTCGGCATCCGAGCGCGGCACCGGGGGCCGCCCGGCAAAAACCATCGGCTCACCGTAAAGCGGACCGCCGACGATGTCCGCACCGATCTCCGAGGCGGTCTCGACGCAGCGTTTCAGATAGTCGATCCCGCCCTGCCGGTTCGCCGCAA
This sequence comes from Paracoccus saliphilus, assembly GCF_028553805.1. Classification (NCBI taxonomy): domain Bacteria; kingdom Pseudomonadati; phylum Pseudomonadota; class Alphaproteobacteria; order Rhodobacterales; family Paracoccaceae; genus Paracoccus; species Paracoccus saliphilus. Next base: position 1,569,542 of record NZ_CP067140.1, on the reverse strand, counting down.
CCTCCGAGGCGATGCTGCGCTGCGGGTTCACCCGCGCCGCCAGTACGAAAAACATACCGGCATCCTCTGCGGCCTTCCGGACATCCGCAAGCGGCAGGTTGTCCTCGGGTTCGGGCACCAGAAGTTCCACGAAATCAAAGCCAAGCTCGGCTGCCTTGGCGACGTAATGCAGATCCTTGCCCGTGAAGGGGCGGGTAAATTGCATCGAGATGATGCCAATCGGGTTGTCCAAGTTCTTTTCCTTTTCGTCTCAGCCCTTCACCGCGCCCTGCGTCAGGCCGGAGATCAGGCGTTTTTGCACCAGCAGGAACAGCACGGTGGCCGGCAACGCGCCGACAATGCCGCCGGCGGTCAGCAAGCCCCATTGCACCTCGTATTCCCCGATCAGGGTCTGCACGGCGACGGTGATCGTCCGCACGTTCCGCCCGCCGAGGGTGAGGGCATAGAGATATTCGTTCCACGAGGTGATGAAGATATAGATGCCGGTGGCGATGATCCCCGGCAGACAGAGCGGCAACACGACACGGCGCAGCGCCTGCATCCGCGTGCAGCCATCGGTCATCGCCGCCTCGTCAAGCGAACGCGGGATGCCGTTCATGTAGCTGACCATCATCCAGATCGAGAAGGGAATGGCGACCGTGGAATTGGCGATGATCAGCGCCAGATGGGTGTCCAGCAGCCCCAGGATCCGCATCAGCACGAAAAGCGGCAGGATCAGCAGCACCAGCGGGAACATGTTGATCAGCAGGAATTGCAGCATCAGGATGCGCTTGCCGCGGAAATTGAACCGCGAGAACGCATAGGCGGCGGTGACCGACAGGGACAGGCCGACCGCCACGGTTCCCGCGGCAACGATGAAACTGTCGATCAGGTTATCCGCGAAGCCCACCGTGGCGAACAGCCTCGTATAATTCTCGATCGTGGCGTTCCAGATCGACGGGCCCTCGGTGAAGAGCGTCGATTCCCGGCTGATCGAGGTAAGGAACATCCACAGATACGGGCCAAGGGTGAAGGCGAGGATCGCCAGAATCGGCAGATCGACCGTCAGGATACGACGCAAGGTAGAGGGTTTCCGCAGGGCCATTATTGCACCGCCTTTCCGGTACGGCGCAGGTAGAAGAGCACCACGACCATCAGAAGCAGGGTGAACATGACGGCGATTGCCGAGCCATATCCGAAATCCAGATTGGTGCGCGCCTTGATGAAGGCATAAAGCGGCAGCGTGTGGGTCGAATATCCGGGTCCGCCTCCGGTCATCACGAAGATGACGTCGAAGCTGTTGGCCACCCAGATCGTCCGCAGCAGCACGGCGGTTACCATCACGCCCGAGATGCCCGGCAAGGTGATGTGCCAGAATTGCCGCCAGGTGGAGGCCCCGTCGATGGAAGCGGCCTCGTAATAGCTTTGCGGGATGGATTGCAGACCGGCAAGGATCATCACCGCGAAGAAGGGAAACCCTTGCCAGGTCAGCGTCAGGATGATCGAGGCCAGCGCGGTATCGGGATCGGCCAGCCACGGGATCGCCTTCTGGATCAACCCGAGACGCAGCAGGAACTCGTTCGCGACGCCGTAATTGCTGTCATAGATCCAGACCCACATCAGCGCGATCACCACCGAGGGCAAGGCCCAGGGAATGATGATCAGCGCGCGCGCCAGCGGCCGCCACGGAAAGCTCTGGTTCAACAGCAGCGCCGTCACCAGCCCCAGCAACAACTGCGCCGGAATGGTGGTGGCCATCCAGATGATCGTGTGCCGCAGGGAAATCCAGAACACCTCGTCGGCAAGCGCGGTCCTGAAATTCTCGAGCCCTACCCAGGTGAAATCATTCGGGCGGAACAGCACATATTCATGCAGGCTCATCCAGGCGGTCTGGACCATCGGGAAGAACACGATGGCCAGGGTGACTAGCACCGCGGGCGAGAGCATCGCATAGGGCAGCACCTGACGCGACAGGGGGCGGCGCGGCGTCGTGCCGGTGGTCATCGGGGCATCGGTCATGTCCGGGACAATCAGGTTCTGGTGGGGAATGGGAAATAGACGGAAAGCCGGGGCAGCGATGGCGTCAAGCCACCCCTGCCCCGTACGCGCCGAGGATCAATCAGCGCTTCCGAAGAGCTCGGCGATCTCGGCATTCATCTGCTCTGCCGTGATCTCGCCGGTCAGGACGCGCTGCATATTGGTGGGCCAGACCGTGTTCACGAAATCGGCGGTTTCAGTCACATTCGGCAGCATATGTGCGAAGGGCAAGGACTCCACCGTCGCCTTCACAAAGCGCTCGGGATGCATGTCCCAGCTGTCGCTGTCGGATTTCACCACCGGCAACTGGCCGGTCGCCTCGTTGAAGCTGGCATTGTTTCCGGCGGAGGACAGGAACGAGATCCATTTCCACGCGGCATCCTTGTCCTCGGCATTCGCCAGCACGGCGGTGCTTTCATCGCCGAAGGCGGTCCATCTGCCGCCGCCGCATTCCGGCACCGGCGCTGCCGAAACCTTGTCGCCAAGCGCCTCGACCATGTCATTGGACGAACCGATATGGTGGATGGTCATCGCCGTCTTGCCGGCCTTGAATGCGCCGATGATTTCCTGGAACCCGTCATTGGGTGCCGAGGGCGGGAAAACCTCGTCTTTCTGGAACAAATCGGCGACGAATTGCGTGCCCGCCAACCCGGCCTCGGATGTCAGGCCGTCGCCCATGTCCACGCCTTCGCGGCCAAGGGTGAAGCTGGCCCAGTGATCGTGACCGCCCTTGGCGCCGCGCAGGCCGAAGCCATAGACATCGGTCTGCCCGTCGCCATCGGTGTCACGGGTCAGTACCTTTGCCGCCTCGCGGAATTCGTCGCAGGTCGCTGGAATCTCAAGGCCAAGCTCTTCGAACATGTCCGCGCGGTAATAGAGATACAGCACCACATATTGCACCGGCAGGTAATACTGGCTGCCGTCCGGGCCTTTGGTCAGATCCAGCAGGTTGTCCTGCAACTGATCCCTGCCCTCCCAAGTCTCGATCCGATCATCTATAGGCTCAAGCGCGCCCATCTCGACCAGCCGAGGTTGGGCGAACATCTTGACCATGGCCGCATCCGGGGCGTTATTGCCGATCACCGCCGTGTAAAGCTGATCGTAATAGCTGTTCCACGGGATATTCTCGGCCTCGATGGTGATATCCGGATTGGCCTCTTCGAAAGCGGCGACAAGATCGTCCATCGGATTGTCGGCATTGTCAAAATGGTACCAGAACCGGACCGTCGAATCCGCATGCGCCAGGCCCGCCGTGACGGCCAGCACCGATGCCAATCCAAGAGTTCTTGCACGTAGCATGTCTTTCCTCCCTGTCTGTGATCTGACCGCGCTCCTCACGCGGCCCTGTCCCTGAAAACCTCTCCCGCGCGAGCGAATGCCTGCCGCGCCTCGGGCAATGCCGAGCCCATCTGCATGAAGCCATGGATCACGCCCTCGACCGGATCGAACGGATCGTCCCGGCCAATCGCGCGCAGCCGCGCGACCATCTGCTCGCTCTCGGACCTGAGCGGGTCCAGCGCCGCCGCGTTCAAGTAGAGCGGCGGTAGTTGCGCGAGCGCCTCGTCGCGGGCAAGCAACGGCGCAACAAACGGATCGTCGCGACCATCCACCGGCACATACCATTCCCAGTAACGCTGCATCTTGGCACGCGTCAGGCCCGGACCCTCGGCATGCTGGTCATATGATTCCGTGGTGAAATCAGCGCCATAAACGCCATAGAATAACAGTGCCTGTGCAGGCAGTTCCTCGCCCCCGGCAATCAGGCGCAGCATCGCGGCCATAGCCAGGTTCGCACCGGCGCTGTCACCGCAGATACTCCACCGACGAGACGCATCACGCGCTTGCCATCCCGCGATCACGTCATCGAGCCCGGCGGGATAGGGATGCTCGGGCGCGAGGCGATAATCGAAGGTCAGCACCGGGCAGGCACAGGCCAAGGCCAGGCGGCGCGCGGCATCCTCATGGGTGGTCGGGGAACAAAAGGCCCATCCACCGCCATGCACATGCAGCAGCGCGTCGCGACCGTTATCGTTCGGCGGCACGACCCATCGCGCGGGCATATCGGCATGCATCACGGTCCGTGCCTCGGCCATTCGCGGCAGATCGGCATTCCAGCGCTGGTTCCCCAGTGCCGCAAGGCAACGGCCATGCTGCGGCGGCAGCGTGGTCGGATCGGCCAGACCGGCATCCTCCTGCGCCAGCCGGTCCAGGATCGCTTGCATGGAGGCGCTCGGCCGCCTCATGCGTCTCCCTCCCCGGTCAGCGTCGGACCGAAATCGACAATGGTGGTGATATGATGATCCAGCACCGCGCCAAGCGCCGCCACGTCCTGCGCCGCGAGCGCATCGAGGATCTGCACATGCCGCTCGGCCGTTTCCTCCAGCCCGCGATTGGGCTGTGAGTTGAGGATCTTGTAGCGATGGTTGTGCAGCAGGCAGCGGGTCAGGATCGGTGTGACGAGCGGCAGATCCGCAGCCTCGAAAAGCCTTGTGTGGAAACTGCGGTCATGCACCGAAAGCAGGTATTCGTCCCCGTCGCGCGCGGCGTTGCGCATGGCGTTCAGCAGATCGTGCAGATCGGATTGCAGCCCGGAATCCGCATGCTGTATGACGCGCTCGAGGTATCCGCATTCCACCTCACGGCGGATGGCCAACAGGGCGCGAGCGTCATCGGCGCGGCAGGCGGCGACATGGGTGCCGCGATGCGCTTGCCGCTTGACCAGCCCCTCTTCGTTCAACTGCATCAGTGCCTCGCGCACCGTGCCCTGACTGCAGCCGAAACGCTGCGCCAGATCAAGTTCGGTCAGTGCCAGTTCCGGCGCGAGCTTCCCAAGGATGATCTCTTTCTGTAGCGCCACGTACAGCGCATGGCTGCGCCTGCTTGACTGGCGCGGGACCAGATCGGTCACGGGTGACTTGCTGAACGTCTCGACGGCCATGTGTCGCGCCTTTTCCTCGCCGCTCTGGTTTTGGGCTTGATTGCGATTATCAATATCGATAACATTGCAATTATCGATAATGCAAGTCCGAAAATCGGGCGACTATCCGGGAGGAAACCCATGGCAGAGATCCGCCTCGATGGAATCGTCAAGGATTACGGCGCGGTGCGCGCGATCCACGGTGTCGATCTGCACATCAATGACGGTGAGTTCGTGGCCTTTGTCGGCCCGTCTGGCTGCGGCAAGTCCACCATGCTGAGGATGGTTGCCGGGCTCGAGGAAATCTCGGGCGGACGGCTCTATATCGGCGACAAGCTGGTCAACGAGATCGAGCCACGCGGGCGCGATGTCGCCATGGTCTTTCAGGATTATGCGCTCTACCCGCATATGTCGATTGCCGAGAATATCGGCTTCGGCCTGAAGATGCGCGGATGGAAAGCAAAAGACATCCAGCGCCGTGTGACCGATGCCGCGCGCATCCTGCAAATCGAAAGCTATCTCGAACGCAGGCCCGGTCAGCTTTCAGGCGGACAACGTCAGCGCGTTGCCATGGGACGCGCCATCGTCCGCGAGCCATCGGTGTTCCTGTTCGATGAACCATTGTCGAATCTCGACGCCAAGCTGCGGGTCGAGATGCGCACCCAGATCAAGCGGCTGCACGCCATGCTGGGCACCACGACGATCTACGTGACCCATGACCAGACCGAGGCGATGACGCTGGCCGACCGGGTGGTCGTATTGCGGGCGGGGCATATCGTGCAGGAAGGCCCGCCGATCGAGCTTTACACCCGCCCAAATTGCCGTTTCGTCGGGGAATTCATCGGCTCGCCACAGATGAACATCCTTTCCGGCGTGGTGGATCGTTCGAATGGGCGGCCGAAGCTGCGAGCCGATGGCGTCGCGCTTGAGCTGGGCGAGGTCGCCGCATCGGATGGTGCAAAGCTGGATGTCGGGATCAGGCCCGAGCATCTGAGCTGGGCGACACCGGATACCGGCCGTGTCTCGCCCGTGGTCGATGTGTTCGAACCGCTCGGATCGGATACGATGGCGATCTGCCGCTTCGGCGATTTCGAACTGACGGCCCGGCTCGATCCCGGCATCACCTTGCGCCGCGAACAGGCGATCCACCTGGATTACGACCCGGCGAACCTGCATTATTTCGACGGTGAAAGCGGCGTACGGCTGAACGCCGCCTGACGCCCTGCCCAAGCCGGGATAAACTTATGGCGCGATGATCTCGATCAACGCGGGCCCTCCGTGTCGGCGTGCCGACCGCAAGGCTGCGACCAGCAGCGTCAGGTCGAGTTGCCCCGGAGCCAATGCGTCCTGATGATCGGTTTCGCATAGCCGGATACGTTCGGCAGGAATGTCATATGCCGCCGCGATCATTGTGAAATCGGGGGCGCTCGGCCTCACACCGATGGGGGTGATGTCGCGCGAGAGCATGTAATCCTCGATCTCCTGGTAGCCTTGATTGTTCCAGACCACGAAGATGACGGGCGTCTTCTCGTCCCTGGCGGCGCCAAGCGCCCCAAGACAGAACTGGAAGCCGCCATCGCCGACGAGGCAGATGACAGGCGCATCGCCCAATGCGACGCCCGCCCCCACGGCGGCAGGCGGACCGTATCCAAGCGCCCCGTAGCCGGTGGCAGCGTTGAACCAGCGCCTCGGGCCCGAAGCCTCCCAATAGAGGTTCCCGGCATAGACCAGCTGCGTCGAATCCCCGACCATCGTGGCATCGGGAAGCGTGTCCCGGATCGATGACAGCACCTCGATCATCGCTTTCATCTTCGGCAGCAGGCTGGCGAGCGTAGCGTCGCGTGTATCGGCGGCACGGGCAGCCCCCGCTTTCGCCACGCCAGCGAGGGGCAGATGCGAGGACAGCAGCCCCGTAGCTTCGGCAGCGTCCCCCTTGATGAAGACCGTGGCCGGGATGCTGCCGGCTTCGACCGTCTCGTCGCGATCAATGCGGATCAGGTTCCCGGGCGGAACGAAACCGCCATCCACATAGGCATCATAATCCGTCGGCCCGAACTGCGTGCCGATGGCGATCACCAGATCGGAGTCTCGCATCAGGTCCCGGACGGCGGCAAGGCTCGGGCTTGCCGGGACATCCAGGGGGTGACCCGCAAGAAGCCCCCGCCCGTTCGTCGTCGTCACCACCGGGGCATCGAGCCGTTCGGCCAGATCGCGGATCTCGGCCTCGGCCCAGACTGCACCGCCACCGGCAAGGATGAGAGGCTTGGTAGAGGCCGCACATATCCGGGCTGCGCGTTCAACGGCCCCATGATCGATGCCGGAGGCCGGCTTTTCCGGAACAGCAGCGGGCGGCAACGCCCCCACCTCCGCCTCCATCAGATCGGTCGGGATCTCAATATGCACGGGACCGGGACGGCCCATTGTCATCTTCGCGAAGGCGTGGTCAATCAGAGATGGCAGATCCTTTGGCCGCTCGAGGCGTTCGGAGGACAGGGCCAGCGTCCGGATCATGGCCGCTTGGTCGGGCAGCTCGTGCAGATAGCCTTCATACCGGCCCAGGGTCGCCCGCGCATTCACGCCGGAAATCACCAGCATCGGGATGGAATCCGCCCGCGCCTGTGCCATCGGAGTGATGGCGTTGGTCAGACCGGGTCCGGTAATCAGCAGGCAGACGCCGGGCTTTCCCGATGCGCGCGCATAGCCATCCGCCATGAAACCGGCATCCTGTTCGTCGCGCGGCGTCACGTGATGGATGCCTGAACCGGCAAGGCCACGGTAAAGCTCGGCCGTATGGACGCCGGGAATTCCGAACACGGTATCGACGCCGTGACGTTCCAGCAGGCGGACCAGCATCACGCCGACAGTCATGGTTCCGCTCATGTCGCCAGGCACTCCGCCCGCTGCACGAGATCACCGGCAAAGGATGCAATCCGCCCGCAGGCCTCTGCCAGTTTCTCGTCTGGAACGGTCAGGCTGAGCCGGACCAGCTTTCCCCCGGCATTGCCAAAGGAACTGCCCGGCATGACGGACACGCGCCGTTCCTCCAACAGCCTCAGCGCGAAGTCATGGCCGGTCAAGCCGGTTCCCGAGACATCCAGCAGGACGAACATCCCGGCTTCCGGAGGCACCACCCTCAGCCCCGAAACATTGTCGAGCCTTTCCGCGATCATCGCGGCGCGGGCCTTGTATTGCCTACGCATCCCGCCCGCGGTCGGCAGGTCATGCGTCAGGGCATAGGCGGTCATATCGGCGATGAAGGGCTGCCCCCCGAACAGCATCGACTCGGACAGTGGAAGTAGCCGCTGACAGAATTCCGCCGGTCCGACCGCCCAACCGCTGCGGAAACCGGGGGCGGCATGCGACTTGGAAATCGACGAGACCGCGATCACCCGATCCGCCAGCTCGGGCAGATCGAAGGGCGAGGCAAAATCCGCGTCGAAGGTCAACTCTTCATAGACCTCGTCGCTGACAATCCACAGGTCGTGCTTGCGGCAGATTTCGCCGATGGCGGCGATCTCGTCGCGCGACAGGACCGCGCCGCTTGGGTTATGCGGGCTGTTGAGCAGAAGGACCCGGCTACCCGGCGTAATCGCGGCTTCCAGATCCTCAGGTTGCAAATGGAACCCTTTCTCCGCCCGCAGCGGCACGGGCAGAATCCCGGCGCCGGGCGCACGGATCACCGCTTCATATGTTGCGTAATAGGGATCGGGCACCAGCACCTCGTCACCCGCCTCCAACAATCCCATCATGACAGCGAAAAGCGCGGTCTGAGTGCCCGGAAAGCACAGGACATTCTCCTCGCGGATCTCGCGGCCGGTGCGGCGCGAGTATTTCCGCGCCAGCGCCGAAACCACCGAATCCTCGCCCCGCCCGTTGGAATAGCGGGTGCGACCGGCACGCATCGCCTCGGCGCAGATGTCCAGAAGCGCGTCGTCAGGCGGCACATCCGGCTCTCCGATGGTCAGTTCGATGACGGAAGCGTCATGCGCCGCAAGCTCGCGGCCCCGCAGATGAATCTCCCATTTATCGGATCCGAGATTGGCGAGGCGATCGGTTATCGAAGCATAGCGCATGGTCATGTTCCAGTTTCAGCAGTATCGGGCAGCTTGATATCAAGCAGTGATTCAATGGCGCGAAGGCCAAGATCGATCAGCCGGTCTTCGTCGAAGTCATCCATCAGGCAGCCCTCCAGCCACAATCCGTCGATGATTGCATTGACGATGATTCCGAGACGTTCGAGTTCTTCCCCAGAGATCCGACGTCCATCGGCTAACAGGGTTTCGTCGATGATCTTTTCGGTGGCGCGACGAAAGGTGAGATAGCCATTCTTGTGTTCCTGCGCGAGTTGAGGCGACAGGCGGACATGGCTGATAAATGTCGCCCATACCGAAAGCAGGCGTGGGTCCGAGACCGTTCCGCCAAGGCAAGCCGTCACGAATTTCACCATCCGCTTATGCGGTGGCGTATCGGGCAAGGCGACAACCTCCAGCGCGGGACGGATCATCAATTCGATCGTATGGCGATAGGCCGCCATGATCAGGTTGCTCTTCGATTCGAAATGGTGACGGATCAGACCGTTGCTGATCCCGGCTCGGGCCGCCACCGCGCGAACCGTTGTCGCCTCGATCCCCAGATCCGCGATGCAGTCCAGCGTGGCCTCGATCATGTCGCTGCGGCGCTCGAAATCCGGTGCGCGCCTGAATGAACCTGACATAGCCTGCCCCCCTGCTGCGCCCCGATGCCATCGATACCTACTACTATGCACTTGCATAATAATTATTCAACTGTACAGTTTGTCGGAACGCAAAATAGAAACCACTGAACCATGCCGCAACCAGGGGGTGACGCAATCCTTGCATGACACCCCGTCGGTCAGGTGCCGCGACTAATGGCGCCGACCCCATCGGAACGGCTCAATCTGGAGGCGATTTGCACATGAGCGAAGGTGATCAGGCGATTTCGGTTATCGACCTGCACAAACGCTTTGGACAGCTGAAGGTGCTGAAAGGCGTTTCGCTCGACGCGCATGAGGGCGACGTGATCGCCATCATCGGCGGCAGCGGCTCTGGCAAGTCCACATTCCTGCGCTGCATCAACATGCTGGAACACCCCTGCTCGGGTTCGGTCGCCATCCACGGCGAAACCGTCACCATGAAAAGCGACGGGAATGGCGGTCAGGCTCCGGCCAGCCGCAAACAGGTCGAGAAACTGCGGGCACGCCTTGGCATGGTCTTCCAGAACTTCAATCTGTGGCAGCATAAGACCGTGCTTCAGAATGTCATCGAGGCCCCGATCCACGTGCTGGGCACCCCAAGGGACGAGGCCATCGCCACGGCAGAGACACTGTTGCGGCGCGTCGGCCTGTTCGAGAAGCGGGACATCTATCCGGCCTTCATGTCGGGCGGCCAGCAGCAGCGCGCCGCGATCGCACGCGCGCTCGCCATCCAGCCGCTGGTGATGCTTTTCGACGAGCCGACCTCGGCGCTGGATCCCGAACTGGTCAGGGAGGTGCTGTCGGTGATCGGCGATCTCGCCGAGGAGCAGCGCACCATGATCCTCGTAACGCATGAGATGGAATTCGCGCGCAATGTCGCCAGTCACGTGATCTTCCTCCATGACGGAGTCATCGAAGAACAGGGCCCGCCAGATGCCATATTCGGCGCCCCGAAATCCGAGCGGCTGAAGAAATTCATCAGCTCGGTCCATTGAACAACGACAAAGAAACGACAGCAAAGAAAGGGAGCAACATGACATCATTTTTGAAAACCGCCTGCATCGGGCTGGCAATCGGGTTCGCGGCAAGCGCCGCCCAGGCCGAGGAGATCAAGCTGGGCATCGCCGCGGAACCCTATCCGCCCTTCACCTATCCCGACGCATCCGGAAAATGGCAAGGCTGGGAGGTCGATTTCGCCAATGCAGTCTGCGAAGAGGCCGGGCTGGATTGCGTCATCACGCCCCTTTCATGGGACGGCATAATCCCCGCGCTGAAATCCGAGAAGATCGACATGATCGTCGGCTCGATGTCGATCACGCCCGAGCGGCTCGAAGAGATCGACTTCTCGGATAAATATTACAACACTCCGACCATCGTGATCGGCCTGAAAGAGCTCGATTTCGACGCAAGCCCCGAGGGCCTATCCGACAAGATCCTCGGCGTCCAGTCCTCGACCATCCACCAGGTCTATGCCAACAAGCATTTCGCTCCGGGCGGCACCTCGATCAAGGAATACCAGACCCAGGACGAGGCGAATAACGATCTCGCCTCCGGTCGCCTCGATGCCGTTCAGGCCGACGCCATCGCGCTGAAAGCCTTCCTCGAAACCGAGGCGGGACAAGCCTGCTGCGAGGAAAAGGGCCAGGTCGCCGATGATGTCGAGGTCCTTGGCCCCGGTGTCGGCATCGGCCTGCGCAAGGGAGATACGGAACTGAAGGAAAAGCTTAACGCCGCCATCGCGACGATCCGCGAAAACGGCACCTATGACGCTTTCTCCGAAAAGTATTTCGACTTCGATCCCTATGGTTCGTGACCAAGGCACCGGCGGTTGCGGCGAATGCCGCAGCCGTCACGACACATCCGGCAATAGAAACCATTCGGGGAGTGGAGCACCGTGATCGATTGGAGCCTGCTTGCGCTCAACCCGCCTGGCTGGGGCGGTGTGCTGCTTCGGGGTTTGCTGAGCACGATGCAAATCGCGGTCGGTGGCTACTTGCTCGGCCTTGTGATCGGGCTGTTCGGTGCAGTCGGCAAACTCAATGGCGGCCCATTGATGCGCGACCTGCTGGAGATCTATACAACTGTCGTCCGCGCCGTCCCCGAACTCGTCCTGATCCTGATCCTCTATTACGCAGGCACCGATTTCCTGAACAAGATGCTGGCGCTGTTTGATTACGACGCGGTCGATATCAGCGGCCTCGTCGCGGGTATATTCGTCATCGGAATCGTGCAGGGCGCCTATTCGACCGAGGTCATTCGCGGTGCGATCAAATCCATCCCGCCCGGCCAGATCGAGGCCGCCCGCGCCTATGCCATACCACCGGCCAAGATCCTGCGCAGGATCACCATCCCGGCCATGCTGCCATATGCCATTCCCGGCCTCTCCAATCTCTGGCTGATCGCGACGAAGGACACGGCGCTGCTGGCCGTGGTCGGCTTCAGCGAACTGACATTGGTGACGCGGCAGGCTGCGGGAACGACCAAAAGCTATATGCTCTTTTTCCTCGCGGCCGGTGCGCTCTACCTGGCGATCACGCTGATCTCGAGATTTCTCATCGGCATCCTTGAGCGCCGCTCGCGTCGCGGCCTTGCCGGGGTGAATTGACATGACGACAGCTCCCCTCCCCGCGAATGAAACCGCCCGCCGCGATCCCTGGCTGAAACCCCATCGCCTCGTGCTGATCCTGATTGCCGTGGCGCTGGTTGCCGCCGCCATCATCTTCGGCCGTTGGGACTGGCTGCCGCGCTACCTGCCGCGGCTTTGGTCTGGCCTGCTGGTCACATTGGCGATGCTGTTCGGCTCTGCCCTGCTCGGCTTTGTCCTTGCCGTGCCGCTCGGTCTGGTTCAGGTCACCGGCCCGTGGTGGCTGAAAGCCCCTGCCGCGGCATTCTGCACGATGATCCGGGGCACGCCCCTGCTGTTGCAACTATGGCTGCTCTATTACGGGCTCGGCTCACTGTTTCCGATGATTCCGGGCATCCGGGAGTTCTTCCTCTGGCCCTATCTGCGCGAGGCCTGGCCCTATGGGCTTGCCGCGCTGACCATCTCTTTCGCTGCCTATGAGGGAGAGATCATGCGCGGCGCCTTCGCGGGCGTGCCATCCGGCGAATTGCAGGCTGCCCGCGCCTTCGGCATGAGCCCGGCAAAGCTGCTCTGGCGCATCTGGCTGCCGCGCGCGCTGCACCGGGCCTTGCCGACACTGAATGGCGAAACGGTCCTGCAGCTCAAATCCACGCCGCTCATCGCCACGATCACGGTGGTCGATCTTTACGGCGTGATCTCACGCGTCCGCCAGGAAACCTATCTCACCTATGAGCCGCTTTTCCTGCTGGCGCTGATCTACATGCTGCTGACCGCCATCCTGGTCCTCGCCTTCCGCTATTTCGAGAACCGCATCCCGACCCGAGGAGTATGAATTGAACTCTCAGCCCCTGCATAACGACCTTGCCGAGCTTGTCGCCATTCGCCGCGACCTGCATGCGCATCCCGAGCTTGGCCTCGAAGAGGTCCGCACATCGGACCTGGTGGCAGGACAGTTGAGCGAGATGGGCTACAAGGTGGAGCGCGGCCTTGCCCGGACCGGGCTGGTGGCAACGCTGAGCCATGGCAGCAGCCGGAAATCTATCGGCATCAGGGCCGATATGGACGCGCTGCCCATCGCCGAGGAAACCGGCCTGCCCTATGCCAGCACGACGCCGGGCCTGATGCATGCCTGTGGCCATGACGGCCATACCGCGGTATTGCTGGGCGCGGCGCGGGCCATCGCCGAACGGCGCAATTTCGACGGCACGGTACACCTGATCTTTCAGCCGGCGGAAGAAAATTTCGGCGGCGCGAAACTGATGATGGACGAAGGGTTATTCGACCGATTCCCCTGCGACGCGGTCTTTGCCCTTCACAACGATCCGATGCGGCCATTTGGGCAATTCGCCTTCCGCGACGGCCCGATCATGGCCGCCATCGACGAGGTTACCATCAAGCTTCGCGGCTATGGTGGCCACGGCTCCGAGCCTGAACATGCCGCCGATCCGATTGTCGCCGGTTCCTCTATCGTGATGGCGCTGCAAACCGTGGTCTCGCGCAATATCGCTGCGCTCGACGCGGCCGTGGTGAGTGTCGGGGCCTTCCATGGCGGAACGGTCAGCAACATCATCCCATCCGATGCCGAGATGATCGTGGGCGTCCGCACATTCGATCCGCTGGTCCGTGACGAGATCGAGGCTCGCATCAAGCGTATCGCCGCGCATCAGGCCGAAAGCTACGGGCTGACCGCCGACGTGGACTACCAGCGCAGCTACGATTCGACCGTGAACCACAAGGCGGAAACCGATCTCGCACGCGAAGTTGCCATACGCGTTGCCGGGGCGGAACAGGTGCTCGACATGGAACGTCCGATGATGGGTAGCGAGGATTTCGGCTACATGCTGGCCGAACGTCCGGGCAGCTATTTCTTCCTCGGCGGCGCTCGCGGCTCCGATGACTATCCGTTGCATCATGCGCGCTACAATTTCAACGACGACCTGCTGCCGATCGGAACGGCATTCTGGACCGATCTGGTCGAAACGTACCTTCGCCCGCTTTGATTCTCTCCCATTCATGAACAACGAGGCCCTCATGACAACCGTCCCCGTCCATTCATTCAACTCTGCCATCGTTCGGGTTCCGGGCAGCTCTGTTGTAAAGGGACTGCGCGCCGATGATCGCGGTGACCCCTCCTTCGAGGGGATCAGGGCCGAACACGAGGCCTATATCGCCGCCCTGCGCGCCGCCGGAGTCGAGGTCACCGTGCTGCCCGCGCTGGAAGGCTTTCCGGACTCGATCTTCGTCGAGGATCCCGCGCTGGTCTTTTCCGAAGGCGCGATCATCCTGCGTCCCGGCGCCGAAACCCGGGCCGGAGAATCCTCGGAAATCGCTCCGACCCTGCGCGAGATGTTCCCGACGGTGGTCGAGTTGCCTTCACCCGGCCACGCGGATGGCGGCGATGTGCTGAACACAAGCGGCAAGGTGATGATCGGCCTTTCGGCGCGGACCGACCGCGAAGGGGCGGAAGGGTTGATGGCCTGCCTCGAAAATCTCGAGCGCAAGGGACAGATCGTCCAGACGCCCAAGAATGTGCTGCATTTCAAGACTGATTGCTCTTTGCTGGACGACGAGACCGCGCTGGTGACGCATCGCCTGGCCGGCTCCGGGATCTTCGACGGGTTCCGCGAGGTCGTCGTGCCCCATGGCGAGGAAGCAGCAGCCAATGCCCTGCGCGTCAATGACGTGGTGCTGTTGGGAAGCGATTTTCCACGAACCGCCGAGATGCTTGACGGGTTGGGCTACAAAGTCGTCACGTTGAAAACTACGGAAATCGGAAAGATCGACGCGGGACTTTCCTGCATGTCCCTGCGCTGGCGGCGGTAACTCGCCCGGCTGTCTTGCAGCCCGGGCGTCCCTTGCGGCACGGCTTTTCACTATCGCGCTGCAAACACAGGCTAAAAAACCAGACAAGAGGCAATACAGATGCGATTTGGCTTGGATGAGCAGCAGGAGATGATCGTTTCCACCGTCCGTAGCTTCGTGGAGAACGAGATCTACCCCCATGAAGCATTGGTCGAGAAGACCGGCGAGGTTCCCACAGAGATCGCGCAGGAGATCAAGCGGAAGGTCATCGATCTCGGCTTCTATGCCTCGAACTTTCCCGAAAGCGTGGGCGGGCCGGGCCTGTCGCATCTCGAATTCGCGCTAGTGGAGCGGGAGTTAGGGCGCGGCTCGATGGCGCTGACGCATTTCTTCGGCCGTCCGCAGAACATCCTCATGGCCTGCAAGGGCGATCAGGTCGAACGCTACCTGATGCCCGCCGTCCGGGGCGAAAGGATGGACGCGCTGGCGATGACCGAGCCCGATGCCGGTTCGGATGTTCGGGGGATGAAATGCACCGCCACCCGCGATGGTGGCGATTGGGTCCTGAACGGATCGAAGCATTTCATTTCCGGCGCGGATCACGCGGATTTCTTCATCGTCTTCGTTGCAACCGGGGTCGATGAGACGCCCCGAGGTCCGAAAAAGCGGATCACCTGTTTTCTCGTCGATCGGGACACGCCGGGTTTCGAGGTCGCCAAGGGATACAACTCGGTCTCTCATCGCGGCTACAAGAACTGCATTCTCTATTTCGACAATTGCCGCTTGTCCGACGCCCAGGTTCTTGGCGAAGTGGATACCGGTTTCGACGTAATGAACGAGTGGCTCTATGCGACGCGGATCACCGTGGCGACCATGTCCGTGGGGCGCGCGCGCCGGGTTTTCGACCACGCCCTACATTTCGCGGCGGAGCGCGAGCAATTCGGCCAGCCGATTGCCAAGTTCCAAGGGATCAGCTTCCAGGTCGCCGACATGATCACCGAGATCGACGCGGCCGATTATCTGACCCTGGCGGCTGCATGGCGGCTGGATCAGGGTCTGCCCGCCAATCGTGAAATCGCCTCGGCCAAGCTTTACGCCTCCGAGATGCTGGCGCGGGTGACCGATGCCACATTGCAAATTCATGGCGGCATGGGGCTGATGGATGAATTGCCCATCGAACGGTTCTGGCGCGATGCCCGCGTCGAGCGGATCTGGGACGGAACATCCGAGATCCAGCGCCATATCATCAGCCGCGAACTCTTCCGGCCATTGGGGGCCTGATCCATGGCGGATCTGAACCGTCTCCTGTCGCCGCGCGCGGTCACGGTCATCGGCGGCGGGACATGGTGCGAGAATGTCATCCGGGAATGCCGCGGGCTCGGCTTTTCGGGCCCGATCTGGCCCATACATCCCACACGGGACGAGGTCGGCGGGCTGCCCGCCTATCCCGGCATTGATCGATTGCCCGGAACACCGGATGCCGCCTTTATCGGCGTCAACCGCGCCCTGACGGTGGAGATCGTGGGGCAATTGTCCGATCTCGGTTGTGGCGGGGCGGTCTGCTTTGCCGCCGGTTTCCGGGAAGCGGCGGCAGAGCTTGCCGATGGCGAAAGCCTGCAAGGGCAGCTTGTCGCCGCCGCCGCCGCAGGAATGCCGATCCTGGGGCCGAATTGCTATGGTTTCGTCAATGCGCTCGATGGGGTGGCGCTCTGGCCGGACATGCATGGGCTGCGGCTAGTCGAGCGAGGGGTGGCCGTGATCGGCCAGTCCTCCAACGTGCTCATCAACCTGACCATGCAGCGCCGCGGCCTGCCGCTGGCAGCGGTGATCGCTGCTGGTAACCAGGCACAGGTCTCGATGGCCGATGCCGGAATCGCCCTACTGGAAGATTCGCGGATCACCGCGCTCGGCCTGCATATCGAGGGGATCACCGATTTGCCGTCCTTCGAGGCGCTGGCCCGCCGGGCCCGGGAGCTCGACAAGCCGATCGTCGCCCTCAGGGTCGGCGCCTCGCAACAGGCGCAAGAGGCAGCGGTTTCGCATACCGCCTCTCTCACCGGCAGCGATGCCGGGGCGCGCGCGCTTCTGACGCGGCTTTCCATCGCGCAGGTGAACAGCGCGTCGGAACTGATCGAAACCTTGAAAATCCTCCATGTCACCGGTGGCCTTTCGTCGCCGCGCATCGCCTCGGCCTCCTGCTCGGGCGGCGAGGCCGCCTTGATGGCCGATCTCGGCCAGGCGGCGGGGGTGGAATTCCCGGTGCTGGACGAGCATCAGGAATCCAATTTACGCAAGGTTCTCGGGTCACGGGTCGCTCTGGCCAATCCGCTTGATTACAACACCTATATCTGGGGCGATGAGGCGGCGCTGACGGCCTGTTTCACCGCGCTCTGCCAAGGCGACATCGCGCTCGGCTGCGTGGTGATCGACTTCCCGCGCAATGACCGTTTCAAGGCCCCCGATTGGGACAAGGTTGTCCGCGCCGTGGCCGCGACGCGGATCGCGACGGGAAAACCGATGGCGCTGCTGTCGCTCTTGCCCGAAGGCATCCCCGAAAATG
Organism: Paracoccus saliphilus; assembly: GCF_028553805.1. Taxonomy (NCBI): domain Bacteria; kingdom Pseudomonadati; phylum Pseudomonadota; class Alphaproteobacteria; order Rhodobacterales; family Paracoccaceae; genus Paracoccus; species Paracoccus saliphilus. The sequence goes on along the minus strand of NZ_CP067140.1, from coordinate 1,551,949 downwards.
TGGCCAAGCAAGCCATCGCCCGAGGGCTGTTACCCCTGTGCGGCATGGGAGAGGCCATGGCCGCCATCCGTGCCGCCGCGACAACCACGCGACACGAGGATACTCCCCCGCCTCCGCTGCTGGTACCCCGCGACGGCAGCCCTGCCCGGATCCGCGTTTACAGCGAGGCCGAGGCGAAGTCCCTGCTGGCCCAGGCTGGCCTGCACATCCCCGGATCGGGTCGGGCCCATTCGCCCGAAAAAGCCGCAACCGAAGCCGAGCGGATCGGTTTTCCGGTGGTTCTGAAAGGCGAGGGCATCGCCCACAAGACCGAGATGGGGGCCGTCGTGCTGAACCTCGGGTCCGCCGATGCGGTGCGACAGGCCGCCGAGGGAATGCCCGCCACCAGTTTCCTCGTGGAGCAAATGATCTCGGGCGGCATCGCCGAGCTTCTGATCGGCGTCACCCGCGATCCGGCGCATGGTTTCGTCCTGACCATCGGCCTTGGCGGCATTCTGACGGAACTGCTCGCCGATACCGTCTCGCTGCTCTTGCCCGTGAGTGAACAGGATATCCGGGCCGCTCTTGGCCGGTTGCGCAGCGGTGCCCTGCTGACCGGCTATCGTAACCGGGCGGCGGCAGACCTGGATGCGGTGATCGCGGCCATCATGTCCGTGCAGGATCTGGTCCGTCGGAACGCGGATATCCTGTATGAAATAGAAATCAATCCGCTGATATGTCTGCCCGAAGGGGCCGTCGCCGCGGATGCCCTGATCCGAATGGGAGAGGTAGAATGACCAGCTCAAACCTGAAAGAGGAACGCCGTGGCGGGGTCCTGGAGGTCACCCTGAACCGGCCGAAGGCCAACGCCATCGACGCCGCGACCAGCCGAGAGATGGGAGAGATCTTCACCCGGTTCCGCGATGATCCGGAATTGCGGGTCGCGATCATCACCGGTGCCGGGGAGAAATTCTTCTGCCCCGGTTGGGACCTGAAGGCAGCCAGCGCAGGCGAAAATCCCGACGCGGATTACGGCAAGGGCGGTTTTGGCGGGCTTCAGGAACTGCGCGGCCTCAACAAGCCGGTCATCGCGGCCGTCAACGGCATCTGCTGTGGCGGTGGGCTTGAACTCGCGATCAGTGCCGACATCATCCTTGCCGCCGATCACGCCAGTTTCGCCCTGCCGGAAATCCGCTCGGGCACCGTGGCCGATGCGGCGTCGATCAAGCTGCCCAAGCGCATCCCCTATCACATCGCGATGGAGATGCTTCTGACCGGACGCTGGCTGGATGCCGAGGAAGCCGCGCGTTGGGGGCTGATCAACCGGATCGTGCCGCGTGGGCAGCTGATGGATCAGGCCCGCGCCATGGCGGATGAACTGGCCGCTGGCCCGCCCCTGGTCTTCGCCGCGCTGAAGGAAATCGTGCGCGAGGCCGAGGACATGAAGTTTCAGGATGTGCTGAACCGTATCAATGGCAGCCAGTTCGAGACGGTCGAGCGGCTCTACCGCTCCGAGGATCAGAAAGAGGGCGCCCGCGCCTTCGCAGAGAAACGCGACCCGGTCTGGAAGGGCCGATAACAGAAAAAGGAGCCATCATGCCCCTGCAGATGAACCGGAATGTCTTTCTCACCGCGGCCATCACCGGTGCCGGTGCAACCCAGGACAAAAGCGCCCATGTCCCGCGTTCGCCCAAGGATATCGCCGACAGCGCCATTGCCGCCGCTCGGGCGGGCGCGGCAATCGTGCATTGCCATGTCCGCGATCCCGATACCGGCGCGCCGTCGCGCAAGCCCGAATATTACCGCGAACTGACGGACCGGATCCGCTCGGCAGATGTCGATGTGGTGCTGAACCTGACCGCCGGGATCGGCGGCGACATGACATTCGGCGATCCGGAAACCCCGCTGCGGCTGGACGAGGCGAATACCGACATGGCCGGTGCGAGCGAGCGGATGATCCATATCCGCGAATGCCTGCCCGAGATCTGCACGCTGGATTGCGGTTCGATGAATTTCGGCGATGGCGAATATGTCATGACCAACACGACGGGAATGCTGCGCGCCACCGGCCGGATGATGACCGAGCTGGGCGTGAAACCCGAGATCGAGGCATTCGATACCGGTCATCTCTGGTTCGCCCGGCAGCTCGTCGAGGAAGGCGTGCTCGATTCTCCCGCGCTGGTCCAGCTTTGCATGGGTATCCCGTGGGGCGCGCCGAATGACCTGAATACCTTCATGGCGATGGTGAACAACATACCGCAGGGCTGGCACTGGTCGGGTTTCAGCCTCGGCCGTGACCAGATGCCATATGTGGCCGCCACCGCCCTCGCCGGAGGAAATGTCCGCGTCGGGCTGGAGGACAACCTCTACCTGGAGCGCGGGGTTCTCGCGACCAATGCGCAACTGGTCGAGAAAGCCGTCGCGCTGCTGGATAAACTGGGAGCGAAGGTGATGGGACCGGCGGAAACCCGCGAGTTGCTGGGGCTGACGAAGCAGGCTCCGGGAAGCCGCGACGCATGAGCCGCGCGGCCATCATCGGCGGCGGTGTGGTGGGCGGCGGATGGGCCGCCCGGTTTCTGCTGAACGGTTGGGACGTCGCGCTGTTCGACCCTAACCCCGAAACCCGGCGCCGGATCGGCGAGGTGCTGGACAATGCCCGCCGCGCCCTGCCCGCCATCTATGATCGCGCAATGCCCGCCGAAGGGCGGCTGGAGTTCTGCGACAGCATCGCCGAGGCGGTGTCCGCCGCGCAATGGGTGCAGGAAAGCGTGTCTGAACGCCTGTCCCTGAAACACGCGGTCTATGCGGAAATCGCGGAATCCCTCGATGAGGGATGCTTCATCGGCTCCTCGACATCGGGTTTCAAGGCCAGCGAGTTGTCGGCCTGTGGCGTGCCGGTGGCGGTGGTGCATCCGTTTAACCCGGTCTACCTGCTGCCATTGGTCGAGATCTCGGGCGAAGCCGCCCTTTGCAGGCAGGCGGCAGGGGTCGTGACCGGGCTTGGCATGTTTCCCCTGATCCTGCGCAAGGAAATCGACGCCTTCATCGCGAACCGCTTTCAGGAGGCGGTCTGGCGAGAGGCCTTGTGGATGCTGAAGGACGGCATCGCGACCACCGGGGAAATCGATGACGCGATCCGCATGGGCATCGGCCTTCGCTGGGCGCAGATGGGCCTGTTCGAGACCTATCGCATCGCCGGGGGCGAGGCCGGGATGGCTCATTACCTCTCGCAGTTCGGCCCAACACTGAACTGGCCATGGAGCAGGCTCACGGATGTGCCGGAACTGGACGACGACCTGATCTCTACCATCAGCACCCAATCCGACGAGCAATCCGGCGCCCTGCCGGTCCGCGAACTCGAACGGCTGCGCGATGACAATCTCGTCGGCATCCTCCGCAGCCTGCGTCAAAGGGGCAGCGGCGCGGGGCGGGTGATCCTCGATCATGAAGCGGCGCTTGCCGCAGGCGGCGAGATCGATGGCCTGCCCGTCACCGCACGGCGGGCCGTTCCCGTGACTTGGACCGACTATAACGGCCACATGAACGAAGCCGCCTATCTGGAGCTTGGCACGGGGGCGACGGACGGGTTGATGAAACTCGTCGGGGCGGACGAGGCCTATATCGCCTCGGGCAAAAGCTTTTTCACGGTGGACAGCCGCATCCGTTATCTGGACGAGGTGCATCGCGACGAGATCCTGACCGTCACCACGCAGGTGATCTCTGCTATCGGGAAAAAGATGCATCTTTTTCACCGGATGCTGAAAACCGATGGAAGCCTGGCGGCCACCATCGAAACCCTGCTTCTGCATACCGACCTGAGCACGCGCCGCAGTTGCCCGCCGGATCCCGTCGTGGCCGAAGCACTGGCAGGATTGGCAAAGGCTCATACGTCGCGATCTGTTGAAGGTTGCGGCGGCGCGGTCGGAGACCGAGGCTGATCCTGCTTGCCCTCTGGGGAACTGCAGTGAAGGCCGCCGGATGTCCGCTTCGCGGCTTCGGGTAAAAACCGTTGTCGCGAACTTCTCGAACCTGTGGACAGGCCGAACTGTGACCGGCCGCACAGAACCACCTTATCTGGGAAAATCACGCCTGAAATTAAATGAGGCCATGACATAGGTCATGGCCCCGCGCGTATATAACGCTGTCTCCCTGCCGGACTGGCCGGTCATCATTGCGTGCACGCTAGTCGCGCGTCTGTGATACGTCAACAGTCTTAGCGATCACTTTTCCACATAATGGGCCGGTCGGCACTCTCACGGGACCACTCTACCCCCGGGAGATGCGGAATCATGCCTTCGCATGTCGAAAGTCAAGGCAAGGTGAAGCCCTGTGTATTGTTCCGCACTGACAAGCCTTCAAAGACGTGCTAGGCGATTGCAAAGCATCGAGCAAAGGGAAGAAACGACGATGTCCATTAAACCTTCGCATACGCTTCTGGCAGCTTTGGCCGTCATCGCGGCCCCCGCCTTCGCGCAGGACGCGGAAACGCCCGAAACAGACGCACCCGCCAGCGACGGCACCGTCCAACTGCCCGCAGAGGCGGAAGGAGCTGCCGCCCAGGCCGAAGAGCTGGCAAATGAAGCCGAAGACGCGGCGGCAGAGGCCGAAGCGGCCATCGACGACGCCGCAAAAGCGGTAACAGGCGCCGAGGAAGCTCCGGCCGAAGAGAGCGCCGAAACCGAAGCCAGCGAATCGACCGAGGGTGAAGCGGCACCCGATGCCGCCGAGGCGGCCGACGACGCGGCGACCACGGAAGATGCTGCAACCGCAGACGAAGCCACGGACGAGGCTGCGCCCGCAGACACAACAGAGGCTGCCGAGACCGAGGAAGCCGCCCCGACTGCCGAAGAGACCGCACCCACAGAGGGCGCACCTGCAGGGGAAGAGGCCGCTGCGGAAGAATCGGGCGAACCGGAAACCGGCTCCTATTATGCAAAGTCCACACATCAGGACTGGACCATCCGCTGCATCAGGGCCGAAGAGGGAACCGATCCCTGCGAGCTGTATCAACTCCTGAAAGACAGCGAAGGCAACTCGGTCGCCGAAATGACCCTGATCCCGCTGAGCAACGGTGATGTGGCAGCCGGCGCCACCATGGTGGCGCCGCTGGAAACCGACCTGACCAGGGGCCTGAGCCTTTCGATCGACAACGGTGAAATGCGCGGTTATCCGTTCAGCTTCTGCGCCCCGGTCGGCTGCGTGTCCCGCATGGGCTTCACCGATGGCGAAGTGAACGAGTTGAAGCGCGGTGCCAAGGCCACCATCTCGCTCTTGCCTTTCGGCGCAGATCCCGAGAACCCGGTCAATCTGGACCTGTCGCTTGCTGGCTTCACCGCCGCATTCGACGAGATGTCCACCTTGGCCGCAGAGGCTCAAGCGGCTGCCAGGGCCCAGGCAGAAGCCGACGAAGCGCCTGCAGAATAATCGCTGTTTCGACAGCCGGAAAAAATGGAAAACCGCGCCATTCCCTGGCGCGGTTTTTTCTTGTCCGGCATATCCGGTGTTTTCAGACGCGTTGCAGGGCGATCACCGCGTTCAGCCCGCCAAAGGCAAAGGCATTGGACAATGCCGCATCGATCTGCGCCTCGCGCGCCTCGTTCGGGACCACATCCAATGCACATTCCGGATCGGGCTCCTGGTAACCGATGGTCGGCGCAATGACTCCGTCGCGCAGCGCCATGATACAGGCCAACAGCTCTACCGCGCCGGTCCCTCCGATCAGGTGACCATGCATCGACTTGGTCGAAGACATCATCAGCCGGTCGGCATGATGGCCGAAGGCATGGGCGACAGCGGCGCATTCGGTCTTGTCATTCGCAGCCGTGCCAGTGCCATGGGCATTGATATAACCGATCTGCTCGGCATTCAGTCCGGCATCCTGCAAGGCCCCACGGATCGCGCGCTCTGCCCCCTGGGCCGAGGGCATGACGATATCCTGCGCATCCGAGGACATCGCGAAGCCAACCACCTCGGCCAGGATTTCCGCACCGCGAGAGCGTGCAGCCTCGTAATCCTCGAACACGAACACCCCGGCCCCCTCGCCCTGCACCATGCCGTTGCGGTTGGCGCTGAACGGGCGGCAGGCGTCCTTGGACATGACCCTCAGCCCCTCCCATGCCTTGACCCCGCCAAAGCACAGCATCGCCTCGGACCCGCCGGTCAGCATCACCTGCGCGGCACCCGAACGGATCATCTGGAAGGCCAGCCCCATGGCGTGATTCGAACTGGCGCAGGCTGTGGCGACGGTGAATGAGGGTCCCCGCAGTCCGAATTCCATCGAGACATGGCTGGCGGCAGCATTGTTCATCAGCTTGGGAACAACGAAGGGATGAACGCGGTTCTTGCCCTCTTCATAGACGGCCCGGTAATTGTCGTCCCAGGTATTCAACCCGCCCCCGGCAGTCCCCAGAACCACGCCCGCGCGCAGCCCCAGCTTGCCCTGGAAATTCAGCCCCGCCTGCGCGACCGCCTGTTTGGCCGACAGGAGCGTGAACTGGGTGAATTTATCATAGAGCAGGATTTGCTGGCGGTTGAAATAGCTCTCGGGCTGCCAGTCATGGATCTGCGCGCCGATCTGGATCGACAGCCGGTCCACATCGCGGAAGTCCAGCTGGGTGATCCCGCAGCGCCCCTCGCGGAAGGCGCCGAGCGTAGATGCGACATCATGGCCAAGCGCATTTATCGTGCCGGCCCCGGTGATGACCACCCGGCGCAGGCCATCTCGCGTCAATGGATCGAAGGGTGCTGAGGATTTCGGGGTCTCGGCCTTCTTCTTGCCGGTCCTTTTCGCACTCATGCAGCCTTTTCCGCCACCAGCCGCTCGACCGCGGCGATGATCGTGCCCATGTTCGAGATGTCGAAATCCGATTTCTCGGGTTCATTGGCGTTGAAGGGAATCGTGATGTCGAATTCCTCTTCCAGCGCGAAAATCGATTCGACCAGGCCCAGGCTGTCGATGCCCAGTTCCTCCGGTGTCGCCTCGTCGCTCACCTGGTCGGGTTCGAGCATCGCCTGCTCGGCAATGATGTTCTTGATTCGGGATTTTACGGTGTCAGTCATACGGCCTCCTGTTCATCCCTTTTCCAACAGGCGTGTAACGGTTTCTTGAAGCTTTGCAACTTGGCCTGCAAGTCGCGGTAAACGACGGGTCGCCTTCTGGATTTCCATCTGGGTTTCCATCTTCACCGCCGGATGACCAAGTATCACCCTGCCCGCAGGCACGCGGGTGAATATCTTGCTCGCCCCGCCCGCGATCACGTCATCGCCGATCTCGATATTGTCCGAGACCCCCACCTGCCCCGCCAACACCACCCGGTCGCCGATCTTCGAGGATCCGGCCACACCGACCAGGCCGCAAAGCAGGCAATCCTCTCCGACGGTGACATTGTGGCCGATCTGGACCAGGCTGTCGATCTTGGTGCCCGAACCGATGCGGGTGGCGCGAATGGTGCCGCGATCTATCGTGGCATTCGCACCGATCTCGACATCGTCACCGATCTCGACCCCGCCCAATGAATGAATACGGGTCCAGTGCTGCTGCTTGATCCCGTCCCGCGCACCAAGCGTGCGGCGGATTTCCTCGATCCCGGATTCCTCGGGCGTCACGAAGGAAAACCCGTCGCCCCCCACGGAAGCCCCGGGCTGGACGATCAGCCGGTCTCCAGCCGTCACGCCGTGGGCGATCCTCGCGCCGGGATGGATCAGCGCATCGCGGCCAAGAAGGGTTCCTCGCCCGATAGAGACATGCGCCCCGATCCGCGCGCCCGGCCCGATGCGCACATCGCCACCGATCACCACGAATGGGCCGATTGCCGCCCCCTCGCCGATCTCGGCGCTGTCCTCGATCACGGCGGTGGGATGAATGCCGGGCGCGATGTCGGGACCGGGATCGAAAGCGCGGGTCAGCCCGGCCATGACGAGACGCGGGCGCGGCGCAAAGATCGCCGCCTTCAGCCCGTAATCCTGCGGGTCCATCCCCTCGGCAAGGATTGCCATGCAGCCCGGTTGCAGGGTTTCGGCATATTTCGGCGCCATCGCCAAAGCGATCACCCCGCCATCCGCCCCGACAGGACTCGTGCCGGACGGTTCGGCCGCGCCGGTCACGGGCAAGGACAGATCGCCCCAAGCCTGCGCATCCAATGCGCGCGCAAGTTCGCCAATGGTTACAGACATGTTGCACCCTTTCGGGAGCGATTTAATCCCTTTACGCGCCCAAATCCAGAGCAGCCTTTTCCATCCGCGCCCAGATCGCGGCGTCACGCCCATATATATCGTTGAAATAGCGGATTTGTCCCGTCTCGTCCGGAAAGGCGGTAAAATAGACCAGGTGCACCGGCACGTTCGGCTTGAGATGCAGCCATGTCTCGCGCCCGCTATCCAGCGCACGGTGGAATACCGCTCGCGGATCACTGCTCTGCGACGACAATAGCTGATAGGCCAGATCGAAAGGATCGCCGATCCGGACGCAGCCATGCGAATAGGCGCGTTGCTGCTTGGCAAAGAGATATTTCGTCGGAGTGTCGTGCAGATAGATGTTCCAGCGGTTGGGGAAAATGAACTTCACCAACCCCAAGGCATTGTCACCACTCGGTTTTTGCCGCATCCGATAGGGGAAACTGGATTCCGTGTAGCGGGCGAAATCGATATTGTCGCGCGGTACGACATTGCCATTGCCGTCTATGACATCGAGATGCGAAACCGCATGTCGGTTCGCCTTCAGCTTGGGCAGATATTCCTTGACGGTGATCGAGCGCGGCACGTTCCAGCGCGGATTGACCACCACATATTCCATCTGATCCGAGAATTCCGGCGTCTGCATATCCGACGCGGTCTTGCCGACGACGGCGCGGGTGCGGAAGACCTCCTCGTCATTCTCCATGATCCGCGCGGTGAATTCGGGGATGTTGACCCAGACCAGCCGATCTTCCAGATCCTCGCCGCCCATCCAGCGCATCCGCTCCAGCGCGACGAGGACAGCGCGGCTTCGCGCATCCGCACCGTCCGAGTTCAGCCGCCGGATCGTGTTCGGCCCGGCCACGCCATCGGGCCTCAGCCCAACCGCCTCCTGATAGCGGGACACGGCTTGCGACAGCGCCTCGTCATAAAGCCGGGGCTGCGTGGCGGCGGCATCGAAGCCGATGCTTGCCAGGCGCCGGCGCAGCGGCAAGACCCCCTCGCCCTGCATTCCCACGCGCCAGACCGCCTCGGGCGCCTTGGGCAAATCCGCGGAAGGAGTCAGGGAAGTTCTTTCCCGCAAGACCGCCTGCAACGCCTTGTAGGCCCTGTTCTGCGGCGCCAATCCCGCCAGGAACCCCGCGGGATCGTCATGCGCCGCAAACTCGTTCATCAGCTTCGCGATCGAAGGACGGGTCACTTCGCGGTGAATGCCCGGCACCTCGGCGGGATCGATCATGCCGCCGGTCAGATCACGGATCAGCCGCGCAAGGATACGGGCATGCAGCATCTCGGCCGCGAAATCCTGACCAGCCCCGGCAAGCGCCTGCGGGCGGTAACGTGACGCGGGAATGCCATGCGCGGGCATCGCCGAGATCGTATCGCGCAGGGCCTTGCGAAGAGTTTCGCCTTCCGGCCCCGTGAAAATCGGCTTCAACTCGTTCGCGCCATAGAAGGCCGCCAATGAGGGATGGCTTGCCACCGCCTCGGCCAATGCCATCTCGTCGGGCGAAAAATGCAGGCGTGGCGCCATCGCCACAGTCGCTGCCCCACCCTGAAGCGCGGGAGACTGCGCAGCCACGCCCTGCGCGCAGCCAAAGACCATGACCGAAACCGCGAGGGCCTTGAACTCAAAACGCCGCATCGAAACCTCATCAATTATGTACTATTTTTGCCATCGCCCCTGCCCATGGTCCATTGGTTGTCATGCGGTGCCAGCAACATCCTTTCGCGTCAGTTGCAAAATCACCACAACCCGCAACCTATGAGCAACAGATCGCGGTATCGGCAATTTTTCGCCGATACCTTCCGCAAATTAACTCGGCCGGAACAAATTAGTTTCTACATGAACGGAATTTTGACATATTGTTAAGCATCTGGGGATATCTCTCAAGAAGCCGCAGAAACGCGGCCAGTAGAACGAAGCAGGACAGGCGATCTGACATGACAACGGAACTTTTTTCCCGGCGCGGGATACTGGGCGTGTTTGCGGCGACCACAGTCGCGGCTGCACCAGTGATGGCCAATGCGTTTGGCTTCTTGCGCGGATCGGGCGATATCCGGCGTATCCGGATGTATAACGGTCGCACGGGCGAAAGCATCGACACCGTTTACTGGGTCGACGGCAAATATATCCGCGAGGCGCTGAACGAAATCAACATCTTCATGCGTGACTGGCGCACCGGCACGGCGATCGGAATCGATCCGCGGGCCATTGACGTCGCGGCGGCCTCGCATCGGTTGTTGCAGACCAACGAACCTTACATGATGCTGTCGGGCTACCGCTCGCCGCAGACCAATGCGATGCTGCGCCGGCGCTCGTCGGGCGTGGCCAGGAACTCGCTGCACATGACCGGCAAGGCTGCGGATCTGCGGCTGAAATCGCGTTCGGTCAACCAGATGTTCAAGGCGGCTGTCTCGTGCAAGGCGGGCGGCGTTGGGAAATACTCGCGCTCGAACTTCGTGCATATGGATTGCGGTCAGGTTCGTAGCTGGGGCTCCTGAGCAACACCGCCCTCGAATACGCCTTTCCTGATGCGCTGCCGTTTCCGGAAGCGCATCGTTCCGGCGATCAGCCGGGACATTTTAGCTATCCCACTGGTCAGATATCTCTCCTGCGTTGACAGGGCTCGCGTAGTCTGTGACCTTGAATAGGTCGCAGTCCCGGCTCGGCGGCGCTTAGAAATATTCGAGAAAGTTCATGACCCTGCCATCAGGCCGACGCCACCGCATCGCAAAGAAACTTCAAGCCGCAGCGATCGAACTTGCCGTCAGGGACGGGCTGAACAACATCACCACCGAGGCGATCTCTTGCGCGGCCGGCGTCAGCGCGCGGACCTTCTTCAATTATTACCCGTATAAGGAAGCCGCCCTCATGGGGCCTTCCCCGGATTATCCCGAGGATGCCACTGAGATCTTCGTGAACAGCCATGGCAATCTGCTTGAGGATCTCGAGATCCTGATCACCGCGCATATATCGCGCTTCCTGGATGAGCGCGAAATGCTGGGGCATCTGTTACGGCTCAGTGAGACCGATCCCAAGCTGATGGCCCTGCGCAACAATGCCATGCTGGCTCGGCGCGGCAGGATGGCGGAACTACTTTCGCGCAGGTTGCCCGACACGGATCCCCGGCTTATCCATATCCTGTCCTCGGCGATCATCGCCGCCACCAATGATGCCACCCAAAGATGGGCATCGGGTGCGGCCGACGATTTCGTCCAGACGGCACTCGACAATCTCTCCTTAATTCTGCCTGCAGCGCAATTACTCGGGCAAAGGGAATAGCGGCAATTCCCGCGCATCCCCCAAACCGGGCTCAGCCCTCTTCCTGAATTCTCGCAAGGCTGATGATACTGTCGCCATATTTGCGCTGATCTATCAGTACAAGCGGCGCCGGAATTTCCGGAGCTCGCGCCTCCTCCCAGATGATCATCGCATCGGGGGCGACCCATCCGCCTTCGAGTGCAGAGATGACGGCCTTCTCGCCCAAGCGCTTCCCATAGGGCGGGTCGAGGAAGATCACCCCGTAGGACGTCCCGGCATTCACCCCTAGTTTCGTGGCATCTCCCCGTCGGATCTCGACCCTGTCCGTCACCCGCGCGCGTTCGGCATTGGCACGGATCAGCGCCTGCGACCTGGGCCCGTTATCCACGAAGGTCACGTGATCCGCACCACGCGACAATGCCTCCAGCCCCAGGGCACCGGTTCCCGCGAACAGGTCCAGCACGCGGGCATTCGGAACGGGGTTGCCATGATTACCATTGATCAGCAGGTTGAACACCGCCTCGCGCACCCGGTCAGTCGTCGGGCGCAGATGGGCAGCCGCATCCCCCTGCCCCAGATCCGCCAGTTTCAGCCCCCTAAACGTGCCGCCGACGATCCTCATGCAAGCAGCGCCTTGAGATCGGGAGTGCCGGGGATGAGATCGGGATCGGGAGACCGCCCCGCCTCGATCAGGCGCTTGCCGATCATATAGGCGCGGACATCGTTCAGGGCATCGACGGCCCGCAACTCGGCGCCCGAGAAATACCAGACCGAGCCGCCATGCGTCCCGTCGCCCGGCCGGGTAACGATCCGGTCGTAATCCGTGCCAAGACCGGCGATCTGCAGCTTGGCGTCGAACTGATCCGACCAGAACCACGGTTTGGCAGCATAGGATTTTGCCGCACCGCAGATATTATCCGCCACGGTCTCGGCCATGTCGATGGCGTTGCCCACGCTTTCCAGCCGGACGCGCCCGCCGCGCCAGGGAAAGCTGGCGCAGTCGCCCGCAGCCCAGATCGCCGGGTCCGAGCTTTGCCCGTATTCGTTCGTGGCGATCCCGTTGTCGAGCGCCAGCCCCGCATCCCCTGCCAGAGCCGTTTCCGGCGTGATCCCTATCCCGGTCACGACCAGGTCGGCAGGCAACGTCCGGCCATCGCCCAATGCGACACCCGTCACCCGCTCGTCGCCGGTCAGGCGGGTAACCGCCGCGGCCTCGATGATCTCGACACCATGCGCGCGGTGCAGATCCCGGATCATCTCCGCGGTCTCGGGCGCGGCCACCCTGCCAAGGATACGCGTCGCGGCCTCGACCAGCGTGACCTCCAGTCCCAGCTTGCGCGCCACCGAAGCGGCCTCCAGCCCGATATAGCCGCCGCCGATCACCACCAGCCGATGGCCGGGCTGCATTTCCGGTGCCATCAGGTCCACATCGGACAGGTTGCGGATGACATGGACCCCCGGCAGGTCTCCACCGATTTCCACCGGCAGGCGGCGAGGCGAGGCGCCCAAGGTCAGCGCCAGCGCATCATATTCGACCTCTCCCCGATCCGTGGTCACCCTGCGGCTCTCGCGGTCGATCGAGGTGGCGCGTTCCTCCAGCCGCAACTCGATCCCCTGCTCCCGCCACCATTCGGGTGCGCGCAGGACCAGCCGGTCGACGCCCATCTCGCCCAACAGATAGGCCTTGGAGAGCGGCGGGCGCTGATAGGGCGCGGCGGATTCCGCCCCGATCACGGTCAGCGGCCCGTCATGGCCATTGGTCCTGAGCCGCGCCGCCATCGAGGCTGCCGCCTGCCCCGCCCCGAGGATCACGATCCGCATCACGCCGCCTTTCCGCATCTGGTTTGTCGCCGGGTTGCAACCTATAGTCAGGCCGAATCCAATGCAATTCATGGAGGACAGGCAATGAGCATTTCGACAGGCGACGATTTTCCCCAAGGCAAGCTTCTGCGCGTCGGCGAAAGCGGCCCCGAAGCGGTCGATACGGGCGATCTGGCCAAGGGGCGGGTCGCGATCTTCGGCCTTCCGGGCGCCTTCACCGGCACCTGCACGAATGCCCATATGCCCAGCTTCATCCGCACCGCCGACCAGTTCCGCGCCAAAGGGGTGGACCGGATCATCTGCCTGACGGTCAACGATCCCTTCGTCTGCGACGCATGGGCCAAATCGACCGGCGCGCCAGATGCGGGGATCGAGGTTCTGGCCGATGCCGATGGCAGCGTGACCAAGGCGCTCGGGCTGAACTTCGACGCCCCGCCCGCCGGGCTTTACGGCCGCTGCAAGCGCTTTGCCGCATTGCTGAAGGACGGCAAGCTCGAGGTGATCGATGTCGAGAATTCGCCGGGCCAGTGCAGCGTCAGCGCCGGAGAGGCCCTGCTGGAAAAAGCCTGAAGAGGCATGGGGCGGGAATGCGTCCCGCGATGGCCGGGGGCGCTTCGCCCCCCGGACCCCCAGAGGATATTTGCATGAAGAAGAAGGAATAAGGTTGGATTCAGCCGATCCGAATACGATTGGTGAGATCGCATGAGCATCTTCTATTTCGCCTATGGCTCGAACATGTTGCCGGCGCGGCTTGCGGCGCGCTGTCCTTCGGCGAAACTGATCGGTCGCGCAGATGTGCCCGGATACGGGGTTCGCTTTGCCAAGCACGGAATGGACGGGTCCGCCAAGGCGACGCTGGTTGTGGCAGAGGGCGCGGCATCGGGGGTGTTATTCGCCCTGGACCCGAAGGATCTGGCGGCGCTGGATCGGGCCGAAGGCGTCGGGCGCGGATATGACCGGCTTGACGATTTCAGGGTTCGTCATGACGGGCAAAGCCTTGATACCGTGACCTATATCGCGCCGAACCCCGTGCAGGGGCTGGCCGCCTTCGACTGGTATCTGGCGCTGGTATTGGCCGGGGCGCAGCTTCATCGTTTCGACAAGGAAGCAATCGCGAAGTTTCGAGCGGTCCCGTGGCAAGCCGATCCCGTACCGGACCGGCCGGGGCGCGTGACTGCACTGGCGGCGCTGGCCGCGCATGGCATCGCCGATCCGGTGGCATTCTTGCAGCAGGATGGCGATCCGGTCTGAGGCCGGGAAGACCTCACATCGGGGTCGTTTGGCCGATCATGGCGAAAATGGCGGCGAAAACCGCACCCCAAATCAGCGCATTCCACCAGAAAGGCTTGTGAGGTCCGAACAGCGCCCGGTTCGGGTCTCGGCCATTGCCCTGACGGAATTTTTCCTCGCGCCTGGCAAAAACCTTGCGTTGTGCAGGCGATCTCGTGGCAAGCGCAAGCAGCGGGCCCGCAACGATCCCCACCAGGATTGCGAAGAAAATCATCATGTTCGAACGCTCCATCCAGCCTTGCCCCATCATTCGGAAATCACCCGGAACTGCAAGCGGCACAGGAAGCCGAAGCTCTACCCATCCTTGCGGAACGGCCCCCAATCGGTGAGCATCTCGATCTCTTCGCCCATCGCGTCCCGCTCCTGGTCGAGGTAATCGGCCACCGCACGCAGGAAGCCTTCCTCGCGCAACCAGTGCAGCGAGTGGATCTCGACCGGCAGGTAACCGCGTGCCAGCTTGTGCTCGCCCTGCGCCCCGGCCTCGACGCGGGACAGGCCATGCGCGATGGCGTAGTCGATGGCCTGATGGTAGCATAGCTCGAAATGCAGGAAGGCGTGATCCTCGACACAGCCCCAATAGCGGCCGTAAAGCGCGTCCGGACCGATGAAATTCAGCGCCCCCGCGATGGGCTGCCCGTCACGTTCGGCCAGCACCAGCAGAACATCATCGCGCATGGTTTCCTGCACAAGATCGAAAAAACCGCGGGTCAGGTAGGGCTGGCCCCATTTGCGATTGCCAGTGTCCTGGTAGAAACCCCAGAACGCGTCCCAATGCTCGGGCCGCAGATCGTCGCCGGCCAGTTGCCGGATGGTGCCGCCAAAGCCCTGCGCGCGCTGCCGTTCCTTGCGAAGCGCCTTGCGCTTGCGCGATGACAGTTCGGCCAGGAATGCGTCGAAACTGTCGTAATCGCGGTTGAGCCAGTGGAATTGCTGGGTGACGCGCGGCAGGAACCCTGCCTCTTCGCCCAGCCTGGCCTCTTCCGCGGTGCAGAAGGTCACATGGGCGCCCGAGCAGCCGGCGCGCTCCGCGACCTGCGCCATCCCCGACAACAGCGCCTGCCGCACAGCCGGATCGGGCGATAACAGGCGCGGCCCGGTCACCGGGGTAAAGGGCACCGTGCATTGCAGCTTGGGGTAATAGCGCCCGCCTGCCCGCATATAGGCCTGCGCCCATGCGTGATCGAAGATATATTCCCCCTGGCTATGCGATTTCGCGTAAAGCGGCGCGGCGCCGACGATCCGGCCATCGCTTTCGACTGTCAGATGCAGCGGCTGCCAGCCGCTTCCCGGCCCGACCGATCCGGATTGCTCCAGCGCATCGAGGAAACGATGGCTGGTGAAAGGATGATCACCGGCCAGCCCGTCCCAGATTTCCGCTGGGATCTCCGAGATGGCAGGATGGGTGGTGAGGGTGAGAGAGGCGCTCATGCGGTGAAACTAGGCATTCCGGCGGGGTTTGTCAGGGGGCGAATGATCCAGTCGGCGGAATTGTCATCGCCCTGTCTTGAGAACGACCGACCCCTGACATGTTCTGCACCGCATCGCCGAAAAATGCGGCAGCCCGTCAAACAACCGCGCCGATCTGCCACGGCAGGAACTCATTGTCTCCCAACCCCAGGGCCTCGCTTTTGCTGGCATGGCCCGAAGCGGTGGCAAGGATCAGCTCGACAATCTGCCGCGCCTTGTCCTCGAGGCTCACCCCCGCCGACAGGATATCGCCGCAATTCAGATCCATGTCGTCGGCCATTGCCTCGAACAGCCGGTCATTCGTGGCCAGCTTGATCGTCGGCGCGGGTTTCGAGCCAAAAGCCGAACCGCGCCCGGTGGTGAACACGATCAGTTGCGCGCCGCCCGCGATCTGCCCGGTGGCCGAAACCGGATCGTAACCCGGCGTATCCATGAAATTCAGCCCCGGCGCGGTGATCGGTTCGGCATATTCCAGCACCGCCTCGAGGGGCGCGGTCCCGGCTTTTGCCACCGCGCCCAACGATTTCTCGAGAATCGTCGTCAGCCCACCGGCCTTGTTGCCGGGGCTGGGGTTATTGTCGAGCGAGGCGCCGTTCCTGGCGGTGTAATCCTCCCACCAGCGCAGCCGTTCGAGCATCTTGTCCGCAACTTCGCCCGAGGTTGCGCGATCCAGCAGCAACCGTTCCGCGCCATAGATCTCGGGCGTCTCGGACAGCACGAGCGACGCACCCTGCGCCGCCAGCATATCGCTCGCCAGCCCAAGGGCAGGATTGGCGGTAATGCCCGAGAACCCGTCCGAGCCGCCGCATTGCAGCCCGATCTTCAGCGCGCTTGCCGGGGCCGGTGCGCGGCGGGCGCGGTTCACCTGCGGCAGCATCTCGCGCACCCGCGCCTTGATCGCATCAATGGTCCGGCGCGTGCCGCCGTTTTCCTGGATGGTCAGCCCATGGAACCGGGCAGCAGCGCCCAGCTCCTGTTTCATGCGGGAAATCTGCATGACCTCGCAGCCCAACCCGACGAACAGCGCGGCGGCGACATTGGGATGCCCCGCATGGCCGGTCAGCACGCGCTGCAACGCCCGCCATCCCGGCCCGCTATCGGCCATGCCACAGCCCGAGCCATGCGCCAGCGCCACGACGCCATCGACATTGGGGAAATCCGCCATGGCCCCCTCGACCCGCAATTCCTCGGCAGCGCGGCGGATCGCCGTGGCCGAGCAATTCACCGTCGAGACCAGCGCGATATAGTTGCGCGTGCCGACCTGCCCGCCCTCGCGGTGATAGCCCTGGAATTCCAGCCCCGAAGCCGGGTGCCGGGCAAGCGCTGCCCGCGCCGCCTCGAGGCCCGCACCGGGCTGATAGTCGCGGCCATGGTCGCCAAAGGCGCAGTTGTGGCTGTGGACATGCGCGCCCTGCGCAATGGGCGCAGAGGCATAGCCGATGACCTGCCCGTATTTCACCACCGCCTCGCCCGTCGCGATATCCTTGCGGGCGATCTTGTGACCGGCCGGAGCGATGCCCTTTTCGGTCAGGATCGCCACATTATCGGCCGGGTTGAGGATCAGGGGTTCAGGCATTCACACTCTCTTCTATCATCGCCTTGGCGCCCTTTTCGATCAGCCCCGACAATGCGGCCGTCAGGTCATCGGCGAAGCCCGCATCGTCGCGCAAGGCAGGGGGAAAGACCTCGGCCAGCGCAAGGAAACCCCGCACGGTCCGCGCCGGGTCCGCCTGCCACAGCTCTGCCAGCCGGGGCGCAAGCGGGTCCTTGACCTCGATGGGCTGCCCGGCCTCGTCGCGGCCCGAAACATAGCGCATCCATGCCGCCACCGCCAAGGTCAGCCCCGGCACCGCCCGGCCCGCCGCCCGCGCCTCGGCAATTGTGCCGAGGATCCGCTGCGGCAGTTTCTGGCTGCCATCCATGGCGATCTGCCATGTCCGGTGGCGAATTGCGGGATTGGCATAGCGGTCATGCAGCGCATCCGCGTAAGCCGCCAGATCTACGCCGGGGGGCGGGGTCAGCGCGGGAATGATCTCTTCCTGCCACAGCCCCCGCACGAAAGCAGAGAACTCCGGATCGGCGACCGTGTCGGAGATGGTCTCATATCCCGCGAGATAACCCAGATAGGCCAGCGAGGAATGGGTGCCGTTCAGCATCCGCAGCTTCATATGCTCGAAAGGCGTCACATCCTCGACCATCTGCACACCGACCGATGCGAGGTCAGGGCGGGCGTCATCGACGAAACGATCCTCGACGACCCATTGCCGGAAGGGCTCGTGCATCACCGGGGCCTCGTCGCGCGTGCCGGTCAATGCCTCCAACCGGTCCAGATCGGCGGGGCTGGTCGCGGGCACGATCCGGTCCACCATGGTCGAGGGAAACGCGCCCTCGGCCTCGACCCAATCGGCCAGCGCCGGGTCGATCAGCCGGGCAAGCTCCAGCACCACACCCTGCACGACATGACCGTTTTCCGGCAGGTTGTCGCAGCACAGCACCGTGAATGGCCGCAGCCCCGCAGCCCTTCGCGCCTGCAAGGCCCGCACAAGGAATCCCGGCGCGGATTTCGGCAGCGGCTCGGCCAGATCGTGACGGATATCGGGATGCGCACGATTCAGCCGCCCGGTCGAGGGTTCATGGCAATAGCCCTTCTCGGTCACGGTCAGGCTGACGATCCTGACCTGCGGCGCGGCCATCACGTCCAGCACCGCCTGCCGGTCCTCGGGCGCGACCAGCACTTCGCGCAGCACGCTGACGACCTGCGGCTTCTCGCCTTCGGGGCCAAGCTCCAGCGCGGTATAGGCCCAACCCTGCGGGCGCAGCCGGTCGCGGGTGCCAGGGGATTGCAGCGACACGCCGGTGATGCCCCAATCGCCGCCGGATTTTGCCATCGCCTCGGCGATATAGATCGCACCGTGGGCGCGGAAAAACGCGCCAAGCCCCAGATGCACGATGCCCGCGGGCGTATCTTCGGGTTCGCGGTAAAGCCTATCTCGCAAGCCATCCTCCATCGACATTCAGCACCGCCCCGTTGACGTAATCCGAGGCCGGCGCGGCCAGGAACACCGCCGTCTGGCCGATATCCTCGGGCTTGCCCCAACGCCCCGCCGGGATCCGCTCGAGGATCGATTTCGAGCGGTCGGGATCGGCGCGCAGGGCCTGCGTGTTGTTCGTCTCGATATAGCCCGGCGCGATCGCGTTCACGTTCAGCCCCCGCGCCGCCCATTCATTCGCCATCAGCCTGGTCAGCCCCGCCACCCCATGCTTGCTGGCCGTGTAGGAGGGCACCCGGATGCCGCCCTGGAAACTGAGCAGGGAGGCGATATTGACGATCTTGCCCCGCCCGCGCGGCAAAGCCGCCTTCGCGAATGCCTGGCATGTGAAGAACAGGGCCTTCAGGTTCACGTCCATGACGTCGTCCCAATCGGCCTCGGAGAACTCCACCGCATCCTCGCGCCGAATGATACCGGCATTGTTCACCAGGATATCGATGCGCTCAGCGGCAAAGACATCCCGCGCCGCCATCGGATCAGTGAAATCCAGGCGCATGGTCCGGCCCGAGCCCATCAGCGCCAGCGTCTCGTCGCAATCGCGCCGCCCGGCGGCGATCACCTCGGCCCCGGCCTGCGCCATCGCCACCGCAATCGCCTGCCCGATCCCGGTATTCGCGCCGGTCACCAGCGCGACCTGTCCCTCCAGCGAAAAGGCTGTCACCGCAAATCCTCCGGCTGGATGAAGTCCATATCGGTGAAATCGACATTATCCCCGGCCATCGCCCAGATGAAGGTATAGCCGCCGATCCCCGCGCCGGAATGGATAGACCATGTCGGAGAGATCACCGCCTGCTCATTGGCAACGAACATGTGCCGCGTCTCTTGCGGATCGCCCATCAGGTGCAGGACACGGGCCTCGGGCTCCATCCCCCAGTAAAGATAGGCCTCCATCCGGCGATCATGGATATGCGCGGGCATGGTGTTCCAGACCGAGCCATCCTCCAGCGTCGTGTAGCCCAGCACAAGCTGGCAGCTTTCCATCACCAGCGGATGGATGAACTGGCGGATGGTCCGCTTGTTCGAGGTCTCGACCGCGCCCAGCTTGACCTCTTTCGCCTCATCCACCGTCACCAGGCGGCAGGGCAATTCGCGATGCGCGGGGGCCGAGGTGATATAGAACCGCCCCTCGCCCGAGAAGGTCACCGGGCCAGAGCCCATGCCCAGGTAAAGCACGTCCCCTTGCGCCATGTCCCAGCCCTGCCCGGCCGCCTCGACCCGGCCCGGACCGCCGATATTGACGATCCCCATCTCGCGCCGGTCAAGGAAATTCGGGGTCTTGGTCTCTTCGATCCGGTCCAGCGTCAGCGGTTTGCCCTTGGGTACGGCGGCGCCAAGGGTAAAACGGTCGTAATGCGTGTAAACCAGCCGGATCTCGCCATCGGCGAACATCCCCTCGGCCAGGAAATGCTGGCGCAGAGTGGTAGTGTCCATGCCCTTGGCATGTTCGGGATGGATCGCGTGGCGGGTTTCGACATGTGTCATGTTCGCTCCTGTAATCTGGCGGAATTCATCTGTGGCGGATCAAACGGGCGGACAGGGCCGCGCGGGGATATAGCGGCGACGCAGTAATTGATCCGGAAGAATCGAGGTCATTTCAAAATCTTCCCGCATCCTTCACAGAAAATCGTCGCGGCGCGGGGTGAAGCTGTCGATCAATTCCCCCTCCTCAAGGCACAGGCAGCCATGCTCGGCGCCCGAGGGGATCACGAAGGCATCGCCCGGCCCGACCTCGAACTCGCGGCCATCCATGGTGAAACGGTAACGGCCCGTGCGGACATAGGTCGATTGCACATGTGGATGACTATGCGGCGCGCCCCGGTCGCCCGCCCTGAAGGCAAAGCGGACGACCATCAATTCGGGCGCATGGGCAAGGACGGTACGGATAGGATCGCTCATCTGAACACCGAGGGCAGCCAAAGGGAAAGGGCGGGTATGTAAGTCACCAGCATCAGGGTCAGCACTGCCGCGCCATAGAATGGCCAGATCGTGCGCATCGCCTGCCAGATGCTGATCCTGCCTACCGCGCAGCCGACGAACAGCACCGCGCCCACCGGCGGCGTGCACAGCCCGATGCCAAGGTTCAGGATCAGGATCACCCCGAAATGCACCGGATCGACCCCGAACGCCTGCGCCACCGGCAAAAAGATCGGCGTGGTGATGACGATCAGCGGCGACATGTCCATGAATGTGCCCAGGATCAGCAGGATGAGGTTCATCAAGAGCAGGATCACCAGCGGGTTGTTCGATACGTTCTGCAGGAACTCGACCAGTTGCGCCGGCACTTTCAGATAGGCCAGCAGCCAGCCGAAACAGGCCGCGCAGCCGATCACCAGAAGCACCATCGCGGTGGTGCGGACCGCACCCTTGGTCGCCTCGACGAATTCGCTCCATGGCAGGCTGCGATAGACCAGCGCAGTGATCAGCAGCGCATAGACCACCGCGATATTCGAGCTTTCCGAGGCGGTGAAGATACCCGAGCGCACCCCGCCGAAGATGATCGCGATCAGGATCAGGCCGGGCAGCGCCGAGACGAATAGCACGCCCATCATGCGCAGGCCGGGGAAAGGCTCGGTCGGGTAACCCTTCTTGCGGGCGACCCACCAGGCGGCGGTCATCAGCATCAGCGCCAGCAACATCCCCGGAATGATCCCGGCGGTGAACAGATCGGCGATGGACAGCCGTCCGCCCGCAGCGATGGAATAGATGATCATGTTATGCGATGGCGGAATCATCAGCGCGATGATCGAACTGACAACGGTGATATTCACCGCATAATCAACATCATATCCGCGCTTCTTCATCTGCGGCACCATCAGCCCGCCGACAGCCGAGGCATCGGCGGCGGCAGAGCCGGACACGCCGCCGAACATCAGCGAGGCGATGATATTCACCTGCCCCAGCCCGCCCCTCATATGGCCGACCACGCTGCCCGCCAGCGCCACCAGCCTGCGGGCGATATCGCCGCGCACCATCAGGTCGCCGGAATAGATGAAGAAGGGAATGGCCATCAGCGCAAAGACCGAGATCCCGGAATTCAGCCGCTGGAACACCACCACCGGCGGCAGGCCCAGGTAGAGCACGGTGAAAAAGCTTGCCGCACCAAGGCAGAAGGCGACCGGCGTGCCGATCAGCAGCAGCCCGGTGAAACTGCCGAAAAGAATCCAGTATTCCATCGGTTCACGCTCCGTTTTGCCGGTCGGGTTCCGGCAGGTCGTCATCGGCATCGTCGCCAAAGCGCAGGGTGCGCAGCCCCGCCGCGCGACGCAGGATCCGTTCGATCGAGAACAGCATCAGCAGAACCCCTCCAGCCATCAGCGGGGCGAAATCCCATAGCCGCGAAATGCCGAGACCAGGGATCTCTCCGCTCGCCGCCTTGGCGGCCAATTGCCCGCCAAACCAGGTCATGCCAAAGCCGAAGGCCACGACCACGATATCGGAGAGACTGTGAAACCATGCCCGCCAGCTTTCCGGCACGACCATCAGGCCCACGTCGAATGACAGGTGATAACCCTCTTTCACGCCAACCGCCGCGCCGAGAAAGATGAACCAGCCCATCAGCATGACGCTGGCCGGCTCGGCCCAGAACAGGCTGCTGCCCAGAAGATAACGGAAACAGACCTGCGCAAAGACGAATGCCGTCATCAGCACCAGCCCCACGCCCGCGATCCACAGCCCGGCCCGGGCCAGCGCGCCGGTCCATCCGGCCAGCTTTACCAACGCGTCACGCATCACCTGCCCTCCGATGGGAATGCCGCCCGCGGGAAACCCGCGGGCAGCGCTGCGATCACTCGGTTGCCTGTATCCGTTCAACCAGATCCTGATCTTCGGGCGAGGTTACGTATTTCTCGTAAACCGGTGCCATCGCCTCGATGAAGGGGGTCTTGTCGATTTCCTTGATGATCTCGGACCCGGCCTCGACCACCTTTTCCTCGGAAGCGGCTTCCTGATCGGCCCAGAGCTGGCGCTGCAACTCCGCCGAATTCCGGGCGGCCTCGCGCATGATCTCTTGGTCCTCGGGCGACAGCTTGTCCCAGGTTATCTTCGAAACGGCCACCACTTCCGGCACCATCAGGTGTTGGTCCAGCGTGAAATATTTCGCCACCTCGGCATGACCCGAACTGTCATAGCTGGGATAGTTGTTCTCGGCCCCGTCGATCACCCCGGTCTGGATCGATGAATAGACCTCGCCATATGGCATGGGCGTGGCATTGGCGCCAAGCGCGTCCATCATGTCCACGAAGACATCGTTCTGCATGACGCGGAACTTCATCCCCGCAAGATCCTCGATCGATTCGATGGGTTTCTGCGAATTGTAGAAGCTGCGCGCCCCGCCATCGTAATAGGCCAGCGCGACGAGGTCGTGCTCCCCGAATTTCGCGCCCACCTCTTCGCCGATGGGACCGTCGAGAACGTTATGCATATGCTCTTCCGAGCGGAACAGGTAGGGCAGCGAGAAAAGCTGCGTCACCGGCACGATATCGTTGAACGTCCCGAAAGAGGCGCGGACCATGTCGATCACCCCGAACTGGGTCTGTTCGATCGTGTCCTTCTCTTCGCCCAGCTGCGCCGAGGGGAAGACCTCGATGCAGATCCGGCCCTCGGTCTTTTCCTTGACCTCCTCGGCCATCGCCTTGACGCCCTCGACGGTCGGGTACCCGTCGGGATGGGTGTCCGATGACCGCAGGGTCGTTTCGCATTCCGCAGCCGCAGCCGTCGCCAAAGCGGCGGATGCCAGCAATCCGGCCATTGTCGTCGTCAGGAACTTCATTTTGTTTCCTCCCTATGTGAAGTTCAAAGCCTGTAGGCCCGTTTCGCGAGCTCGTATGTCAGGTCACGCGCCAGCTCATGCGCCTCGTCCTCGGCCAGCCGCCCGGTCGCGACCAGCGTGGCAAGATAAGCGCAGTCCACCCGCCGCGCGACATCATGCCGGGCGGGGATCGAACAGAAGGCGCGCGTGTCGTCGTTGAAACCGACGGTATTGTAGAAACCCGCCGTCTCGGTCGTCATCTCGCGGAACCGGCGCATTCCCTCGGCGCTGTCGTAAAACCACCATGCCGGGCCAAGGCGCAGGCAGGGATAGACCCCGGCCAGTGGCGCCAATTCGCGCGAATAGGATGTCTCGTCCAGCGTGAACAGGATCACCGTCAGATCAGAGCGCATCCCCACCGCGTTCAGCAGCGGGCGCAGGGCGGTGACGTAATCGGTGCGGCCGGGAATATCGAACCCCTTGTCGCGCCCGAACATCGCCATCACCTGATCGGAATGGTTGCGCCGCGAGCCGGGATGGATCTGCAGCACCAGCCCGTCCTCAAGGCTCATCCGCGCCATCTCGGTCAGCATATGGCCGCGGAAGGCATCCGCCTCTTCAGCCGAGCATTCCCCGCGCAGCGCCTTCTGGAACAGCCCCGCCGCTTCGGCCTGCGGCAAATCCTCGGTCCGGGCCGAAGGATGGCCGTGATCCGACGAGGTCGCGCCGAATTCCTTGAAATAGGCCCGCCGCGCGCGATGGGCATCCAGGTAACCCTGCCATGTCGCGGTGTCGAACCCAGTCTGTTGCCCCATCAGCGCGATGTTATCGGCGAAACCACCCATCTCGGGATCAATCACGCCATCGGGACGATAGGCGGTGATCACCCGCCCGTCCCAATCCGATTCGCGGATCATCCGGTGCCAGCGCAGATCGTCGGTCGCCGCCTCGGTCGTGGCGATCGCCTCGATACCGAAACGCTTAAACAGGGCGCGTGGGCGGAATTCCGGTCGGGCGAGGCAATCGGCGATATGGTCGTAATACCAATCCGCCGTTTCCGCCGTCAGCCGCCGGTCGATGCCGAAGACATGCTGAAAGGAATGATCCAGCCACATCCGCGACGGCGTGCCCCGGAACAGGTGGTAATGGCTGGCGAAGAGCCGCCAGATCCTGCGCCCGTCCGTCTCGACCGGGCCGCCATCGGCGCGGGGCACGCCCAAATCGGCCAGGTCCACCCCCTGCGAGCAGAGCATGCGGAAAACGTAGTGATCCGGTGTCACGAAAAGCTGGGCGGGATCGGGAAAAGCCGCGTCCTCGGCAAACCAGCGCGGATCGGTATGGCCATGCGGGCTGATGATCGGCAGGTCGCGGATCTCGGCATGAAGCGTGCGGGCCAGATCACGGGCGCGGCCCTCGGCAGGAAATAACCGGTCCTCGTCCAGCAAAGCCATGCGTCCTCCCCGACTCACTTGCCCTCTCGCGAGTCTGCTAATATGCTAGTTTACAAGTTGGGTCAACCGGAGCAGTTCGCCATGCCGTCACAGAACACACCGCCCCATCACGGGCTGCCGACACTGGACGATCTGCGCCCACGCACGGTGACCGACCAGATCTTCGAGGAATTGTACAAGCGCGTAATCGATCTCAGCCTGCCGCCCGGAACCCGCCTGTCCGAGGCCGAGGTAGCCGCGAAGATGGGCGTTTCGCGGCAGCCGGTGCGGGATGCCTTCTACCGGCTCTCGCAACAGGGTTTCATCGAGATCCGCCCGCAGCGCGCCACCATCGTCACCGCGATTTCCGAGGAATCGATCCTGCAGGCGCAGTTCATCCGGCTGGCGCTGGAGACCGCCTGCCTGCGCAGGGCCACCGAACGGCTGACGGCGGATCATCTTGCGGCGCTGGACCGGTTGGTCGAACGGCAGGACGCGACGGTCAAGGCCGACCAGCGGGCCGAGTTCCACGCGCTGGACGATCAGTTTCACCACGATATCTGCGCCTATACCGGCCTGGAATTCGCATGGACGCTGATCAAGGAGAACAAGGGTCACATGGATCGCGCGCGCTACCTGTCACTGTCCTTCGGCGCACCCAAGGCACTGGCCGAGCATCGCGAGATCATGGCGGCCCTGCATGCCCGCGACGCGGATCGCGCCGTCGCCGCCTGCGAAAGGCATCTGGGCCGGATCGCCGAGATCTTCCCGCGCCTGCGCGCCGACAATCCCGACGCTTTCGGCAAGCGGCAGGAAGCGGAATCGTAAGACCCGCCTCCTTGCGTCCCGCGACGGCCGGGGGCGCTGCCCCCATCCGGCTGACGCCGGCTTCCCCCGGGATATTTGCATGAAGAAGAAGCGGCGGGCAATTTGCCTGCTCCTTGATCTTTCATCAAGATGGCGCTTGACTTCGAGTGTGCTCGAAGCCCTAGCTTGTTCCGCGTCTGACACGAGAAGGACGCCATGAAGATCGCCGACCTCGCCCGACGCTCCGGCCTGACGCCGCATACCATCCGCTATTACGAGCGGATCGGGCTGATGCCACCTGCGGAGCGGGACGGGGCGGGGCATCGCGATTATGGGACAGATGCGCTGCGCTGGACCATATTCATCGGCCATATGAAAGCCGCCGGAATGCCGATCCGCGAGATGCTCCGCTATGCGAAACTGCGAAGCCGGGGCGACGGGACCGAAGCCGAGCGGGCCGCGATCCTGCGGGCGCGCCGGGATTTGGTCGCGCAGCAGATCGCCACGCTGACGGCCACCCTTTCCGTGTTGGACGACAAGATCGCCAGCTATGCAAATGACAGGGCTGACCATGACGACACGGAACGAGACAAGGCTTGAACGGGGCAAGCGGCAATTGGCGCGGATCGATGGCGAAGGCGGGCAGCGCGTCATCGAGGCCCTTGCCGATATCGCCCCGGATTTCGCGACCTACCTGCTCGAATTTCCCTTCGGCGATATCTATTCCCGTCCGGGGCTGCCCCTCCGCGACCGGGAACTCGCCACGATCTCGGCCCTTGCCGCCATGGGCAATGCCGAACCGCAACTGAAGGTCCATATCCAGGCGGGGCTGAATACCGGGCTCTCGCGGCAGGAAATCGTCGAGACACTGATGCATATCTCGGTCTATGCGGGTTTTCCCGCCGCCCTGAACGGCCTCTTTGCCGCCAAGGAGGTTTTTGCCGCGGCAGAGCCCTCGTAAGCGCTGGAAATTCCTTTGCGGGGCCGGTAGACAAGCGTCGATCAAAAGGACGCATTCATGGCCCGCCATCTCATCACCTCTGCCCTGCCCTATATCAACGGCATCAAGCACCTGGGAAACCTTGTCGGCTCCCAGCTTCCCGCCGATCTTTACGCGCGCTACCTGCGCGGACGCGGGCATGAGGTGATGTTCATCTGCGCCACCGACGAGCATGGCACCCCCGCCGAGCTGGCCGCCGCCAAGACCGGCGAGCCGGTAGCCGAATACTGCGCCCGGATGCATGGCGAGCAATCGGCGCTGGCGCGGGGCTTCGGCCTCAGCTTCGACCATTACGGGCGGTCCTCCAGCGAGCGCAACCGCGCCCTGACCCAGCATTTCGCCGGAGTGCTGGCCGATGCGGGCTATATCCGCGAGGTCAGCGAGAAGCAGGTCTATTCCCTCGATGACGGCCGCTTCCTGCCCGACCGCTATATCGAGGGCACCTGCCCGAATTGCGGTTACGAGCGCGCGCGCGGCGATCAATGCGAGAATTGCACCAAGCAACTCGATCCGACCGACCTGATCGATCCACGCTCGGCCATCAGCGGCAGCACCAACCTGGAGGTGCGCGAGACCAAGCATCTCTATTTGCGGCAATCGGCGCTCAAGGGCGAGATCGCCGACTGGATCGATTCCAAGACCGACTGGCCGATCCTGACCACCTCGATCGCGAAGAAATGGCTGACCGACGGCGACGGGCTGCGCGACCGGGGCATTACCCGCGACCTGAACTGGGGCGTGCCGGTCAAGCGCGGCAATCAGGACTGGCCGGGCATGGAGGGCAAGGTCTTCTATGTCTGGTTCGACGCGCCCATCGAATATATCGGCGCCACCGCCGAATGGGCCGATGCCAATGGCCGGGCCGAGGCCGACTGGCGCGGCTGGTGGCGCGTGGACGAGGGCGCAGGCGATGTCACCTATACCCAGTTCATGGGCAAGGATAATGTGCCCTTCCACACACTGTCCTTCCCCTGCACCCTGATCGGGTCGGGCGAGCCGTGGAAGATGGTCGATTACATCAAGTCCTTCAACTACCTGACCTATGATGGCGGGCAGTTCTCGACCTCGCAGGGGCGCGGCGTGTTCATGGATAACGCGCTGGAGATCCTGCCCGCCGATTACTGGCGCTGGTGGCTGCTGTCCCACGCCCCCGAATCCGGTGACAGCGAGTTCACATGGGAGAATTTCCAGCAATCGGTGAACAAGGATCTCGCCGATGTGCTGGGCAATTTCGTCAGCCGGATCACCAAGTTCTGCCGCTCGAAATTCGGCGAGGCAGTGCCCGAGGGCGGCGCATATGGCGCGGACGAGACAGCATTGATCGAGGCGCTGACCACCCGCATCCGCGCCTATGAGGGGCATATGGACCGGATGGAGATCCGCCGCTCGGCCGCCGAGCTGCGCGCCATCTGGGTGCTAGGCAATGAATATCTGCAGGGCGCGGCGCCTTGGGCAACCTTCAAGAGCGACCCGGAAAAGGCGGCGATGCAGGTCCGGCTCGGCCTCAACCTGATCCGGCTCTACGCGGTCCTGTCAGCCCCGTTCATCCCCTTTGCCTCGAAATCGATGCTGGAGGCGATGCGGACCGATCTGGCCGACTGGCCGGGCGACGTGGCAGAGGCGCTTGCCGCCCTGCAGCCGGGCCGCCATGCCTTCACCGTGCCCGAGGTGCTGTTCGCCAAGATCACCGACGACCAGCGGGTGGAATGGGAAGAGCGGTTCAAGGGCGCGCGGGAATAACCGCGAAGAAACCTCCGGCAGCGTGCCATTCCGTCTTGCGAAAACGAAAATTCCGGGGTCAATAGTACTCCGCGCATACCCCTGACAGGGCATGTCGCGGTGTTTTAACGATCGGAATTTTCATATGTTCAAGAAACTGACTGCCGAGTCTCTCGGCACCTTCTGGCTCGTGTTCGGAGGCTGCGGCAGTGCCATTTTCGCCGCCGCCTACCCGGAACTCGGCATCGGCTTTACCGGGGTCTCGCTTGCTTTCGGCCTGACCGTTCTGACCATGGCCTATGCCGTCGGCGGCATTTCCGGAAGGCATTTCAACCCCGCCATCTCTATCGGCCTTGCCGCCGCCGGGCGGTTCCCGCTGGCCCGCCTGCTGCCTTATATCGCGGCGCAACTGGTCGGGGCGATCCTTGCGGCAGGCGCGCTCTACCTTGTCGCTTCGGGCAAGCCGGGCTTCGAGGCCGGAGGCTTTGCGGCAAACGGGTATGGCGCGCATTCGCCGGGCGGCTATTCGCTGCTCGCCGCCTTCACCATCGAGACGATTCTGACCGCGTTCTTCCTGATCGTCATCCTGGGCGTCACCCATGGCCGCGCGCCAACAGGTTTCGCGCCCATCGCGATCGGATTGGCGCTGGTGCTGATCCATCTCATCTCGATCCCGGTCACGAATACCTCGGTCAATCCTGCCCGCTCGACCAGCCAGGCACTCTTCGCCGATGGCTGGGCGCTTGGTCAGTTGTGGCTGTTCTGGGCCGCCCCGATCCTCGGCGCGGTCATCGGCGCGGCGATCTGGAGGTCTTTCGGCGAAAGGGGCTGACGCCGTAAACCCGAACCACTGGAAGGCCCGCTTGCAAGGCGGGCCTTTCTCGATCTGACGGAAATGGCCGGGATCATGGCCCGTCATATTGAAGGGGGCTGCCCGCCCCCGCCGCGCGTTCCGCGCGCCTCCCCCGGGGATATTTGCATGAAAAAGAAAGAGGTTGGAGCGGGTGAAGCGTTCCAGCCATCCTTCGTTTCCGGGCATGAGCGGGAGGGCAGGCAATGGTTCGGGAAGTTTATTTTCCGTAACTGCAGCGCGCGCCGCCTGTGTACGCGCTGTGTACGGGCCGTGCATCATTGGTGCATACCTTGTGCAGCCCGAAACCCGGCATTTGCTGGGTGATTCATGTCATGCGTTGCGCCCCTGCCCGTGATGCAGCGCGCGGTGGCGTTGCCTCTCGGATCATGCTTATCATGAGCCCAGATGAAAGGAGATCCAGATGACCCATTGCATCCTTCTCGGCGCCCCGGTGGACGAAGGGCAGCGCCGCCCCGGCTGCCTCATGGGTCCCGCCGCCTATCGCGTGGCGGGCATCGCGGATACGCTAGCCACGCTTGGCCATAGCGTCGAGGATCGCGGCGATGTCACCCCCGCGCCCCCGGGACAAGAGAGCTGCGACAATCCCGCCATCCATCACCTGCCTGAAATTGTCAGCTGGACCAATGCCTTGCGTGAAGCGACCAGCACCGCCCTGTCGGATGGCATGCCGATCATCATGGGCGGGGATCATTCCCTCGCGCTAGGCAGCGTGGCCGGAGTCGCCGCCCACGCCGCCAGCATCAGCCGTCCGCAATTCGTGATCTGGCTGGATGCGCATAGCGATTTTCACAGCATCCAGACCACCACATCCGGAAATCTGCACGGAACTCCGATGGCTTATGCCAATGGCCGCCCCGGTTTCGCGCCCCTGCCACCCTTCCCCAACCCGATCCCGGGCGGGAATATCTGCATGTTCGGCATCCGCAGCGTCGATCCGGCCGAATACAGCGCCATGCAGGAAACCGATATCATGGTGAATGACATGCGCGTGCTCGACGAGCAGGGCATCGCCGCACCGCTCAGCGCCTTTCTCGACCGCGTGGCGGCCGCGAACGGGATGTTGCATGTCTCGCTCGATGTGGATTTCCTCGATCCTTCCATCGCCCCGGCGGTCGGCACCACCGTCCCTGGCGGCACCACCTTCCGAGAGGCGCATCTGGTGATGGAATTATTACATGAATCCAACCTTGTAACCTCTCTGGACCTGGTCGAGCTCAACCCGTTCCTCGATGATCGCGGCCGCACCGCCAAGCTGATGGTCGACCTGGTCGGCTCGCTGATGGGGCGCAAGGTCTTCGACCGGCCCACCCGCAGCTATTGAACGGTCTTCATGGAACTTGCAGGTTCCGCTTGATTAATCCCCGCAGCTTGGCTAGCCAATCCGGGTCAAGCTGCCGCCTCGCGCGGCATGTCATTGCGGGCGTGGTGGAACGGTAGACACAAGCGACTTAAAATCGCTAGGGCCCAGCCCGTGCGGGTTCGACTCCCGCCGCCCGCACCAATCCTGATACAGAAATGCCGACAAGGCCAATTGGCGGATATGTGATGCCCGAAACCGCTTCTGCCGATCTCCAGACCATCGCCGCGCGGCGGGCCGAGGTCACGCGTTTCACCCGCGCCCGCTATGGCATCAGCGGCACCTTGAGGCTGCATCGCGCGGCTTTCGGGCTGGACCTGTTGAGGGCGCCGCTGAATGTCGCGCTGGCGCCGCTTTTCCTGCTCACCCGGCTTCTTGCGATGTTCATTTCGGCGATGGGCGCCAAACGCGCCGGGACATGGCTCGCGGGCAGGCATATCTTCCTGAAATCCGACATCGCGCGCCGGATCGAAACCGATCTGACCGGGTTTCTCGACCATCTCGCCACGCGGGGCATCGGCCCCCGCGCCGGGCCAGAGACCATCCGGCAAGAGATCGCCCGCCACACCGAGACCCGCAATGCGGTGGCCGAGATCACCACCTCTCTTCTGGTCCTGCTTGCGGGGCTGCTGCTGTTCGACCGGGCAACGCCGGGGATTATCTCGCTGACCGGTCCGCTGGCCGAGATGCGCGCCTATTCCACCGCGATCGAGGATTTCACGCTCGGGCGGGGCATGGGCCGGATGTGGTATGCCGTCTTTCCGGTCGAGCTTACCCCCATGCAGATCATCCTGACCGGTGTCATTCTTGCGATGATCGGCTCGATCGTCACGACATTCGCAGGCCTGATCGCCGATCCGCTGCAGGTTGCGACCGGCCTGCATCGCCGCCGGCTGATGCGCCTGCTCACGCGGCTGGATCAGGCCGAAGCCCCCTCATCAAGCCTCGAAGGCGAGCATCTTCTGGCGCGGATCGGCGATCTGGGCGATGTGGCGCTCAGCCTGTGGCGATCCCTGCGCAGCTAACCGCGGCCGCGATAGCCCGGCACACCCTGATCGGGCAGCCACAGCCCGGAGGGGGCCGCCCCCGTCTGCCAGAAAACGTCGATGGGCATCCCGCCGCGCGGATACCAGTAGCCGCCAATGCGCAGCCATTGCGGGGACAGAGTCTCGACCAGCCGCTTGCCGATGCCGACCGTGCAATCCTCGTGGAAAGCGCCGTGATTGCGGAAACTGCCCAGAAA
Organism: Paracoccus saliphilus; assembly: GCF_028553805.1. Lineage (NCBI taxonomy): Bacteria > Pseudomonadati > Pseudomonadota > Alphaproteobacteria > Rhodobacterales > Paracoccaceae > Paracoccus > Paracoccus saliphilus. The sequence goes on along the minus strand of NZ_CP067140.1, from coordinate 1,519,728 downwards.
AAGCTTCAGCGATTTCGATTCGACCAGCCATTCGCCCGGCACGTAATCGATCACCAGATGGGCGAAATCGGGCTGGCCAGTGATCGGGCAGAGGCTGGTGAATTCCGGTTGGGTAAAGCGGACTGCGTAAACCTCGCCCGGCTGCGGGTTCGGCACCCGTTCCAGCACCGCCTCTTCAGGGCTTTGCGGCAGTTCGCTGCTGGCGCCAAGCTGGGTCAGCGCGTCGGTGTAATGGCTCATCTCGGGCTCCTGTTTTGACCGGGTGGGCTGCGACCGGAAGCGTTCCGATAGCAGCGATCCACGATCCGCGTCAATCCGGCCCCTTGCGCCCGGCTGCCACGCGGGCCACCAATACGCCATGAATCTGAACATCGCCATCATCGGCGCCGGAATCGGTGGCCTGGCCGCCGCCGCCCTGCTTGCCCGAGACGGTCATCGCCTGACATTGTTCGAGCGTTTCGACGCGCCGCGCCCGCTTGGCTCGGGGCTGGTGATCCAGCCTGTCGGGCTGAACGTGCTGGACGATCTTGGATTGGGAGAAGAGGCCCGCCGCCTGTCCTCTCCGATCACGCGAATGCTGGGGCATGATGCGCGCGCCGACCGGCTGGCGCTGGATGTCGCCTATCCGCAGGGCGATCCCGGACGCGCGCTGCATCGTGCCAGCCTGTTTCACCTGCTCTGGCAGCTTGCGCAAAAGTCCGGAATCGAGCTGATCACCTCGGCCATCGTGTCCGACCTGCCGCAAGACGGCCCGCGCCGCCGGGTCGCGCTGCAGGACGGGCGCGATATCGGTCCCTTCGACCTGGTCATCGATGCCGCCGGGGCGGGCTCGGCGATCTCGCCGCTGCGGGCGCGGCCGCTTGGCTATGGCGCGCTTTGGACAAGCGTTGCGTGGCCCGGGGGCCATGACCTGTCGCGGGATCAGTTGCGCCAGCGCTATCGCGGCGCGCGCCGAATGGCCGGAATCCTGCCGATCGGGCAGATGCCCGATGACCCAACCCCAATGGCCGCCGTGTTCTGGTCGCTGCCGACCAGGGACATTCCCCGCTGGCGCGAAACCCCACTGGAAGCCTGGCGTCAAGAGGTGCTGAGTCTTTGGCCCGAGATCGAACCATTTCTCGCCAGCATCACCAGCCATGACCAGCTTACCCCGGCCAGCTACAGCCACGGCACGCTGCGGCGACCCTTTGCCCCGGCATTGGCGCATATCGGCGATGCCGCCCATCGCGCCAGCCCGCAACTGGGACAGGGCGCGAATATGGCGCTTCTGGATGCGCAGGCCTTGGCCATCGCCCTGCGGTCCCTGCCGGTCGAGGATGCCCTACCCGCCTATGCTGCCATGCGCCGCTGGCATGTGCGGCTCTATCAAGGGTTAAGCACGACCGTCACGCCCATGTACCAATCACGGCTCGACGGCCTGGCGCTGCTGCGCGACCATATCCTCGCCCCCGTCTCGCGCCTGCCGGGAATACGGCATGGGCTGACCCGGCTGGTCGCGGGCCGGCTGATCCCTCCGCTGGCGGGAGAGGTTCCGGCCCAATCCTCACCGCCCGTCACCGCAACGACCGGAGCAGCCCGATGATGCCCCCGCGCCTCGACTTGACCGAGGACCAGATCGACCGCGTGATACAGGTCTTCTACGCCGCCATCCGCCGCCACGAGGTCCTGGGGCCGGTCTTCGCGCGCCATGTCTCGGACTGGTCCACACATGAGGCCAAGATCGGCCGTTTCTGGAAGAAGGCGATCCTTTACCATCCGGGCTACGATGGCAGCCCGATGCTGGCGCATATGGCCGCAGGCGATGTGCGGGCCGAGCATTTCCCGCTCTGGCTGGCGCTTTTCGACGAAACGCTCCACCGCATCCTGCCGCCCGAACCCGCCGCGGCCTGGTCGGCGCTAGCCCACCGGATCGGGCGCGGTCTGCGCATGGGGGTCGAGGATCTGCATGGCAGGACAGACGGCCCGCCGGTCTTGCGATGAACTGAGCGATCAGCTCAAGGGGCAGAGGAAAAAGTCGACCGACCAATACGCGTCCTTCTTCTTCATCCAAATATCCCCGGGGGTCCGGGGGCAGGCAGCCCCCGGCCATCGCGGGACGCAATGAACCGTCGCCCCGAAAACCGGCCCCGGCCTAGCGTTTCCGCTCCCACCGTCCCGATTCCTCGGACCAGTATTCAGCGGTCACACCCGCGCCGGTCAGCGCCTTCCACTGGTCCCGCGCCCGTGCAACTGCAGCGGCATCTCCACCGTCGAAGATGACGCAGGCGCGCTCCAGCCCGGCGCATTCCCCGCCCGAGATCTCCGCCCCGTCCAGGGCCATCAGGCAGGCGGGCTCATTCGCCGCCGCCTGCCCCGGCACGGTCAGCAACACCGGCTGGCGCGCATCATGCGGCCCGCCCGCCAGCCCATGAGGCAGGAACCCGTCGCCCTGCCAAAGCTGACGGTCCAGCCAGTCCATCCTGTCCGGATCGGTTCCGCGCAGTTCCACCCGCCAGCCCGCCGCCAGCGATTTGCCGATCAGCACCGGCAACAGGTTCTCTGCCGGAGAGCGGGTCAGGTGATAGAACAGCGCGTTGCTCATCGAGCGGTCACTTGGCCTCGTATTTGTTGCGCACCAGCCGGTCCAGCGTCATCACGCCCCAACCGCTCGCCCCCTTGGGTGCCATCTCGGGCGCCGATGCGGGCAGGGTCACGCCCGCGATATCGATATGCGCCCAGGCCTGTTCCTTGCGGATGAAGCGCTGCAGGAATTGCGCCGCCGTGATCGTGCCCGCCGCACGCCCGCCCGAGTTCTTCATATCGGCCAGCCGCGACTTGATCAGCTTGTCATAGCTGGGTCCGAGCGGCAGGCGCCACGCACCCTCACCCTCGGCCTTCGCCGATGCGAGGATGTCATTGGCCAGCCGGTCATCATTCGAGAGCACCCCGGCATTGTCATGCCCCAGGGCGACAATGACCGCCCCGGTCAGGGTCGCCAGGTCGATGACCGCCTTCGGCTCGAACCGGGTCTGCGCATACCAGAGCACATCGGCCAGGACCAACCGCCCCTCGGCATCGGTGTTGATGACCTCGATCGTGTCGCCCTTCATCGAGCGGACGATATCGCCGGGGCGCTGAGCGCGGCCATCGGGCATGTTCTCGACCAGCCCAACGAGCCCCACGACATTGGCCTTGGCCCCGCGCAGCGCCAATGTCCGCATGACCCCCGCGACGACGCCCGCGCCGCCCATATCCATGGTCATGTCCTCCATGCCCGCAGCCGGCTTGATCGAGATCCCGCCGGTATCGAACACGACACCCTTGCCAACCAGCGCCAGCGGCGCCTCGTCCCCGCCGCCGTTCCAGCGCATGACGACAACCTTCGAGGGGGTCTCGCTGCCGCGGCCAACGGCCAGCAATGCGCGCATCCCCAGCTTGGCGAGTTCGTCCTCTTCCAGCACCTCGACGGTCAGGCCGATTTCCTCCATCGCCTTCAGCCGGTCGGCGAAATCGCTGGTGGTCAGCACATTGGCGGGCTCGCTCACGAGGTCACGGGTGAAGAAAACCCCCTCGGCCACGGCAGCGGCATCCTTGGCGGATTTGGCCAGCGCCTCTGGATCGCGGGCCATGAAGGTCACGCGCGGCTTGCCGGTTTCCGCCGCGTCATCCGCCTCGCCGCCGTTGTCCTCCTTACCGGCATCCGTCTGATACACGGAAAAGTCATAACCCCGCAATGCGATGCCCAGGGCGATCTCATTTGCACGCCGATGTCCGCCGGCATGGACCAGCACATGCGATTTGCCCAGTTTCGCGCCGATCCCGGCACCGGCCTTGCGCGCATCGGCCACCGATGCCCGCGGGGGCAGCATCACAAGCTGCAACGCATCGGCGGACATGCCCACGGGATAGGCCAGCTCCAGCGAGGCACCGGGTTTCAGCGCCTGCCCGGCCTTTGAGTCCAATGCGCGCCGCGCGGCAGCACGAGCGGCACGCGGCAGACCGGCCGGCAAGCGTCCCCCCGGCGAAACGATCACGGCAACCCGGCCCTCATGCCCGGCAAGCTTGTCGGCGGCGATTTCAGAGAAAGTGATTTCGACGGGGTGAGTCATTTGCCCTCCTGAGGATCTGTCGGTCGTGAACCTAGACCCGTAACTTGGCCTTGGCCAGAGGCGTCCTTGCCGCTAATCAGGGCAGAACGCGCCAGGATCAGAAAGCCCCGCCCGACATGCCCCGGATCGACCGCTATATTCTCAGCCAGTTGTTGACCCTGTTCGGGTTTTTCGCGCTGGTGCTGGTGTCGGTCTATTGGATCAACCGCGCCGTCAGCCTGTTCGACGACTTGCTGAGCGACGGCCAGACCGCGCTGGTCGTGCTGGAATTCACGGCGCTGACCCTGCCGATCGTGATCTCGGTCGTGTTGCCGGTGGCCGCGTTTGTCGCCTCGGCCTATGGCACGAACCGGCTGACCGGCGAATCCGAGCTGGTGGCGATGCAGGCTGCCGGGCTTTCGCCCTGGCGGCTGGCCCGCCCGGTGCTGGTCTTCGGCGTCTTTGTCGGGGTTCTGGTCGCGGTGCTGGTCCATGGCCTCGTCCCGATGGCGCGCACGCGGCTGGCCGAACGCCAGACCGAGATCGCCGAGAACGTGACCGCGCAGTTCCTGCGCCCCGGCGAGTTCCAGTATCCGGCCGAGGGCGTCACCCTGTTCATCCGCGAAACGGCCAGCGACGGGCGGCTTCTGGACCTGTTCATCGAGGATGCGCGCAACCCCGACGACCAGACCGTCTACACCTCGGAAGAGGCACTGGTCGTGCGGACCGAAACCGGGCCCGTCCTGGTCCTGCTGCGCGGCATGTCCCAGAACCTGCAATGGCAGCATGGACAAAGGCGACTGTCGGTCACGCGGTTTTCAGAGTTCAGCTATGATATCGGCGCCATGTTCGCCGCCGGGGACAGGCGCGGGCGCGACTTGCGCGAATATTCCACCTGGCGGCTACTGGATTCCGACCGGGAATTGCTGAACTCGACAGGAGGCACGACCGGCGAGGCGCGGCGCGAGGCGCATGAACGGATCGCCCAGCCCCTGCTGTCGCCCATCGCGGCGATGATCGGTTTCGCGGCGCTTCTGATCGGCGGCTTCTCGCGGTTCGGCGTCTGGCGGCAGGTCATCTGGGCAATCCTCTTGCTGATCCTCGTGCAGTTCGTCACCAACGCCGCCGCCGATCAGGTCGGGCGCGATCCGGGTTTATGGTTCCTGCTCTACCTGCCCGCGCTGATAGGGATGGCGATCTGCCTGGTGCTGCTCTGGCTCGCGGCGCGGCCCCGGCCGATCCGCCCGAGATGGCGCAGGGAGGAACCGGCATGATCCTGGCCCGCTATGTCGCCCGGCGCTTCCTGCGCAGTTTCCTGCTGGTCGCTGGCGTGTTCCTGCTGATCCTGTTCCTTATCGACATGATCGAGATGATCCGCCGTTTTGCCGATCACGATCTCGGGCTGGCGGGCGCAGCGCGGCTTGCGGCGCTCAATATCGCGGGCAGCTTCTATTCGATCTTCCCGCTGATCACCGTGCTGGGCGGAATCGCAATGTTCCTTGGCCTCGCCCGCAGCTCCGAGATGGTAGCCATTCGCGCCTCGGGACGGTCCGCCATAAAGGTCGTCACCGCGCCCGCCGTGACAGCGGCGCTGATCGGCATCCTGATCGTGAGTCTGTTCAATCCGCTCGTCGCCGTGACCGGCAAGCTGTTCGACAATGCCGTGGCGGCGATCGAACGGGACGGACGGCAAACCGTCTCGGTCGGGGACCAAGCGGTCTGGCTGCGGCAATCGTTGATGGAAGACGGTGAAGAATCCGGGCAGATCGTTATCCGCGCCCGCCGCGCCAGCCCCGACGCCACCACGCTTTACGATGCCAGCTTCATGATCTTCGGCGAGGAAAGCGGCCCTGTCCGCCGTATCGAGGCCCGCGAGGCGCGGCTGACCCCCGGCGAATGGCGGCTGAGCGATGTCAAGGATTATGCCCTGGACGAACCGAATCCCGAAGCCACCGCCACCGGCAGCGAGACCCTGTCGCTGGCATCCGACCTGACCGCCCAACGCATCCGCGACGGCTTCGGCCGGCCCGAGGCGATCCCGGTCTGGCAATTGCCGGGTTTCATCGCCGGTCTCGAACGCGCGGGCTTTTCCGCCGCCCGCCACCGCGTCTGGTTCCAGATGGAGCTTGCACGCCCCTTCGTGATGGCCGCCATGGTGATGATCGCCGCCGCCTTCACCATGCAACATGTGCGTGGCCGAAATACCGGGGTTGCGGTTCTTCTTGCCTTCGCCGCCGGGATCGGGCTGTTTTTCCTGCGCAACATGGCGCAGATACTCGGAGATAACGGGCAGGTTCCCGCGGTCATGGCTGCATGGGCGCCGCCGCTGGTCGGCATCTTGCTGGCATTGGGGCTGATCCTGCAACGGGAGGACGGATGAAGGCAGGAACGCGCATCGGGCTGACATATGCGGCAGGGCTTGCCGGGCTGGCGGCATTGTTGCCCGGACTGGCCGCGGGACAGACCGGTTTCGAGGGCGCCACGATTCCCGAGGGTGGAACCGTGGCGGCTTCGCCGATGGTGGATGACTGGGCCGGTGGTGCCGCGCTCGCACCGCAGGCGACTCCGCTTGGCAATCGCCCGGTGGCCGACCGGACCCCTGCCAGCCCCCTTCCTGAAACGGTCGAACCCGATACCGACATCGTCCTGCCCGGCACGGCAGCCGAGGCGGGCAGCCCCGAGGACGCGGCGACCGTGCTGGCCGACAACCTGGTCCTGCAGAACGATCAAACGCTGATCGCCGCGGGCGGCGTGGTCGTCTGGTATCAGGGTGCCCGGCTTGTCGCCTCGCGCCTGATCGTGGATGGCGACAGCGGCGATCTGACGATCGAGGGGCCGATCCACCTGTCGCGCCCCGGTGCCGCCGATCCCGAGGCAGAGGCGATCCTGATCGCCGATTCCGCGCAACTCGACCGTGAACTCCAGGATGGCATCATCCGTGGCGCAAGGCTGGTCATCGCGCGCGAATTGCAGCTCGCCGCCAGGCAGGCCACCCGCAGCGACGATGGCCGCATCACCCGGCTGGACAATGTCGCGGCCTCCGCCTGCCAGGTCTGCGCCAGCAATCCCGTTCCCCTGTGGGAAATCCGCGCCCGCGAGATCACCCATGACGCGGAAACCCGGCTGATGCATTTCGATTATCCGCAGTTCCGCGCCTTTGGCGTTCCGCTGGCTTCCCTGCCCTTCGAGGTGACCGCCCCCGATCCCACGGTCGAGCGGCAATCGGGTTTCCTGCGACCCGAGATCCGCACCACCTCGCGCCTCGGCTTTGGGATCAAGACGCCGTATTTCCTGACGCTCGGCGATCATGCCGACCTGACGATCACCCCCTATCTATCGGCCAGCCGCACCCGCACGCTGGAACTGCGCTATCGCCACGCCTATCGAGGCGGCGCGATGGAATGGAACGGCGCGATCACCCGCGACGACATCGATCCGGGAGAGACGCGCGGTTACCTGTTCGGTGCCGCCCGGTTCGAACTGCCTCGCGGCTATAACCTCGGTGTGCAATTGCAGGTCGCATCGGATCGCAGCTACCTGCTGGACTACGATGTGACCGACGCCGACCGGTTATGGAGCGGGGTGACGCTTGAACGGGTCAAGCGCGACAAGCTGGTCTTCGCGCGAATCGGCAACTACCACTCGCTGCGCGCGGACGAACCCAACGATACCTCCCCCGCACAGGTTGCCGACGCGATCTGGCAGCGCCGGTTCACCCCCGGCATGATCGGTGGCGAGGCAATGATGGAATGGTCGATTCACGCCCATCGCCGCCCCTCGGACGAGGATATCGACGGCCGCGACGTGGCAAGGGGCTCTTTCGGGTTGGACTGGCGCCGTAACCAGATCCTGCCGGGCGGCGTGATGGGCGCGGCCATCCTGGGGCTGGACGCCGACCTGTATCGCATCGCCCAGGACAGCGATTTCGACGATGTCGTCGCTCGCGCCGTGCCCATCGGCGGGGTCGAACTGCGCTGGCCGTTGATCGGCCATTCCGCCGGGGCCACGCATCTGGTCGAACCGGTGGCCCAGCTCCTCTGGTCGCCCCGCGGCGATGACGACGACATCCCGAACGAGGACAGCCGCCTGATCGAATTCGATGAAGGCAACCTGTTTTCCACCAACCGATTCCCGGGTTGGGATGCCCGCGAAACCGGGCTGCGCGCGAATCTCGGCGTCAGCTGGACCCGCATCGATCCGACAGGCTGGTCGATCGGCCTGACCGGCGGGCGGGTCTTCCGGGCGCATCACGAAGATCAATTCGTCGCGGGCTCTCCTCTTGGCGGAAATCGCTCGGACTGGCTGCTGGCCGCGCATTACGACAGCGGCGATGGGCTCGCCATCTCCAACCGGGCGCTGTTCGACGATTCCTTCGACTTCTCCCGCAACGAGTTGCGCCTCGGATGGCTGCGCCCGGATCTGCAAATCTCGGCCGGGCATCTGTGGATCGACAGCGAACGGGACGAGGGCCGGTCCGAAGATACCAACGAACTGACCGCGAATATCGGCTGGCAGATCGCCCCGGGCTGGTGGGGCAATGCCGAAACGCGATATAATTTCACCGCCGAGCAAGCACAGATGGCGTCGCTGGACGTCACCTATCGGAACGAATGCGTGAGCGTCGAAATGGGCCTGTCGCGTCGCTTCACGGATTCGGATAACGTGCGGCCGGAAACCAGTTTCGACCTCTCTGTCCGCCTTGGCGGCTTCGGTCGGCAAAAAGACGGATTGGGCACAGTGGCGCGGCGCAGCTGCATGCGCTAGTCTTGTGCCAATGAATGATTTGGGGGCAGCATATGCGGCATCTTCTCTCCGGCATCGCCATCACGGCAAGCCTGCTTTTCGGGCCAATCGCCCCGGCCTCGGCGCAAAACCCGTTCGAGCCGGTGCTGTATATCAACGACAAGGCGGTCACCCGCTACGAGGTCGATCAGCGGCAACGTTTCATGCGGTTGCTGGGCGCTCCGGATATCGACCGCCAGGGTGCCGAGGATGCGCTGGTGCAGGACCGCCTGCGCATGTTCGCCGCCGAGCAGATGGGGATCGAGACGACCGAGGAAGGCCTGCAGGCGGGGCTCGATGAATTCGCCAGCCGCGCCAACATGAATTCGGCCGAGTTCACCGCCGCGCTGGAGCGCGCGGGGGTCGAATACCAGGTCTTTCGCGATTTCGTCGAGGCCGGGGTCGCATGGCGCGGCGTCATCCGTCAGCGCTTCATCCCGCAGATCAATGTCAGCGATGCCGAGGTCGACCAGGCCCTGAAGCGCGAGATCGAGACCCCGATCGTCAACCGCGTACTCCTGTCAGAGCTGATCATCCCCGCTCCCGAGGGCCGCGAGGATCAAGCGATGCAGCTCGCCAATTCGATCGCCGCAAGCAACCCAAGCGAAGCGCAATTCGCCGAAGCCGCGCGCGAATATTCGGCATCGGATTCGGCCGAGGCCGGTGGACGGCTGAACTGGGTGAATATCGACAATCTTCCCCCGTCGCTGCGCCCGGTGATCCTGAACCTGCAGCCGGGGCAGACAACCCAGCCCCTGCAGGTTCCCGGCGCGGTGGTGCTGTTCCGGCTGCGCGACAGCCAGGGCACGTTGCGCCCCGGCGCGCGCGAACAGGTGCTGGATTACATGACCTTGCGGCTCGCATCGTCCAGCGATGCCGCTTCGTTGGCGGCGCGGACCCGCAGTTGCGACGATCTCTATGTCCAGGCCGGGGCCGAGATTTCCGCGCAGATCAATCGCCAGACCGCCTCGCAAAACGCCATCCCGGCGCTGATCGCCACGCAACTCGCCTCGCTGGACGCGGATGAGGCCGCGGTCGTGAATTATGGCAATGGTGCCGAGCTGGTGATGCTCTGCTCGCGCCAACCGGCCTTGCTGGCAGACCAAGACGAAAATGTCGCGACGACCGCCGAAGAGCCGGACGGGGTCGAAGCCGCCATTCCCAATCCCTCGGGCATTCCCACCCGCGAGGCGGTTCGCGAACAGATCTTCAACCGCAAGGCCAATGAAATGGCCAATGCCTTCCTGCAAGAGCTTCGTGCCGATGCGGTCATCCGCAGGCCGTGACGACACCATGACCAAGCGTATCCTGCTGACCTGCGGAGAGCCGGCCGGAATCGGTCCCGAACTGGCGATCCGCGCCTTGGGCTGCGGGGTCGATTATGCCTGGATCGGTGATCCGCGCCACTTGCCCAAGGGCGCCGCCTTTACCGAGATCGCGGTTCCGAATGACCGGGTGCCCGCCGGGCATCTTCCGGTCCTGCGCCATGATTTCGCGGAACCCGCGACTCCGGGACGGCCCGACCCGGCCAATGCGCAAGGCGTGATCGATGTGATTGCCCGCGCCGTCGATCTGGTCACGCGGGGCGAGGCGGCGGCCATCACCACCCTGCCGATCAACAAGCAGGCCCTGAAAGAAGGCGCCTCCTTCCGCTTCCCCGGTCACACCGAATATCTCGCCCATCTGGCCGGGGATGTGCCAGTGGTGATGATGCTCGCCTCCACCTCGGTTTCGCCACCATGCCGGGTCGTGCCTGCCACCATCCATATCCCGCTTGCCGAAGTCCCGGCCACCCTGACATCCGATCTGCTGGAACAGGCGATCCGCATCACCCATGCCGCGATGATCCGCGATTTCGGTATCGCCGCGCCGCGCATCGCGGTGGCGGGCCTGAACCCGCATGCCGGCGAGGGCGGCACGATGGGGTGCGAGGAAGCCGAGCGCATCGCCCCGCTGCTCGACCGCCTCCGCGGTGAGGGCATCGACCTGGCCGGCCCGCTACCCGCCGATACGATGTTCCACGCCCCCGCCCGCGCGCGTTATGACGCGGCGATCTGCGCCTATCACGACCAGGCCCTGATCCCGATCAAGACGCTGGATTTCGCCGGGGGCGTCAATGTCACGCTCGGCCTGCCCTACATCCGGACCTCGCCCGATCACGGCACCGCCTTCGACATCGCGGGAACGGGCTGCGCGGATCCGGCCTCGACCATCGCCGCCCTGCGGATGGCCCGCGACATGGCGGACAAACCCTGATGATTCTTCTTCATGAAAATATCCATCCGGCAGCACGGGCATGAGCAGCATCGACGGCCTGCCCCCCTTGCGCGACGTCATCGCCCGTCATGAATTGCGCGCGAAAAAGCAGCTCGGTCAGAATTTCCTGCTGGACCTGAACCTGACCGCCAAGATCGCGCGGCAGGCGGGCGATCTGTCGCAATGCGACGTGCTGGAAATCGGCCCCGGTCCCGGCGGCTTGACCCGCGGGCTTCTGGCCGAGGGCGCGCGCCATGTGCTGGCCATCGAAAAGGATGCCCGCGCCCTGCCCGCCCTTGCCGAAATCGCGGAGGCCTATCCTGGCAGGCTGACGGTCCTCAATGACGATGCGCTCAAGATCGATCCGCTGGTGCATCTGACCCCGCCGATCCGCATCGCCGCCAACCTGCCCTATAATATCGGCACCGAGCTGCTGATCCGCTGGCTGACGCCCCCTGATTGGCCGCCTTTCTGGGAAACGCTGACCTTGATGTTCCAGAAGGAAGTCGCCGAGCGGATCACCGCCCGTCCGGGCAGCAAGGCCTATGGCCGCCTCGCCCTGCTGGCGCAGTGGCGGGCCGAGGCGCGGATCGTGATGACCCTGCCGCCCGAAGCCTTCGTTCCGGCGCCCAAGGTGCATTCCGCCGTTATCCAGTTGACCGCCCTGCCCGAGCCGCGTTTTCCGGCCAATCCGAAAATCCTGTCGCAGGTCACCGCCGCCGCCTTCAACCAGCGCCGCAAGATGCTGCGCGCGTCGCTGCGCGGCCTGCATCCCCGGATCGAATCGCTGCTGGAACAGTCGGGCATCGCCCCCACCTCGCGCGCCGAAGAAATCGATCTCGAACATTTCTGCGCCCTTACTCGCATCCTCGAAAACGCGAATCGCGGCCAGAAATGAGAAAAGGGCCGCATCGAGCGGCCCCTTTTTCATGATGTCACAGCGTTTTCAGCAAGAATGGATCGCGGGTGGCCTCTGAACGTTAAAGCAGTTTGCGGTTAATCAGGCTCAGTTCCGAATTGCGTCCCGCGATGGCCGGGGGCGCTGCCCCCGGACCCCCGGGATATTTGCATGAAGAAGAAGCCGGGAGAGTGAGTTCGATAAAGCGCAAATTGCTCTATCGCGACATATCAGCTCTTCTCGGTATCGTTCCCGCTCGGCTCCGCCTCGGTAGCAGCCGGAGCTTTGCCATCCGCCTTTGCCGAATCCGAGGATTTGCGACGGGTCGTCGTCCGTGGCGTCTTGCTCGCGGTGGCCGTACGGCTTCGCGTTGTCGTCCGCGGCGCACGGGCTTTCTTGGCAGTCCCGGCCTCGGGCGTCTCAACCAGACCGCCGCCCTCATCCTCTGAACCGACCGCATCGGGCAATCCCAGTTTGGGCTGTTCTACAGCCTCGGACGACGCCTCTGGTTTTGGTTGTTCCGTCTTCTCGGCAACGGGTTCGCGGCGTGGACGACCCCGGCGAGCCGGGGCCGGCTTGTCGGCAGCGGCCGGCTGATCCTCCGTCTGAGGCTTCTCTGTCCGAGGTTTCTCCGCCTCTTGCGTCGAGCCGGGCGTTGCCGAGGTTTTCACGTCATTTTCAGCGTGATCCCGGCCATTGCGCGGCGGTGAATTGGTGTCACGGGCAAAACTGTTGTCGCGACCGGAATCGCGCTGCGCATTGTCCCGCCCGCCATTATCGCGTCCACCAGTGTCTCTTCCACTGTTGTCGCGGTTACCATTATCGCGGCCACCGTTGTTATCACGTCCGCCATTGTCGCGGTCGTCATCGGCATTCTGGCGATGATGCGGATTCTGATTTTGCTGATATTGCTGCTGCCGCTCGGCCATCTCGCGCTGAGCTTCACTCAGCATCCGCGTGTAGTGCTCCGCATGCTGAAAAAAGCTCTGCTCTGCCACGCGATCATGCGAAAGCTGCGCATCGCGCGCCAGCGTCAGATACTTGTCGATGATCTGTTGCGGTGTGCCACGTACCTTGCCCTCGGGACCCGAGCTGTCAAAGACACGATTTACGATATTCCCCAGCGAACGCTGACGATTAGACTTGTTGCGCGAACGTGATTTCGATGATCTCATCAGTTTGTCTGTCTGTGGTTCCAGTTGGGTCTGGACAACGTTTCAGGCGGCGTCCGCGGCGAAATCCGCGCCCTGCCGTTCAGCCTTGTCCTGCTCTGTCGCTGTGCGCGAGGCGCAGCTTGTCTTTTCGGCATTGTCAGGCTGACCAGTGCGGTGGCCTTTCGGCCCCGGCACGCCGCTGACTAACCATGCGAGGCGGGTCATGACAAGGGAAAAGTTGTGACTTTTATCCATTTCCCCTCAAAAACCGCCCTTCAACTGCCAAAACGGGCCAAAACGACACGGTCTCGCCCGTCCAGATCGGGAATCAGGCGGGTTTCTGCACCCTGCCTGCGAAAAATTGTCGCAACCGCCGCGCCCTGTGTCGAACCTATCTCGACCAGGACATGCCCACCCGGTGTCAGGTGCTCCGCCGCCCCTGCCGCAATGGCACGATAGGCCGTCAGGCCGTCCGCGCCGTCCGTCAGTGCCTGATATGGCTCCCACTCGCGCAGTTCGGGCGCAAGCCCGGCCATTTCCTCAAGCGCGATATAAGGCGGGTTGGAGACGATCAGGTCATAGCGCCCGGTCACGCCGTCATACCAGTCCGCAGCGATCAGCTGCGCGGTCACTCCAATGACTTGGGCATTCTCGCGCGCCACGTCAAGCGCCGCCGGGGAAATCTCGGTTCCGGTTCCCGCGCGACCGGGGCGCTCTGCAAGCAGGGAAATCAGGATCGCCCCGGTCCCTGTGCCCATGTCCAGTACATTGCGCCAAGGCAGCTCCAGCGCCGCCTCGACCAGCGTTTCGGTTTCCGGGCGCGGGTCCAGCGTGTCGCTCGTCACGCGGAATTCATGCTTCCAGAAGGCCCGCCTGCCGATGATCTGGCTGACCGGACGGCGTGCGACACGGGCATCGATGGCGCGCGTGAATGCGGCCTCGAGATCCGGCGAAACCTGATCTTTCAGATATTGCGCCAGATGATGCCGCTTGACCCTTGCGCCAAGAACCTCGCCCAGCACATGCATGAATAGCAGGGAGGCGTCGCGGTAAGCATCCTCGACCCCCGCACCCTCCAGCCGTTCCTGCGCGGCAAGGCATAGCTCTTTCCCGGTCGGCGGGCTCATCCGTCCGCCGCCAGACGCGCGGCCTGGTCGTAAGAGGTCAACGCATCGATGATCTCGCCCAGGTCGCCCTGCATGACCTTGTCCAGCGCATAGAGTGTCAGGTTAATCCGGTGATCGGTCATCCTGCCCTGCGGGAAATTATAGGTGCGGATGCGTTCGCTGCGATCGCCGCTGCCGACCTGGCTTTTGCGATCCGCCGCCCGCGCGTCATCGGCGCGCTGCCGTTCCATGTCGTAAAGGCGTGCCCGCAGCACCGCCATTGCGTTGGCCCGGTTCTGGTGTTGGGATTTCTCGGAAGACATCACCACGATTCCCGTCGGGATATGGGTGATCCGCACCGCCGAGTCGGTGGTGTTCACATGCTGCCCCCCCGCACCCGAGGCTCGCATGGTGTCGATACGGATATCGTTCGCGGGAATGTCGATATCAACATCCTCCGCCTCGGGTAGGACGGCGACCGTCGCGGCGCTGGTATGGATACGCCCGCCCGATTCGGTCTCGGGCACGCGTTGCACGCGATGCACCCCGGATTCGTATTTCAGCCGGGCGAAGACGCCATCGCCCTCGATCCGGGCTGTGGCCTCCTTGACGCCACCAAGCTCGGTCTCGCTATATTCCAGCAACTGGAACGACCAGCCCTGCGCCTCGGCATAGCGGCGATACATCGCCAGCAGGTCGCCCGCGAACAGGGCGGCTTCGTCGCCCCCGGTGCCGGGCCGGATCTCGATGATCGCGGGACGGGCATCGGCGGCATCCTTGGGCAACAGGGCGATGCGCAGGTTCTGCTCCAGCTCGGGCAGTTCCTCGCGCAGTTGCGCCAGTTCGTCCTCGGCCAGTTCCCGCATTTCGGGATCGCTCAGCATGGCCTCGGCCTCGGCCATCTGGTCACGCGCCTCCCGCCAATGGGCGATCTGCTCGACCACTGGTTTCAGTTCGGCATATTCCCGGCTGATCCGGGCAATCTCAGCGGGATCGGCACCGGCATTCAGCTGCGCCTCGAGAAACTCGAAGCGTTGGGTGATCTGGGCAAGGCGGTCTTCAGGAAGCATGAACGGGGATTACCCCCACCGCGTCCAGCCGTAAAGCGCGATCAGCTTCATCGACGATCGTGCCATGGCACTGGCCGCAACCGCGAGATGCCCACCGTAGCGGCGAATCACCTTGCACTCGCAGCATCTGCCGCTATAAGTCCCCATCCTTCCGCCGAGACACATGCAACCGGCGCAGTCTCTCGTGGCGGGTGCGGAAGGGAAGACCCGCCTATGAAATGCGCCCGAAAATGAAAGGATCGCCATGCCTCTGTATGAGCATGTGCTGATCGCCCGCCAGGACCTGTCGAACACGCAGGCCGAAGGGCTGATCGAACATTTCTCGACCGTACTCGCCGATAATGGCGGCAAGGTCGTGGATCACGAATATTGGGGTGTCCGCACCCTCGCCTACAAGATCAACAAGAACCGCAAGGGCCATTACGCCTTCCTGCGCACCGAGTCGCCCTCGGCTGCCGTGCAGGAGATGGAGCGTCTTGCCCGTCTGCATGACGACGTGATGCGCGTGATGACCATCCGCGTGGACGAGCACCAGGAAGGCCCCTCGGTGCAGATGCAGAAACGCGAAGAGCGTGGCGATCGCCGCGAACGCCGCGAGCGGAACTGAGAGGATCTGAACAATGGCAAGCAAACCGTTTTTCCGCCGCCGCAAGGTCTGCCCCTTCTCGGGCGACAACGCGCCGACTATCGACTACAAGGACACCCGTCTGCTGCAGCGCTATATCAGCGAACGCGGCAAGATCGTGCCCTCGCGCATCACCGCCGTCTCGGCCAAGAAGCAGCGTGAACTGGCCCGCGCCATCAAGCGCGCCCGCTTCCTCGCCCTGCTTCCCTATGCCGTGAAGTAAGGAGGATATCATGCAAGTCATCCTGCTGGAACGTGTGGCCAAGCTGGGCCAGATGGGCGAGGTCGTGGACGTCAAGCACGGCTATGCCCGCAACTTCCTGCTGCCCCAGGGCAAAGCGCTGCGCGCCTCGGAAGCCAACATCGCGGCATTCGAGGAACGCAAGGTCCAACTCGAGGCGCGTAACGCCGAGAGCAAGGCCGAAGCACAGAAAGTCGCCAACAAGCTGGACGGCCAGACCTTCGTGGTCATCCGTTCCGCATCGGATTCGGGCGCGCTTTACGGCTCCGTCTCGACCCGCGACGCGGCCGATGCAGCGACCGAGGCCGGCTATTCCGTCGATCGCAAGCAACTGGTTCTCGGCCAGCCGATCAAGAACCTGGGCCTGCACGATGTCACCGTCGTGCTGCACCCCGAGGTCGAGGCCGTGATCTCGCTGAACGTCGCGCGCTCGAAGGAAGAAGCCGAGCTTCAGGCTCAGGGCAAGTCGATCCAGGACCTGGCCGCCGAAGCCGATGCCGAAGCCGAATTCGAGATCGCCGAACTGTTCGACGATATCGGCGGCGCCTCCTCGGACGAGGACGGCGAGGCAGTGGACAACCGGGAATAACCCTTCCGGTTTTGCCAGGAATATTCGAACCGCGCCGGTAAATCGGCGCGGTTTTTCTATGGCCGGGGATCAGATTCCGAGGCCAGGTGCCTGTTTTCGAAGATTTTTCTTGTATCGGCGGCCGGTTGATCTCGACCGTTTCAGGCCACTCGACCGCAAGGCAAATGCCGTGATTAAGCCAATTTCACGCGAGAGCGTGCCGCGTAGAATCGGAAATACCGGGCATTTGCGTCCCGCGATGACCGGGGCGCTGCCCCGGACCCCGGGATATTTGGATGAAGAAGAAGTGACAGGAGCCAATCTGCACAGGCGCAACTCGCTCTAGCGCTTGGCATGTCCTGTTGGCCGGGTGATAAGGGGGCATGGATCTGTCGCTTTACATCACCGCCTTCGTCACGCTCTTCGTGGTCATCGACCCTGTCGGGCTGGCGCCGATCTTCATCGCCCTGACGCCAAAGATGAACGCGACCGAACGGGGCCGCATCGGCCTGCGCGCCGTCGTCATATCCGCGATCCTGCTGACGCTGTTCGGGCTGACGGGCAAGGCGATCCTGTCCGGCATCGGCATCTCGCTTCCCGCCTTTCGCATCGCGGGCGGGATATTGCTGTTCCTGACCGCGCTGGACATGCTGTTCGAGCGGCGAACCGAACGGCGCGAGGGGCAGAATATCGACGATCAGCCCGAGAACGACCCCTCGGTCTTTCCCTTGTCGACACCGCTTTTGGCCGGTCCCGGATCGCTGGCGACGATGATCCTGCTGGTCGGGCAGGAAACCGGGGTGCTGCATGTCGTGATGGTGCATCTGGTGATGCTGGCGGTCCTGGCAATCGCGCTCGCGCTGTTCCACCTGGCCACGCCGCTGGCCCGCGCGCTCGGCCGCACTGGCACGATGGTGGTCACGCGCCTGCTCGGCATGTTGCTGGCGGCGCTGTCGATCCAGTTCGTGATCGACGGGCTGCAGGGCACGGGGTTGTTCTGATGCTGGGCGAGGATTGGGCGCAACTGATCTATTACGGCCTGCTTCTGATATTCATCGGCGGCGCGCTGTTGTTCGAGCTGTCGGGGCGCGGCAGCCAGGGGCTACGGCAGATCATGCTCTGGGGCGTCATCTTCGCAGGCGCCACCTTCGCCGCGAATCTCTGGCTCGACCGGGGCACACAGCAGGTCATCTCCGGGGGCCGGGTCGAGATCCCGGTCAGCCGCGACAACCATTTCTACCTGACCGCCGAACTGAACGGCACACCGGTGCGCTTCGTCGTCGATACCGGCGCCACCTCTATCGCGCTCGGTGCCGAGGACGCGCGCAGGATCGGCATCGACCCCGAGGATCTCGCCTATATCGGCACAGCGCGGACGGCGAATGGCACCGTCCGGACCGCCAATGTCACCATCGAGGAATTCGCCATAGGCGATATCGTCGATCGCAATGTCCCCGCCACGGTGATCGGCGGCGAGTTGGACGGCTCGCTTCTCGGCATGTCCTATCTGCGGCGCTTCGCCCGGGTCAGCTTCGAAGGCGACCTGATGGTGCTGGAGCGCTGAAACATCAGCGCTCCACAGGACCTCTACCGTCTCATCGCGGCTCGCTCTGCAATGCCCGGAAGATCGTGTAGCACATCAGCAGCATCACGACCGAGAACGGAATCCCCGTCGCGGTCACCCCGGCCTGCAGGGCCTCCAGCCCACCGCCGATCAGCAGCACGATGGCGATCAGCCCCTCGATCGTGGCCCAGAACAACCGCTGAGGTTTCGGCGCGTCGGTCTTGCCCCCGGCGGTAATCGTATCGACCACCAGCGAACCGGAATCGGATGACGTGACAAAGAAGATCAGCGCCAGGATGATGGCGATGGTCGAGACGATCCCGGTGAAGGGCAATTCGTTCAGCATCCCGAACAGCGACAATTCGGGGCTGTAATTGTCGATCACGTATTCCTTGACCAGGCTGGCATCGGGATTGGCGAAAAGCTGATCAATGGCCACGCCGCCAAACACGCCCATCCAGATGAAGATCGTCATGCTGGGAATCAGCAGCACGCAGATCACGAATTCACGGATCGAGCGGCCCCGCGATACACGGGCGATGAACATGCCCACGAAGGGCGCCCAGCTGACCCACCACGCCCAGTAGAACGCCGTCCATCCCTCGCGAAAGGCGTCATCGGTCCGGCCGAATGGAGCCGACATCGGGATGAATTCCTCGACATAGGTGACGAGCCCGGTCCAGAACCCGTTCAGCCCCGCAAGCGTCGGTCCGACGAACAGCACGAAGAGAAAGAACAGCAGCGCCATGATCATGTTGATCTCGGACAGTTTCTTCACCCCGCCATCGAGACCGCGCCAGACCGAGACCAGCGCCACCATCGTCACCAGGACGATGACGATCACCTGCGTGGTGATGCTGATCTCCAGCCCATAGACGAAATTCATCCCGGCATTGGCCTGCTGTGCGCCCAGCCCAAGCGAGGTGGCCAGCCCGAACAGCGTCGAGAAGACCGCGAGGATATCGATGACATGACCCCACCAGCCCCAGATCCGCTCTCCGAGGATCGGGTAGAAGGCCGAGCGGATCGAGAAGGGCAGCCCCTTGTTATAGGTGAAAAGCCCGAGCGCCAGCGCCATCACCACATAGACGGCCCAGCCATGTATGCCCCAATGCAGATAGGTTCCGGCGATGCCCATCGCCCGCGCCCGCTCGATTGCCTCCGTGTTGATCGTGCCATCCTCGCCAAAGGGCGAGGGCGTGCCAAGCGGCGATGACACCGCCATGTGATAGACCGGCTCCAGCACCCCGAAGAACAGCAGCCCGATCCCGATCCCGGCGGCAAACAGCATCGAGAACCAGGACAGGTAGCTGTATTCCGGCCGCGCCTCCTTGCCGCCCAGCCTGATCGAGCCATAGGGCGTGAAGATCAGCACCACGCAGAACAGGATGAAGAAATCGACCACGATCATGAAATACCAGTCGAGCGTACCCGTCGCGAAGCCGACAATGGCCTTGAAGATCTCGCCCGCGGTGCCCGGAAAAAGCAAGGTCAGCAGGATGAACAGCATGGCGGTCAGCGACGAAACGACAAAGACCGGATTGTGAATGTCGAAGCCGAACGGGCCTACCTGCCCCTCGATATTGTCCTGGCCGATCGTGAAGTCGGTATCCAGCGCACCTTCCAGCGGCGGAACCGGATCGCTTGGATTACTCATATCCCCCTCCCTGCGTAATATTGTTTCAGCCAGTCTAGCGGACAGATTTGACCAAACAACCCGGGCTCGTGCGGTGTTCTTACAACAAATGGGGCAATTTCACCTCAATTTGGCCCGAATATTCCCGTTTTTCAGGGTGGAGACACGCTCTCCGGATGCGCTGCAACAAATGCAGACAGGGCTGCACAATTGCCCTGCACCGCCGTGATCCGCGGCAAATCGTCAAAACCGACGCCCCACCGGGTCGCGTTGTAAAGCTGCGGGATCAGTGCACAATCGGCCAATCCCGGCTGATCGCCATGACAGAAACGCCCGCTCCAGCCCGGATGATCCAGCATCGCCTCGACCGCAACCAGCCCCCGGCAGATATTGTCGCGGTTCCATTCCGCGCGCGCCTCGGCACCCGCCAGCTCTTCGATCCGCGTCAGGACGGAACTGTTCGAAACCGGATGAATCTCGCAGGCGATCGCCAGCGCGATGGCCCGCACATGGGCACGCCCTGCCGCATCCGAGGGCAAAAGCGGTGGTTCGGGCCGAGTCTGGTCCAGGTACTCCAGGATCGCCAGCGATTGCGTCAGCACCAGCCCGTCGATTTCCAGGACCGGCACAAGGGCTTGCGGGTTGATCCTGCGATGCGCCTCCTCGCGATGCGCGCCCTTGAGCAGATCGACCGAGACCCGCTCATGCGCGATGCCCTTCAACCCCAGACCGATCCGCACCCGGTAAGAGGCCGAAGAACGCCAGTAATCATGCAGCACGACCCGATGATGTCCCATGACCTACTCCGTCGCCGGCAGGATCTGCCCGGTGCAGGGGCCGAAGCCGACCCGGTATCCCTGCCCCTCGGCAAAGGCGAACAGCCCGACCTCGTCGCCATCCTCGAGAAAACGCCGCTCCTGCCCATTCACCGTCACGGGGGTCTTGCCGCCCCCGGTCATCTCCAGCAGCGCCCCGGTCTGGTCCCGCTCCGGTCCCGAGATCGTCCCCGAGCCCAGCAAATCACCCACCCGCATTGGACAGCCCGAGCTGCTATGATGCGCCAGTTGCTGGGCGCTGGAATAATACATGACGTTGTAATTGGTCTGCACCATCTTCTGGCCGTTCAGGCTCCAGCCCACGGTCATGTCGTAGAATCCGGGCTGTTCCTCGCGCAGATAGGGCAGCAGTGGGTTCACCCGCTCGGCCCCTTCGCAGCGGAACGGTTCCAGCGCGGCCTGCGTCACGATCCAGGGGCTGATCGTGGTGCCAAGCGCCTTTGCCTGGAACGGTCCGAGCGGCTGGTATTCCCATGCCTGGACATCCCGCGCCGACCAGTCGTTCAGCAGCACATAGCCAAAGATCATCCGCTCGGCCTCGGCCACGCTGACCCGCTCGCCCAGTTCGCTGTCACCGCCGACCACGGCACCCAGTTCCAGCTCCAGGTCCAGGCGGCGGCAGGGCGACCAGACCGGCCCCTCCTCTCCCCTGAGTTGCCCCATCGGGCGGCGGATCGGCGTGCCCGACACCACCACGGACGAGGCCCGCCCGTTATAGCCGATCGGCATATGCGTCCATTGCGCAGGCAGCGCGTTCTCCGGCCCTCGAAACAGCACGCCGACATTGAAGGCATGGTTCTTCGAGGCATAGAAATCGGTGAATTCGCTCACCCGGATCGGCATATGCAGCCGCGCATCCGCCATCGCCACCAGCGGCAGGGACCTGTCTCCATCCTCGGCCAGCAATTCCGTCAACCGGGCGCGGATTTCATCCCACTTCGCCCGCCCCTGCGCGATGAACCCGTTCAGCTGCGGCAAGCCGAAGGCCCCTTCCGCATCGATCAGCCCACGCGCCTCGCAAACGGCCAGATCGACGATCCGATCCCCGATGGCCACCCCGCAGCGCGGCGCCTCGTCACCGATGGAAAACACCCCGTAGGGCAGGTTCTGAACGGGAAAATCGCATCCTTCCTCATTGGCACTCGCCAGCCACGACCGCATTCCGCTCCCCTTCTTCTTCATGCAAATATCCCGCGGGGGCTCCGGGGGCGCGAAGCCCCCGGCTTTCTCATTTCACCCCCGGCGTGCCATCGAATTTCTTCTCAAGCCGGTTCCAGACCTCGATATACTCCTTCTGCATCGGAGCCTCTTTCGCAGCGAATTCAGTCAGATGTTGCGGAAAGCGAGTCTCGAACATGAAGGACATGGTCTGGTCCAGCTTCTCGGGCTTCAACTCGGCATTCGACGCGCCCTCGAAAGCGTCTCGG
This sequence comes from Paracoccus saliphilus, assembly GCF_028553805.1. Lineage (NCBI taxonomy): Bacteria > Pseudomonadati > Pseudomonadota > Alphaproteobacteria > Rhodobacterales > Paracoccaceae > Paracoccus > Paracoccus saliphilus. The sequence goes on along the minus strand of NZ_CP067140.1, from coordinate 1,497,498 downwards.
TCGGGGCCATGGGGCAGCATGCAATTATGCAGGCTCATCCCGCCCGGCGCGAAGCCCTGCGGTTTGGCGTCATAGATGCCATAGATATTGCCCATCAGCTCGGACATGATGTTCTTGTGATACCATGGCGGGCGGAAGGAATGCTCGGCCACCATCCAGCGCTCGCGGAACAGCACGAAATCGATATTCGCCGTCCCTTCCTGCCCCGAAGGCGCGGTCAGCACCGTGAAGATCGACGGATCGGGATGATCGAACAGGATTGCGCCGACCGGAGAATATGTCCGTAAATCATATTTATACGGGCAATAGTTACCGTGCCACGCGACCACGTCCAGCGGGCTGTGATCGATGATCGTCTCGTGGAACTGCCCGCACCATTTGATGACCACGCGGGATTGCACATCCCTGTCCTCGAAAGCTGCTACCGGGCATTTGAAATCGCGCGGATTAGCGAGGCAGTTCGCCCCGATCGGACCCCGGTTCGGCAGATCGAATTTCTGTCCGTAATTCTCGCAGACGAAACCGCGGCACGGCCCCTCCAGCACTTCGACCCGGTAAACCAGCCCGCGCGGAATGATGGCGATCTCTCTTGGCTCCAGCTCGATCACGCCCAGCTCGGTACAGAAACGCAGCCGCCCCTCTTGTGGAACGATCAGTAATTCGCTGTCGGCGGAGTAGAAATACTCGTCCTGCATGGAACGCGTGACAAGATAGATATGGCTCGCCATCCCGACCTGGATATTCACATCCCCCGCCGTGGTCATGCTGCGCATGCCGGTGATCCATGTCAGGTCCTCGTCCTCCGCAGGCATCGGCACCGGATCCCACCGGTATTGCCCAAGGCTGGTGACGGTTGGCAGCACATGCGGCGCGGTCTTCCAGTAAGGGACATCGATTGCCCGAAATTCGCCGGTATGCCGGACCGAGGGTCGGATGCGATAGCACCATGTCCGCTCGTTCTGGCCGCGCGGCGCGGTGAAGGCAGTGCCGGAAAGCTGCTCGGCATAAAGCCCATACGCGCATTTCTGGGGCGAGTTCTGCCCCTGCGGCAGCGCCCCCTCCAGCGCCTCGGTTTCGAAATCATTGCCAAAGCCCGGCATATAGCCCTGATGCGTACCGATCGTGCCCGCCGAACGGGTCATGCCATTGGACAGCTCATGCTTCGCCATCTTCACCCTCCATCGCAACAACTGATCATTGCTGTTGCAACGAAACTATCGTTGCTGATGCAATGATGTCAAGCCCGGGGCACAACCCGTTCCCGCCGCTGGATTATCGACCGTCAAATGCATATCTTTTCACAAGGCGTCGATGTTCCAGGCGGCGACCGGAGGGGGGAGGATTTTATTGAAACCGGATGAAATACAGGACCATTTCAAGCCACTCCTGCATCAAGAGCTGATCCGGCTACGCGCTGAATCCGAAGAAACGGCCGAGTCGCGCAGGCCAGTCGAACTCGATCAGCAAAGCGTCGGCCGGTTGTCGCGCATGGATGCGATGCAGAATCAGGCCATGGCCAGCGCTGTCGAAGCGCGCCGCGGCCAACGCATCCGCGCCATCGAGGCCGCCCTGTCACGCATGGCAGAGGGCGAATTCGGCTATTGCGAGGAATGCGGAGAGCCGATCCCCTTCGCGCGGCTCGAACTCGACCCGACTTACGGCTGCTGCGTTGCCTGTCGCAGCGGACGGGGCTGATCGGCCTAGGATCGGGCTTCCGCAAGATCGCCGTTCAGGCGCCGCAGGATCAGCCAGCAAAACCCCACCATCGCAAAGCACCATAGCGACATGAACCGGCTCTGCACCGGCAGGTCCACGCCGTGATCGATCAGCACCCCGGTAATCCCCGGCCCGATCGCGGTCGAGATCACCATGATGGTCGTCGCCAGTGACCGGATCGCCCCCAGATGCACCGTCCCGTAAAGCACCGGGAACAGCACTCCCCAGAGCGAACTGGCGATCCCGAGCGTCATGCCAAGCGAGCCAAGCACGACATACCAGGTCGCGACATGGCTGGCCGACCCAAGCAGAGCGACGCCGAACCCCATCGGGATCAGCAAGACTGGCAGCAATCGCTGCGGACCGACCTGATCCGCCGCCCATCCCGTCGCGAAAGCCGCGATCACCGACGAGATCCCGAATGCCGTGTATCCCGGAGCCATCTCGACCAGGCTCCAGCCCTTGACCGCGGCGACATGAGCCTGGTGAAAATAGATCACCGTGCTGATGAAACCGGGGGTCAGCAGGATCGGCAGCAAGGCGGGCAGCAACCAGTGCCGCACCGCATCGCTCCGCCGCCATTGCCGCCCCATCAGTCCCGGACGTGGCGTCTGGTCCGCATGTCCCGCGGGCGACCTGCCCTCGGAAAGCAAGACCAACAAGGCCGGCGTCACGACCAGCAAAAGAACCGCCGCCACCGCGATCCATGTCTGCCGCCAGCCAAGTGCTCCGATCATCAGCACGGCAAGCAGCGGGATGACGATCTCTCCCGCAGGATGCCCCAATGCGGCAATCGACACGGCCTGACCCCGCCTTGCCTCGAACCACCGGCCCATTGCGGTCATGGCGATATGGGTGAACATGCCCTGCCCGCAAAAGCGCAGCAGGAACAACACGATCCCCAGCATCCAGACCGATTGCACGGCAGCCATCCCCAGGGCGGCACAGGCAAAGATGATGGTCATGACCGGGGTCAGCCGCGACAGCCCGACCGTATCGGCCACCGATCCCCGCAGGAACATCAGCGCGGCAGCGCTCAGCGTCGCACCGGTATAAAGGCCGCCCCAACTGCCATCGGTCAGCGCATATTCGGCCTTGATGAAATCGGCAAAGAGCGAGATGAACCATGTCTGCCCGAAAGCCGATGCGAATGTCAGAAGAAACCCGACGCCGAGCCAGCGGATATTCGTATGAAAAAAGTTCAGCATCGGATCGGGCCATGTCTTCGACCGGACCAGCCCTGCCCTCGGCAGGTCAGATTGTCCGGCACTGTTCCAGGTCTGTGCGGTAAACGGAACACGGCAGGCAATCACATCTGCCAAGCTCCCGCAGATTGATTGCACAGGCGACACCCGGCTGCAAGACACGGGCCTGCATGGCAGCCGATAGATATTCTTGTTGCTCTTGCAACGTTTTTTTGATGATCTGCCGCAAAAGGAGAGCCCGATGCCGTTCAATCTGGATGAGTTCCTGCCCTATCGCCTGAATGTCGCGGCCACCCAGATCAGCCGCCGCTTCGCCGCATTGCATCAAGAGCGCTCGGGCCTGTCGATCCCGGAATGGCGGGTGATGGCGCATCTGGCCAATGAGGGCGCGGTGAGCGTGCGCGATATCCACAAGCGGGTTAATCTGGACAAATCCATCGTCAGCAGGGCGGCGTCGCGGATGGAAAGCGTGGGATTGCTGCGCAAATCCGGCCACGAGACGGACCGCCGCCTGATCGCGCTCGAACTGACCGGAAAGGGCCATGACCTGATGCAGGATCTCGGTCGCATCGCCGATGTATTCCAGGCTGAACTCCGGGCAGAGCTGGGCAAGGACGCGGCAAGTTTCGAGGCTGGACTGGATCGGCTCATCGCCAATGGCGCAACCGAAGAGCAACCCTGATCACGAAACGATTTCTGGCGGGGTCAGGGTGCGAATGGCCACCATAGTCGCGCTTATACAGCCGGGATAATTGCGCACATACAGGCGACGCCCGACTTGCAACCGGCCCGTGTTAACCCTACCAAGCAACAAAGCGACCCAGACCCGAAGGACCACCATGGATCTCGATGCCCGCCGCAAAGCCGACCCCGATCACTGGAAACTGGCCAGCGCCATCCGCGTGCTGGCGATGGACGCGGTCGAGGCCGCGAAATCCGGCCATCCCGGCATGCCGATGGGCATGGCCGATGTGGCCACAGTGCTGTTCCGCAATCACCTGAAATTCGACGCCTCCGCGCCGCATTGGTTCGACCGCGACCGGTTCGTGCTGTCGGCGGGTCATGGCTCGATGCTGCTCTACTCGCTGCTGCACCTGACCGGCTACCAGCAGATGACCATCGAGCAGATCAAGCATTTCCGGCAACTGGGCTCGATCACCGCGGGCCACCCTGAATACGGACATGCCGAGGGGATCGAAACGACGACCGGCCCGCTTGGGCAAGGCATCTCGACCGCCGTCGGCATGGCCATGGCCGAAGAGGCGATGCGCGCCGAATTCGGCGCCGAGCTCTGCGATCACCGGACGTGGGTCATCGTCGGCGATGGCTGTCTGATGGAAGGCATCAGCCAAGAGGCCGTCGGCCTGGCCGGTAACCAGCAACTGGGCCGTCTGATCGTGCTGTGGGACAATAACGACATCACCATCGATGGCCGCGTCAGCCTGTCGGACAAGACCGACCAGATGGCGCGCCTTGCCGCATCGGGCTGGCGGGTGCTCGAATGCGACGGCCATGACGCCGCCGATATCGACCGCGCCCTGACCGAGGCCGCCAAGGATGACGGCCGCCCGGTCCTGGTCTCGTGCAAGACGATCATCGGCTTCGGCGCACCGACGAAATCCGACAGCGCCAAGGCCCATGGTGCGCCGCTTGGCGCCGAAGAGATCGCCGCAACCCGAAAGGCCTATGGCTGGGACAGTGAGACCGCCTTCGAGATTCCCGAGGGCATCGCCGCAAGCTGGCGCGAGATCGGCGCTCGGGGCGCAGCCGCGCGCAAGGAATGGCAATCCCGTGTCGATGCGCTCAGCTCGAATCCCCGCGACGATTTCGCACGCCGGATCGGCAACGAGGTCAACCCGCAGCTCGCCCAGACCATCCGCGAGATGAAGCAGAAAACCTCGGAAGAGCAGCCCAAGCTCGCCACCCGCAAGGCCAGCGAGAACGTGCTCGCGGCACTGAACCCGGTGATGCCCGAGAATTTCGGCGGCTCGGCGGACCTGACCGGATCGAACAACACCCTGACGCCCGAGATGGGTATCTTCAACGCCGGGAACCGGCTTGGCCGCTACATCCATTACGGCATCCGCGAACATGGCATGGCCGCCGCGATGAACGGCATCTGGCTGCACGGCGGTTTCCGCCCCTATGGCGGCACCTTCCTGACTTTCACCGATTACGCGCGCGGCGCAATGCGGCTGTCGGCGCTGATGGGCCTGCCGGTGACCTATGTCATGACCCATGACAGCATCGGCCTGGGCGAGGACGGCCCGACCCACCAGCCGGTCGAGCATCTGGCCATCTGCCGCGCCACGCCAAATACCATCACCCTTCGCCCCTGCGATCAGGTCGAAACCGCGGAAGCCTGGGAAATCGCCCTGTCGCACGATACTGCGCCCTCGGTCATGGCGTTGTCGCGGCAGAACCTGCCAACGCTCCGGAGCAATCACCAGGACGAGAACCTGTCGCTGAAGGGCGCCTATGTGCTGCGCGAAGCATCTGGCGGCAAGCCCGCCGTGGTACTGATGGCCACCGGATCGGAAGTCGAGATCGCCGTCGCCGCCCGCGAGACGCTGGAGGCCGAGGGCACCCCGACCCGCGTCGTCTCGGTCCCCTCGATGGAACTGTTCCGCGCCCAATCCCAGGCCTATCGCGAAGAGGTTCTGCCGGGCGGCACCGTCCGCATCGCCATCGAGGCCGCCATCCGCCAGCCCTGGGACTGGCTGCTATTGGGCGAGCGCGGGCGCGAGGAGAAATCCGCCTTCATCGGCATGGAGAGCTTCGGCGCTTCGGCCCCTGCACCGGCGCTCTACAAGGAGTTCGGAATCACCGCGGAGGCCGTGACTGAGCGCGCAAAGGCGCTGTTGTGACAAGGATTCTTGCCTCCGGCGGGGATATTTTCATGAAGAAGAAGCAGCCGGGCATCTGTCCGGCTGTTTCGGTGCACGGCTGATGCAAGTCCTGGCGCGGGCCTTTGCTCTGATGGGGCGCGAGCGGGACGGGCTACGCCGTCCTGCGGCGGGTGGAAACGCGGCCGGGATAGCCCTGCTCCTGGGGGCGATCCTTGGATTCACCCTGATGGACGCCACCGCGAAATTCCTGACGCAGCATTATCACCCGGCGCAGGTGGTCTGGGCACGTTTCGTCGGCAATATCCTGATTTTTACTGCCATTTTCCGAGGGCGCATATTCGGCCTGCTGCGAACGCGGCAACCGGGATTGCAGGCAGGCCGGGCCCTGATGCAGCTTGGCTCGGTGGGGCTGTTCTTCACCTCGTTGCAATATATCGGGTTGGCCGAGGCGACCGCGATCATGGATCTGAACCCGGTGCTGATCACCTTGGGCGCCGCGCTGTTCCTGGGTGAAAGGATCGGACCGCGCAGGGTGACGGGGATCGCGGCGGCGATGATCGGAGCATTCATCATTATCCGCCCCGGATTGGGTGTTTTCCAGCCTGCCGCGCTCCTGCCGCTGGCCGGGGCCTTCACCTTTGCCATGGGCGCCTTGCTGACACGCATGGTGCGCAGCGATTCGGTCGAAACCTCGGTCATGTGGTCGGCGGTGTTCGGCACTGTCGCGACCTCTGCGATCGTGCCCTTCATCTGGCAGCCGATCGATCCCGCGCATTGGTGGGTTTTCCTGCTGCTGGCCTTTTTCGGCACGCTCAGCCAGTGGCTTCTGGTCCGCGCCTTCTCCACCGCCGAGGCCGGGGTGCTGGCGCCCTTCGGTTATACCGGGCTGATCTGGGCCGGGTTGTGGGGCCTGCTGTTCTTCGGCCAGTTTCCAGACCGCTGGACCATCCTTGGGGCAGCCATTATCGTGGGCGCAGGTCTCTATGTCTGGTCGCGCGAAGCCCGTGCGGCGCGAAAGGATCAATGAGCGAAGATGACAGATTACCGCTGAGCGACCGGCTCGCGAATGGCGCCTTTCTAGCGGTCATGGGGCTGGTGCGGCTGCTGCCATATGAGCGGCGCATCCCCGCCATGGGCTGGCTGTTCTCGCATCTGCTGGCACCGGTCGCGGGCTGGCGGCGTCGGATTCGTGACAACCTGGCATTGGCAAGGCCCGATTTGACCGGCAAGGAGGTCGAGGCATTGGTGCGCGCGGTGCCAAGCAATGCCGGCCGCTCGGTGGCCGAGATCTATTCGGGCGAGGAATTCACCCGCCGCATCCGCGAGGCCGATCCGCTGGAAGGGCCGGGCCTGTCCGCGCTGGAAGCCGCCTTCGAGGCGGGACGGCCAGTCATCATCGGCTGCGCCCATTTCGGCAATTACGACGCCATGCGCACGGCGCTGGCCAGTCGCGGCTGGCCGGTCGGCGCGCTATATAGGCCGATGAATAACGAGGCCTTCAACCGCCACTATATCCCGGCGATCACCGCCATCGCAGAGCCGCTCTTTCCGCGCGGGCGGGCCGGGCTGGCGGCGATGCTGCGCTTCCTGAAAGGAGGCGGCTGGCTTGCCCTCGGCTTCGACCAGCATGACCGGCACGCGCCCGAGCTGGAATTCTTCGGTCTGCCAAGCAGGACCGTTCTGACCCCGGCCGAACTGGCGATCCGCTATGACGCGTTGATCCTGCCGGTGCATGGCATCCGCCAACCCGACGGGCTGTCCTTTCGCGTCCATGTGGGTGAACCGGTCGAACATGGTGAACCCGCCGCGATGATGCAGGCGCTGAATGACGATCTCGAGGCGCTGGTGCGCCGCCATATGGAACAATGGTTCTGGGTTCACCGGCGTTGGAAATGAAAAAGGCAGCCCCGATGGCCGCCTTTTCCCGTTAACAATGCAACATTTGCTCAGCCGACCTTGACGCCGTTTGACGGAGCCGCTGCCGCCTCGCGGCGGGCGCGCAACTCCTCGGCCACCAGGAAGGCCAGTTCCAGCGACTGGCTGGCATTCAGGCGCGGATCGCAGGCGGTGTGATAGCGGTCGGACAGATCCTCGTCCGTCACCGCGCGCACGCCCCCGGTGCATTCGGTCACGTCGCGGCCGGTCATCTCGAAATGCACGCCGCCGGGAATGGTGCCCTCGGCGCCATGGATCGCGAAGAACTCGCGCACCTCGCGCAGCACGGAATCGAATGGCCGGGTCTTGTAGCCCGAGGCCGATTTGATCGTGTTGCCATGCATCGGATCGCAATGCCAGACGACCTTCGCCCCCTCTTCCTGCACCACCTTGATCAATTGTGGCAGGTGATCCCCGACCTTGCCCGCACCGAAACGCGAGATCAGCGTCAGCCGCCCCGCCTCGTTCTCGGGGTTCAGCTTGGCGAGAAGCAGCTTGAGATCCTCGCTCGTCATGCTTGGGCCGCATTTCAGACCGATCGGGTTATGCACGCCGCGGCAGAATTCCACATGCGCGCCATCGGGCTGACGGGTGCGGTCGCCGATCCAGATCATGTGACCCGATCCCGCAACCGTCACCCCGGTCGTCGCATCGACACGCGCCAGTGCCTCTTCATATTCCAGCAGCAGCGCCTCGTGGCTGGTGTAGAAATCCACCTTGCTCAACTGATGAGCGGTGTCGGAATTCACGCCCGCTGCCTGCATGAAGGCCATCGCGTCGCGGATACGGTCGGCGATATCGCGGTATTTCGCCGCCTCTGGCCCGCCGACGAAATCGGCGATCCAGTTCTGGACCAGGTGCATGTCGGCATAGCCGCCGGTCGAATAGGCCCGCAGCAGGTTCAGCGATGACGCCGCCTGCGTATAGGCAGCCAGCATCCGGCCCGGATCGGGAACCCGCGCCTCGGAGGTGAAGTCGAAACCGTTGATGATATCGCCGCGATAGCTGGGCAGCTCGACGCCATCCACCGTCTCGGTCGGGGCGCTGCGGGGCTTGGCGAACTGGCCCGCCATGCGTCCGACCTTGACCACCGGAAGCTGCGCGCCCCAGGTCAGCACCACCGCCATTTGCAGCATCACCTTGAAGGTGTCACGGATATTGTCGGCGCTGAACTCGGCAAAGCTCTCGGCGCAATCGCCGCCCTGCAGCAGGAAGGCGCGGCCTTCCGACACTTCGGCAAGCTGCGCGCGCAGGCGCAGCGCCTCGCCCGCGAAAACCAGCGGCGGGTAACGGCGAAGCTGCTCCTCTGCCACCGCCAACGCGGCGGCATCGGTATAATCCGGCATCTGCACGCGCGGATAGGCGCGCCAGCCAGCCTTGTCCCAGTTCTGGGCAGCGGCGGGTTTGCGATTCTCCTGCGTCATGGCACATGCTCCTTGAAAGACTGTCGGGCCGATATAATCGCTTCGCCCCCTCAGGGAAAGAGCACATTGCCTCGCAAACACGAAGCGAGTACCATGAGAGGCGAGATTTTCGGATCTTGCGCATAAGCAAATGGGACGAGACGCATAATTTCAGATCTTGCGCATATCTGAAATTCCCTGTTGTGAGGTGGTCGCTACACTTGCGCAGAGACAGCTCCATGCAATCCGACAAACCGCGCCGTTTCACCTTCCTGCTCCTCGACCGTTTCACGTTGCTGCCCTTCTCGGCAGCGATAGAGCCGTTGCGGTTGGCCAACCGCGCTGCAGGGAAACAACTATATCAATGGCGGCTGGTTGGCCCACCGGGCGATGCGGCCATCTGCTCGAACGGCACCCGCGTCATGCTGCATGAGGGGCTGGAGGGCGATGTCCCGACGGATCGCGACGAGGTGGTGATCGTCTGCGGTGGCACCGAGGTCTCGCATGAGGCAACAAGGCCGGTGCTGAACTGGCTGCGCCGCAAGGCGCGAGGCGGCGCGTCGATCGGGGCGGTCTGCACCGGCGCTTGGGTGCTGGCGGTGGCCGGGCTGCTCGACGGCCGCAAAGCCACGATCCACTGGGAATATCATGACGGCTTTGCCGAGGCTTTCCCCGAGGTGACGCTGTTCCGCTCGGTCTTCGTTCATGACGGCAACCGGCTGACCGCGGCGGGCGGCACCTCTTCGATCGACCTAATGCTGCACCTGATCGCCGAAGCGCATGGCGACGAGCTGGCCGCCGAGCTGGCCGACCAGATGCTGCATACCGGCATCCGCACCGACCAGGACAGGCAGCGCCTCTCCATCCCGACACGGATCGGTGTGCGCCATCCAAGGCTGGCCGCCGTCATCGCGCGGATGGAAGCCAATGTCGAAGACCCGGTCAGCCCGGCAAGGCTGGCTACCGATGCCGGCATGTCGACGCGTCAGCTCGAACGGCTGTTCCGCCGCTATCTCAACCGCAGCCCTAAACGCTATTACATGGAAACCCGGCTCGCCCGCGCGCGCAACCTGCTGATGCAGACCGAGATGTCGATCATCGAGATCGCGCTGGCCTCGGGCTTCTCCAGCCCCTCGCATTTCTCGAAATGCTACCGCGCCCAATATGGCAGCACCCCCTATCGCGAGCGCGGAACCGGCATGTCCGCGCATCTGCGGCAGGTAACCCCCGTGGACATATAGGCCCGGCTCGTCCGGTCGGGCTTAAGCCTTCCGCAACCTCTTCCCGCTAAACCCGGTCATCGACGGACCGCTGCAGGCCCGGCCGCGACGCCGGGCCTTGCCGCGACTTCGGCAACTGCGGAACAGACGGGTGAAGATGCGATGAAATACGAAATCACGATGCTGACTTTCGACGAACCAATCCCAACGGGAACCGTGAGTGGAGGATTCGCCCCCTGGTCGAACAGCCATGTGAACGTGCCCTTCGACCTCGGCGGCGCACAAGAAGACATCATCCTGCTGGAGGACGACGATAGCAGCTTCAACAGCCGATATAGGGATCTGGACAAGACCGGGCAATCCCTGATCCAGGACACGGTTTTCGGCAATGATCCCAGTGCGGTGCCCACAGGCACACGGCTCGCCAGCTTCATCGGTTCTCGTATCGAGGACAGTCACGGCAATCATTTTCGCGTCATGTTTCCCCGCGTTTTCTCCGAGGAACGATTTGGTACGGAACTGGGGAACAAGCACTCGGTCCTGGTTTTCCCCGAGCCTCGGCAGACAGAGGACGGCACTCTTGCCTATCCAATCTTCGACAGGACAGAAACATTCAGGTTCATCGGCACCGTCAACGTGTTCAGAGAAGATCAAAACGTCCCGGACTACCCACCCTCGGTGCCATGTTTCACGACCGGCAGCCTCATCGAAACAACCTCTGGCCCGCGACCCATCGAAACGCTCTGCCCCGGCGACCTGGTCGTGACCCGCGACCACGGTCCGCGCAGCATCGCCTGGATCGGCCACCGGCATGTGGACAACCGTCAGCTTGATCTCTGCCTCAATCTGCGCCCGATCCTGCTCCGGGCAGGCGCGCTCGGCCCCGGCCTGCCCGAGCGGGACCTGACGGTCTCGCCCCAGCACCGAATCCTCGTCAATTCCAGGATCGCGCGACGCATGTTCGATCAGGACGAAATCCTCGTCGCCGCCAAGCATCTGGCCAATCTTCCGGGGATAGAGGTCCTCTGCCCAGAAGATGGCGTCACCTATTGGCACATGCTGTTCGACAATCATGAACTCGTCCTCTCGAACGGCACCTGGACCGAGAGCCTCTTCACCGGCCCGCAGGCGATGCAATCCCTCGGAGGCGCCGCGCGGCGCGAGATCCTCTCGCTCTTTCCCAAACTCGCGCAGCCGGGCTATCGCCCGCGATCCGCCCGACGGCTGCTGAACGGGCGCGAGGGACGCAAGCTGGCGAAACAGCATGTCAGGAACGGAAAACCGCTCGTCTCCGACAGCCGCACCCGGGCTTGAGCTTCCTTCCGGCTCGGCCTATCTCTGCTCGCATGGAACAGATCGATATCCGCCCGGCAGGTTTCCCGGATGACACGCCAACACTGCGGCAACTCTTCCGCGAATATGCGGATTGGCTGGCAGTGGATCTCGACTTCCAGGATTTCGAGGCCGAACTGGCCGCCCTGCCCGGCAAATACGCCCCGCCAACGGGAATCGCGTTGCTGGCAGAGCGCGCCGACAATCTCACCCTCGGCTGCGTGGCCATGCGCCCTCTAAATGAGGGAACTTGCGAGATGAAACGCCTCTACCTACGCCCCGAGGCACGCGGCACCGGGTTGGGCCGCAAGCTCGCGGCACATGTGATCGAGGCGGCGCGTCAAGCCGGATATCGCCGCATGGTGCTCGACACGCTCGATCACATGCAGGACGCCCTGCGCCTCTATGACCGTCTCGGTTTCCGACCCATCGCGCCCTATTATCACAACCCCATCCCCGGCGCGGTCTATCTCGGTCTCAACCTGCCTCCATCCCATGAGCCTCACCGCACCCGCTGATCCCGATTAACTTTACCGCCCCGCGCCCACGCAAAGGAAAAAGGGCCACCCTCCTCAGGCAGCCCTTCTTCTTCATGCAAATATCCCGGGGAGTCGCCGGAATGGCGACGGGACAGAGCCCCTATTTCACCGTAATCCGCCCATCAAGCATGGGCGCATAATCCGGTCCCTGAGCAGCCAGGTAATCGGCCAGAACCTCCGCTAGGTCGGGACCGAAATCATAGGCGTTCTGCGCGTTGTTCGCGAAAACGTCATAGCCGTCCCCGCCTCCGCGCATGTAGTTGTTGGACACCACGCCATAGACCGCCTCGGGATCGATCGGCGCCCAATCGCCATCCTGCGCGACCATCACCTCGCTGATCCGGCTTCCCACCTCGGCGGCGGGATCGACCGTGTATTTCAACCCGGCCACCTGCGCGAAGCGGCCTGCGCCCTCCTCATACTGGCTGGCACCGTTCTCCAGCGCCGCCACCACATCGGCCCCCTTCAGCTCAAAGGTCGCCAGCGTGTTCTGGAAAGGCAGCACGGTATAGACCTCGCCCATGGTGATCGGCCCCTCGTCGATAGAGGCACGCAGCCCGCCGCCATTGGCAATCGCGATGCTCATGCCCTGGTCCTTGACCCGGTCCAGCATCGCATCGGCCACCAGCGTGCCCATCTCGCATTCCTTGGCGCGGCAATTCACACGGTCTCCCCCGATTGGCGCCGCCGTCTCGGCCACCACCTTCTGCCGCAACTCTTCGATCGGCGCCGCCATTTCCTCGACACGGGCGGCAATCGCCTCGTCCTCGGGCACCGAATTGTCCAGCAGGATCGGCTCGCCCTCGGCCTTGGTCAGATTTCCTGCATCGTCGAAGGTCAGCACCAGGTGGCCCAGATATTTCGAATAGGCATAGGCGGTTGCGACCGGAACCTCGGCACCTTCCGGCCCCTCGACCATGGTCGGATAAGGCCCCTCGGCCCCCTCCATATCGCCCAGCAGCGTATGCGAATGCCCGCCGATGATCGCGTCGATCCCCGCCACCTCTACGGCATAGTCCTGATCGCGCAGATAGCCCACATGGGTCAGCGCGATGATCTTGTTCACTCCCGCATCGGTCAGTTCCTGCACATCCCCCTTCAGGCTCTCGATATCGTCCATGAAGATGACATTCGGACCGGGAGAAGAGGTCTCGGGCGTATCCATCGCCAGCGCCGACACGATCCCGATCTTTTCGCCACCGACCTCAAGCGTCAGCGTGTCGCCGATCTTCTCCTTGAGGATATTCGACTGCGACAGGTCCAGGTTGCCCGAAATTACCGGAAACTCGACCCCATCGGCCAGCACCACCGCCCCTTCCGGGCCATCATCGAATTCGTGGTTGCCAAGCGCCATCGCGTCATAGCCGATATCGGTCATGAACTCGGCCACGTCCTTGCCCTTGTAGGTCGTGTAGAAGAGCGACCCCTGGTACTGGTCCCCCGCATCCAGCACCAGCACATTGCCGCCCTCTGCAGTGATCTGCTCGCGCAGCTCCCCGATCTTGGTCGCCACCCGCGCCACGCCGCCAAAACATTCTCCGGCCTCGCGGGTCTCGGCATCGCAGGTGCTGTCATATTTGTTGATCGGCTCGATCCGGCTGTGCAGATCGTTGGTGTGCAGGATATGCAGCACCGTCTCGGCCTGGGCCGCCCCGGCGAATAACGCCATGACCGAAGCCGCCGTCAGAACGCGAACACTCATCCCTGTTTCCCTTCTACCCTGTTGATATCCCTCGGCCAGATTGACCCAAGCCCGGAAGCTGGTCAAATCCCTAATGCGGGTTATAGCAGTTTGCGGTTAATCAGACTCAGTTCCAAATTGCGTCCCGCGATGGCCGGGGGCGCTGCCCCCGGACCCCCGGGATACTTGCATGAAGAAGAAGCGGGGGAGAGTGAGTTCGATCAAGCGTAAATTGCTCCAGCCGCCGGTCGTAACAGCGATACGACAAGGCGCTGTGCATAAATGCTCTGCCGAAGCGACCGGCATCTTGACCCCACCCCCTCGCACACGGCAAATGCGCCCATGTTGATCTATAAAATCCTCCGTGCATCCGAATGGGCCACCCTGCGGTCCGATGGCCACAGCGCCGGCGCCCCGGTCGATATTGCCGACGGTTTCGTGCACTTCTCGACCGCCGCCCAGCTTCCCGGAACGCTGGCCAAGCATTTCGCGGATGAGGACGACCTCACCCTGCTGGCCTGCGACGCGCAGGCATTGGGCGACGATCTGCGGTGGGAGCCCTCGCGCGGCGGCGATCTCTTCCCGCATCTCTACCGCACGTTCGAGATGACCGATATCCGCTGGACCCGCGCCATCACGCGCGGCGCAGATGGCCACGAGACAGGACCACTGGAATGAGACTGATCGAGAAGCTCGGCCTTCGCGCCCTGCATTGCCTCGACCCCGAACAGGCGCACGACCTGTCGATCCGGGCTCTCGCCATGGGCCTCGTCCCCCTGCCCGGCGCGCCCGTCACCTCGGACCGGCTGCGCAGCGAACTCGCCGGGCTCAGCCTGCCCAACCCGGTCGGCCTGGCGGCGGGCTATGACAAGAACGCCCGCGCCGCCGCGCCGCTGATGCGTGCGGGCTTCGGCTTTGTCGAGCTTGGCGCCGCCACGCCCCGCCCTCAACCGGGCAACCCGAAACCGCGCCTTTTCCGGCTGACCCCGGACCGCGCGATCATCAACCGCTTCGGCTTCAACAATGACGGTGCAGCGGCCATCGCCGCCCGCCTCGCCGCCCGCCCCAAGGGCGTCCCCGTGGGCCTCAATATCGGCGCCAACAAGGACAGCACCGACCGGGCCGCCGATTTCGCCGAGGTCACCCGCATCGCGGGCGGTTCCGCAGATTTCCTGACCGTCAACGTCTCCTCCCCAAATACCGAGAAGCTGCGCGACCTTCAGGGCGCTGATGCCCTCGCCGCGCTGCTCGACGGCGTCATCGCCGCCCGCGACGCCCTGCCCCGACGCGTGCCGGTTTTCATCAAGATCGCCCCCGATCTCGACGATACCGCGCTGTCGGACATCGCCGCGGTCGCCCGCAATGCCCGCATCGACGCGATTATTGCCACCAATACCACGCTGTCACGCGACGGGCTGACCGATCCGCACGGTTCCGAAACCGGAGGCCTCTCCGGCGCGCCCCTGTTTCGGCGCTCGACCGCCATCCTCGCCCGCCTCTACCGCGAAACCGGGGGCGAGATCCCCCTGATCGGCACCGGTGGCATCGGCTCGGCACAGCAGGCATGGGACAAGCTGCGTGCCGGGGCCTCGGCAATCCAGCTCTATTCGGCACTGATCTATCAGGGCTTCTCGCTCGCCCCCCGGATCGCCGAGGAACTCGACGCCCGCCTCACCCGCGACAAGCTCAGCCTGCCCGAACTCACCGGCAGCGGCGCAAGCGACTGGTTGTAAATCCGGGCGCCTCCCACTTCTTCTTCATGCAAATATCCCGGGGAGTCGCCGGCACGGCGACGGGGCAGAGCCCCGCAAAACCGCGCCACCGGAAAACCCGGTCACCGGCTCCCGGTGCTAAAGGTAATCCTCGATCCCCAGCAACTGGTTCATCGATTGCGACGGCTCCGAACAGCCCGCATCGCCGATCACCCGCGCCGGCACCCCGGCCACGGTCTTGCAAGAGGGAACCTCGTGCAGCACCACCGAGCCCGCCGCGATGCGCGAATGATGGCCGATGCGGATATTGCCCAGCACCTTGGCACCGGCGCCGATCATCACCCCGTCACCGACCTTGGGATGCCGGTCGCCATCCTCCTTGCCGGTCCCGCCCAGGGTCACCGAATGCAGCATCGACACGTCATTGCCGACCGTCGCGGTCTCGCCGATGACGATGGAATGGGCATGATCGATCATCACCCCGGTGCCGATCCGCGCCGCCGGGTGGATATCGACCCCGAAACATTCCGAACAGCGCATCTGCACGAAATAGGCCAGGTCGCGCCGCTCCTGCCGCCACAGCCAATGCGCCATGCGATAGGCCTGCAACGCCTGGAAACCCTTGAAGAACAGGATCGGCTGGATCAGCCGATGCGTCGCCGGGTCGCGGTCATAAACCGCCAGCAGATCGTTTCGCGCCGCATCGCCCAGCTCGGGCGACATCCGATGCGCCTCGTCCCCGATCTCGCGCAGGATCTGCTCGCTCATCTCGCCCGAGGCCAGCTTCTGCGAGAAGCGATAGGCCAGCGCGGCCTCCAGGCTGCGGTGATGCAGCAGCCCGGAATGGATCACCGATCCCAGAAGCGGCTCATCCTGGATCGCCTGCGACGCCTCGTCGCGAATCTGCGCCCAGACCGCGTCACGATCCAGATCCAGAGGCGTCTTGCTGCCTTGCTGCATATTCATCCCGGCACCTGTTCGCCATTTGTCAGGGTCCCATTCATAACCCAGAATGACCGCCGGGAAAAGCGGGGGACGGCAATTCGCCCGGACTCCGAACCGAGACGATCACAAGGTTCCGTGCGGCTTTCATCCCCTTCAGGACCGAATGGCACATCGAGGACCGGATCAAAACCGCCCAGCTCAATGATGCCGGTTCCGAATTCCTGGCGACTTGCCCGACATTTCCCGGCGTTCCCGCACTCAGCCCTCCATTCGCGGCAAGCGCAACTCCCACCAATGCACCGCCAGCCTGACCCGGCCAGCCGCGAACTCGCCACCCTCGGCCGTCATGACCAGTGGCGCGGGCGCGTAATAGCTCACCGGACTGCCCAGTATCCCGCGCGCCCAGGAATTCTTCTGAATTCCCAACCCCTTGCCAAAGCGATCCTCTGCGCCCTTGGTTCCCAACCGCCACTTGGACAAACTCCCGCGCAGCGGCTCGATCACCCGCGCCACCGCGCCGATCACCATCACCCCATCCGGGATGATCACCGGAGTCTCGAAACTGGCACCACTGCCCACCGAGACCTCGGCCTCGGCCATCCCGGCCACCATCCCCGAGCCATACCCGCCAAGCGTGACCGCCCCGACAACCCATTCCGCACCGTCATGGATCGCCTGCGCGCCACGGTCGGCGACAAAGCCCCGCATCCCCGCCGAGGGCGTCACGAAGACCCAACCGCCATTCGAACCGATGGCGATCCGGCCCCCTTGCCCCGCCCATGCGCCTTCCGCCCCCGAGGGCACGCCCCAGCACTGCCCGTCGATCACCGCCAGCGGCGGCAACCGAACCGAGATGCTTTGCAACACCAGGTTCACCATCCCGTCCAACCGCATCAGCGCCTCGTTCACCGTCACATGCTTCTGCGCCTGTGCAGGCTGCAACAGCGGCATCTTAAGCCGCATCGTGTCATGCGCCGTCATTGAAATCCCTCCTGACAAATGGCCCGGCCCCGAACTGGTCCGACAGTTGCGCAACCGCGACCGTGAACGCCCCTCCGGCAAGCGCCGCCGACCAGACCTCCTCCGGCACCCGGTATTCCGGGACAGGAACCTGAACCTGATGGATCACCTCGCCGCCCCGGCTCAACCGCAGCAGATAGGCCTCCCGCGCCTCGCCCAGCGGCACATCGGGCCCGTCCCAGCCATCGCCATCCACCCGCGCCCGCCGGATCCAGCTGACCCGCCGCCCCTCGATCCGCAGATGACAAGGCGCATAGGGGCGCAGCCCGATCCCCCTCGCCCCGGTCACAAGCCCCCGGTAACTGGCATCGTCGGGCGCGCGCAGCGCCGGGCCGATCCGCCAGAACCGCTCCTGTCCACGCGCCGAGGGCGGCAAGGCCACCTGCCGCACCGCCCCGTCGATCAGCACCACCAGCGACCCGGCTGGCCAAAGGCGAGGCATCACCCCATCCGTCCCCGCCTGCCCGCGCAGACGTTCGCGGATTTCCCAGATCCCGTCACCCACCGGCTCGGCCCGGGCGAATTGCAGCAATTCCCACCGCTCCGCCGATCCATCCCCGATCGCCAGCAGATTGGCCCCGGACAAAAGCGCCCGCCGCCCGACCGAGCGCAACGGATCTTCCACCGAACGGGCCATCACCCCGGGCGCATCACGCGACGGAAAGAGCGGCATGAACCCGGTGCTGTCATAGCGCCCATGCGATGGCCGAAAGCCAAGGATGCCACAATGCGCCGCCGGAATGCGGACAGAGCCCGCCGTGTCCGACCCGATCGCCGCAGGAACCATACCGGCGGCGACTGCCGCAGCCGATCCGCCGCTGCTTCCACCCGCCGAACGCTCCGAATCGCAGGGGTTCCGGACCGCACCCGTATGCCGGTTGTTGCTGGTGATGCCAAAGGCAAGCTCGTAAAGATTGGTCTTCCCGAAGCAAAGCGCCCCGGCATCGAAGAGCGACCGGATCATCGGTGCCGTGCGCCGGACGATATTGTCGCGCAGCACCGGCGTGCCGCCGCCCGTCGGCAGCCCCTCGATATCGATACTGTCCTTGATCGCCAATGGCACGCCATGCAACGGGCCCAGCGCCTCTCCCCTTGCTTGGCGCAGATCGGCCTGCCTTGCCGCGTCCAGAACCCGCTCGGGATCGAAATATGTGAACGCGTTCAAGGTGCTGAAAGCCTGCGCCCGTTCGACAAGCGCCGTCGAGTATTCCAGCGCAGAGATCTCGCCCGACCGGATTCGTCCCACCGCGCCCGTCAGGCTGATTTGATGCAGTTCCACTTCCGGCTCCGGCCTCGGTCATGTTCCCCGGTACCCTAGAGCAATTCGCGCTTTATCGAAATCACTCTCCCCGCTTCTTCTTCATGCAAATATCCCGGGGGTCCGGGGGCAGCGCCCCCGGCCATCGCGGGACGCAATTCGGAACTGAGCCTGATTAACCGAAAACTGCCCTAGCATGAGGTCCGAAGCACCGGAATGCCGCATGAAAAAGCCCGCCACGAAGGGCGGGCTAACTGAAAAACATTGTCCCCTGCACGGTGCGAGAGGCCCCGCCGGGAGGATACCTGCCTGAAAATCGATACGAGCAACAATGCGGGCACCCTACCGCGCCCATATGTCAGCAATGTGAAAAATGCCTTGTCCGGCAGAGTGCACCCAAAAAAATGCCCACGCCAGAGAGACGGCGCGGGCAAGTATCTGGACACACAACAACGGGAACGATGACCGTTGTGCCGCTCACCATGACGGAACTGAACCGTTCAGTCCATGCGCATGATTACCTATGAAAAAACCCGCGCCGGTGATGGCGCGGGTGAATACTCGTGAACGTATCAACAGGAGGTATGAAGTCCTGCTGTACACAGCTTCTGCCACCAGAAGTCTGTATATGATATACGCGTAATTACCTAGATTGGTTCCGCTCTGGATAGAATTAACGTCCGATTACCGGAATCGTCGCAATACCCCACGCGGGATCGGCAGCCCACCGCTCATCGCCCGGCCTCAGCTCCGGATTTACTGCAGAGGGTTTACTGCGGCGTCAGCCCCCTGATCCGCTCGGACCGGCGACGCAACAGCTCGACCGTCGTCAGAAGCGCAATCGAGAACAGCACCAACAGCGTCGCCACCGCCAGGATCGCCGGGCTGATCTGTTCACGGATGCCGTTCCACATCTGCCGCGGGATGGTCTGCTGCTCGGGCCCTGCGATGAACAGCACCGCCACCACCTCGTCAAAGCTGGTGACAAAGGCGAACAGCGCGCCCGAGATCACGCCCGGCAGGATCAGCGGCATGGTCACCCGGAAGAATGTCGTCCGCGGATTGGCCCCAAGCGAGGCCGCCGCCCGGTTCAGCGACTGGTCGAAACCCACCAGCGTCGCCGTCACCGTGATGATGACAAAGGGAATTCCCAAGGTCGCATGGGCAAGGATCACCCCCAGATAGGTGCCCGCCAGCCGCCCGCAATCGGTCGGCAGCCCGATCAGCCCCAGAAGCTCGCAAGGGTTCGAGTAGAAGAAGAACATCCCCGTCGCGGTGATGATCAGCGGCACGATCATCGGCGAGATCAGGATCGCCATGATCGCCCGCCGGAACGGCATCTCCGGTCGCGACAGGCCCAGCGCGGCAAGCGTGCCCAGCGAGGTTGCCAGCAGCGTCGAGAAAACCCCGATGATGATCGAGTTCTTCGCCGCCTTCACCCATTTCGCATTGGCCCAGGAATCCGCCCACCAGCTTGCATCGCGAGGCCCGTCGGGTGCGCTCATGCCAAAGGTCAGCAGGCTGTCATACCAGCGCATGCTGTATCCCTCGGGATCGAAGGACAGCATCTTCTCGGTAAAGGTGAAATAGGGCTCGGTATTGAAGGACAACGGGATGATCACCACGATCGGGGCGATCAGGAAGAAGAAGATCAACCCGCACAGCACCAGGTAGGTATAGTGCCAGACACGCTCCAGCCGCGTGGCATATGATGGAACAGCCATTCGCGATTACCCCAATTTCAGATTGTCTACGCCCACCAGCCGGTCATACAGCCAGTAGAGGATCAGCACCGATCCCAACAGCAGCGCTGCCAGCGCCGCCGCCATGGACCAGTTCAACGTGTCGGTCATATGCTGCGCGATCAGGTTCGAGATCAGCTGCCCGCTCGCACCGCCGACCAGCGCCGGTGTGATGTAATAGCCGACCGCGAGGATGAAGACCAACAGCGCCCCCGCCCCCAGCCCCGGCAGGGTCTGCGGGAAATAGATCCGGCGGAACGCCGTCCAGCTCGTCGCGCCCAGGCTGCGGGCGGCCCGGACATAGGACGGGTTGATCGTGCGCATCACCGAATAGAGCGGCAGGATCATGAAGGGCAGCAGGATATGCGTCATGGCGATGATCGTCCCCGCCTGGTTATAGATCATCTGCAAGCGTTGCGAGCCGCCGATCACACCCATCCAGACCAGGATATCGTTGATCACGCCTTGTTGCTGCAACAGCACCATCCATGATGTCGTCCTGACCAGAAGCGAGGTCCAGAAGGGCAGCAGCACCAAGATCATCAGCAGGTTGGATTTCCGCATCGGCAGGGTCGCCAGCAAATGCGCGATCGGAAAGCCCAGCGCGAAGGTCAGGAAGGTGATCAGCGCCGACAGCCAGAAGGTCCGCATAAACAGCATGACATAGATCCGCTGTCGCGGTTCGACCTGCTCGATACTGCCATCCTCGGCTCGGGTCCGGTCCACCGCCGCCAGGTAGAAATTCGAGGTCACCGGCCGCGACGCGTCGCGCATCGCGCCCCAAAGCTGGGGATCGGCCCAATCCTCGTCCATCTCCAGCAGTGCTTCGCGGTAAGGCGGCTCGATCCCCCGGCGCACCTTCCGCCCGGTCGAGGTGAACAGCGACCGCGTGCCCGGCACATCATAGTTGATCCGCGTGCCGACGACACCGATGGACCGCTCTTCGGCCGATGCCAGCAGGTCATTGGCCAGCGCCGTCCATGCCGCATCATTGGGCTCGGTCCCGCGCGGATTCTCGGCGAACCATTGCGAGATCTCGGGCATATTGGCCGAGAAACCGTCATTGTAAAAGGACCGCTGCAACATCTGCCCGATCGGCACCACGAAGGTGATCAGGATGAAAGCCAGCAGCGGCAGCACCAGAAAAAACGCCCGCCGCCTGGCCCGCGCCTGCGACCGGGCCAGGGACCAGGCCAGCGGCTTGCCATCGGCGGTGGTCAGTGGCCCGTCGGGCGCTGCGGCGGCAGAAGTTGCGGCTTGCGGATCGGAAGCGTGCGCCATGATATCCCCGGAATTCAAGCCGCCGCCCCGATCTGCACCGGGGCGGCGGCAATCTTACATCACGAACCGGCAAGCCAGCTGTTGAAACGCTCGGTCAGCTCGGCATCGTGATCGGCCCAGAATTCCGGATCGTCGAATACGGCAGTTTCAAGATATTCCGGATTGGTCGGCATATGCGGCCCCATCTCGGTCTCGCCATCCTGGTAAAGCCCGACCAGCGCCGCCGAGGATTTCCGCGCCGGACCATAGGCGATATATTTCGCCTGCTCGGCCAGCTGCTCGGTGCTGGTGGCGAATTTCAGGTAGTCCATCGCCGCCTCGGGATTGGGCGAGCCCTTCGGAATCGCGAACATGTCCAGATCCATGTATTGCCCGTCCCAGATGATCTCGAAGGGCTTGCCCTCGGCAACCATCGCATCGAAGAAACGGCCGTTATAGCCGGTCGCCATACTCACCTCGCCATCGGCCAGAAGCTGCACCGGCTGCGCCCCGGCCTCCCACCAGACGACGCTGTCCTTGATCGTGTCCAGCTTGTCGAAGGCTCGGTTCACGCCCTCTTCCGTCTCGAGCGCATCGTAAATCTCGTCCGCGGGGACGCCATCGGCGATCAGCGCAAGGTAAAGCGTGCGCTTGGGCGTCTTGGGCAACCCGCGCTGACCGGGGAAAGCCTCCAGGTCAAAGAAATCGGCCGCCGTCGAAGGCGCATCGCCCTCGAATTTCGTCGTGTCATAGGCGATGACCGTGCCCCAGTAGATATTGGCCACCGCGCAATCCTGCAACGCGCCGTCGATGAAATCCTCGACCGCCGGGGTGCCGTCGGGCGCGGGCGGCAGATCGGCGGGGTCGATCTCGACCAGCGCGCCCTCATCGCATAGACGGATCGCGTCGCTGACCTCGATATCGAAGACATCGCCGGTGACGTTATTCGCCTCGACCTGCGCTTTCAGCGGGGTCGAGGGGTTGTCGGCGGCGATCATGTTGACCTTGATGCCGGTCTTTTCCTCGAATGGCTTGTTATAGGCCTCGACCTGCGATCTCTCATAGGCGCCGCCCCAGGACACGACATTCACCTCCTGCGCGGCGGCGGACAGGCCGAACCCGGCCAGAGCGGTAGATAGGATTAAAGTGGTTTTCATTTGTTACTCCCGTTGGTTTTACGTGTTTTTCTTCGATTTGGCCCTTTGCGGGCAGTGAAGGGCGATATTCCTCCGCCCTTTCTTCTTCATGCAAATATCCCACGGGGTCGCCGGTTGGGGCGCCACTGGTTCGAGAACCAGCCGGCGACGGGGTGTGAAACCCCCGGCCTTCGCGGGACGCAGGCTCAGCTGGCCAGCCAGCTGTTGAACCGCTCGTTCAGCTCGGCATCGTGATCGACCCAGAAATCCAGGTTCGAGCCTAGCGCATTGGTCATGTTCTCCTCGGTCGTGGGCAGATGCGGGCCCATCGGATCCTCGGTGCCCTCGATATTGCCGACCAGCGCGGCGGCCGATCTGCGCGGCGGACCATAGCTGATGAACTCGGCAGCGCGGGCCTGCTGCGCGGGCGCGGTCGAGAAGCTGACGAATTCCAGCGCCTCTTCCATGTTCGGCGCGCCTTTCGGGATCACCCAGCCTTCCATCTCGTAGATCTGGCCGTCCCAGATGATCTCGAACGGCTTGCCCTCGCCCTGCGCGGCATTGAAGATCCGCCCGTTGAAGGCAAAGGCCATGGTCACCTCGCCATCGGCCAGAAGCTGCGGCGGCTGCGCGCCGGCTTCCCACCAGATCACGTCATCCTTGATCGTGTCCAGCTTGGCAAAGGCCTGTTCCACGCCCTCGGGAGTTTCCAGCAGGTCATAGACCTCACCCGCCGGCACGCCATCGGCCATCAGCGCCAGTTCCAGGTTGAACTTGGCGCCCTTGCGCATGGTGCGCTTGCCGGGGAAACCCTCGAGATCGAAGAAATCCGCCGGGGTCGTGGGCTTGGCATCGGGGAACTTGCTGTCGTCATAGGCCAGCACCATGGAATAGACATCGGTGCCCACGAAGCAATCGGTGATCGCGCCCTCGATGAAATCCTCGGCCGCATCGCCGCCACCCTCTGCCGGGGCAAGCCCCGAGGCGTCGATCAGTTCCAGCAGCCCCTCGTCGCAAAGCCGCACCGCGTCGGCATATTCGACCGAGGCGACATCGGTGGTGACATTGCCCGCCTCGACCATCGCCTTGATCGGCGTGGCCGGGTTGTCGGCATCGGCGACATTGACCTTGATGCCGGTCTCGGCCTCGAAAGGCTTGGCGTAGGCCTCGACATGGCTGTTGCCATAGGCGCCGCCCCAGGACAGCAGGTTCACATCGGCGAGTGCCGGCATTGCGACCAGGCCGAGTGCGGTTGTCAAAGCAAGAGTTTGTTTCATGGTTTCAGCTCCAAATATCTGAATATTTTCGCTTTATTCTCGTTGTCCCGGCCTGCCCCAGGCCGGAATCAGGATCGGACGCCGCCGGTCAGATCGGATCCAGCGCGCGGGCGTCCTGCGGATGCCAGCCGATGCGGATCTTCTGGCCAGGTTCCAGCCGTGTTTGTCCGATGGTGTTGCGGCATTTCATGATGAAATCGTCATTCCCCGCCACGCGCAGCCGGGTCCGCAGGATATCGCCCATATAGACCACCTCCAGCACATCGGCCTCGATCGTATGCGCGCCGGGCGGCATCATCTCGGGCTTGAACTCCACCCGCTCGGGACGGATCGACACGGTGGTCTTCTGCCCGCGCTCGCGGATATTGACCGCGGTCGCGTCGATTACCTCTCCATCTCCCAGCTTGACCAGCGCCTTGTCGCCATCCAGTTTCTCGATAACCCCGGGCAAGGCGTTGTTTTCACCGATGAACCCGGCAACAAAGCTGTTCTCTGGCTGCTCATAGAGCTGGTTCGGCGTGGCAAGCTGCTGGATACGGCCATCATCGAAGACCGCGATCCGGTCCGACATGGTCAGCGCCTCGGTCTGGTCATGGGTGACATAGACGACGGTGATTCCAAGTTCTTCGTGCAAATGCTTGATTTCGAACTGCATATGCTCGCGAAGCTGCTTGTCCAGCGCGCCCAGCGGCTCGTCCATCAGCACCAGGTGCGGATCGAAGACCAGTGCCCGCGCCAAGGCGATCCGCTGCTGCTGCCCGCCCGACAATTGCGCCGGGCGGCGATTTGCAAAGGCCCCCATCTGCACCATGTCGAGGCTGCGCTTGATGCGGGTCTCGCGTTCCGCCTTGCCCATGCCCCGCACTTCCAGCGGAAAGGACAGGTTCTCGCCCACCGTCATATGCGGAAACAGCGCATAGTTCTGGAAGACCATGCCGATGCCGCGCTTATGCGGCGGCACCTGGTTGATGGGGCGGCCATCGAGACGGATCTCGCCATGAGTCGCGGTCTCGAATCCTGCCAGCATCATCAGGCATGTGGTCTTGCCCGAACCGGAGGGGCCGAGCATCGTCACGAACTCTCCCTTGGCGATGGACAGGTTCAAGTCTTTGACGACAAGTGTTTGGCCGTCATAGCTTTTCTGCACGTGTTCGAAAGCGACGAATGCGTCACCCGAAGTATTGTCCAGCAATAGGCGCTCTCCCTGTTATGCTATGGTTGTTCAGCGCGAAGCGAGTAAAACCCCGTATCCGATCAATGGCAACACCGTTTGCGATTTTTCTTTCGCGCGTTGCGGCCCGGCTGGTCAGATTGACTTGAGCTTCGCCTCGGGCCACAAGGTTTCTGACACGCGGATTCACCAGGGGAGGACCGATGAAAAAGGTCTATTCGAATGCGGACGAGGCGCTTGATGGCCTCTTGAAAGACGGGATGCTGATCGCGGCAGGCGGTTTCGGCCTTTGCGGGATTCCCGAATTGCTGATCGACGCGATCGTGAAAAGCGGCGTCAAGGACCTGACCGTGGCCAGCAACAATGCCGGGGTGGACGGATTCGGCCTCGGCAAGCTTCTGGACAGCAGGCAGATCAGGAAGATGATGTCCTCCTATGTCGGTGAGAATGCCGAATTCATGCGGCAATACCTGTCGGACGAACTGGAACTGGAATTCAACCCGCAGGGCACCCTGGCCGAGCGGATGCGCGCCGGCGGCGCGGGCATTCCCGGCTTCTACACCAAGACCGGCGTCGGCACCCAGATTGCCGAGGGCAAGGAGGCCAAGACCTTCGACGGCGAGGATTATATCCTCGAGCGCGGCATCTTCGCCGATCTGTCCATCGTCAAGGCATGGAAGGCCGACGACACCGGCAATCTCGTGTTCCGCAAGACGGCGCGCAATTTCAACCCTCCGGCGGCGATGTGCGGGCGCGTCTGCGTGGTCGAGGTCGAAGAGATCGTGCCGCGTGGCAGCATCGATCCCGACCATATCCACCTGCCCGGCATCTATGTGCATCGCATCATCCAGGGCGATCACGAAAAGCGCATCGAACAGCGCACCACCCGCAAGAAGGAGACCGCGTAATGCCTTGGGATCGCAACCAGATGGCCGCGCGGGCGGCGCAGGAACTGGAAGACGGCATGTATGTCAATCTCGGCATCGGGATTCCGACGCTGGTGGCCAATTACGTCGGTGACAAGGACATCACCCTGCAATCCGAGAACGGCATGCTGGGCATGGGCCCCTTCCCCTATGAGGGCGAGGAGGATCCGGACCTGATCAATGCCGGCAAGCAGACCATCACCGAGCTGGACCGCACCTCGTTCTTCGACAGCGCGATGAGTTTCGGCATGATCCGCGGCGGCAAGATCGCGGCGGCGATCCTGGGCGCAATGGAGGTGGCCGAGAATGGCGATCTCGCGAACTGGATGATCCCCGGCAAGCTGGTCAAGGGCATGGGCGGCGCGATGGACCTGGTCGCCGGTGTGCGCAATGTCATCGTGGTCATGGATCACACCAACAAGGCCGGTGAGTCGAAGCTGTTGAAGCAATGCACCCTGCCGCTGACCGGCAAGGCCGTCGTGAACCGGATCATCACCAACCTGGGCGTTCTGGATGTCGTCGAGGGTGGGCTGAGGATCGTCGAGACCGCCGATGGCGTGACCGAAGACGAGATCCGCGCCGCGACCGAGGCGACGATTGTCGGTTGAGGCGTTGAATTGAGCGGATGGGATGGCGGGGGGCGTTGCCCCCCGTCGTCATCTGCATGACGACTCCCCCCAGGATATTTGCCTGAAGAAGAAATATACGAGGCCCGGATGACGCCCGAGCAGATCACCGAATTGTTTACCCGGCAGGACGGGACATATCTCTGCGCCCGCTGGGGGCGGCCGGTGGCGCCGGTGATTTTCGGGCTGGCGGATGAGAGCCTCGATATCTTTCGGGGCGCGATCAGGGCCGGGTTCGCGCATGCCGGGCATCCGGTTGCCGAGACCGATCCCGAAATGGGCAGCAACCTGATGCTGTTCTTCCTGCGTGACTGGGCCGAGCTGGAAGAGGTTCCCGATCTCGACCGGCTGACCGGACAGCCCGGCCTGCCCGCGCGGCTGCAAGCCGATGATGCGGATCAATACCGGCTGTTCCGCTTTGACGCCGATGGCGGGATCCGCGCCTGCATGGGATTCTTGCGCATGACCGGAGCCCTGGCCGAGGCCCATCCGGCCGCGCTGGCCGAAGCCGTGACGATGCGCAGCGCGCTGAGTTTCGCCCGCGACATCGCACCCTCGCCGGAGATGGCGGCGCTGATCCGGGCGGCCTATGATCCGGTCCTGCCCCTGGCCGCGACGGATCCCGCCCATGCCTTGCGGCTGGCGGCGCGGATGGCGGCGGCGAAAGAGGGCTGAACTCGCCGGGCCGCTAAGGCAGCCGCAGATGCGTGGTGAAATCCAGGAAACTGCGCATCGCCGCGGTCATCAGCTTTCCCGTCGGATAGACCAGGCTGACCGGGATATCGGGCAGCGCGAAATTGGTCATCAGCGGCAATA
Source organism: Paracoccus saliphilus (assembly GCF_028553805.1). Lineage (NCBI taxonomy): Bacteria > Pseudomonadati > Pseudomonadota > Alphaproteobacteria > Rhodobacterales > Paracoccaceae > Paracoccus > Paracoccus saliphilus. Next base: position 1,469,729 of record NZ_CP067140.1, on the reverse strand, counting down.
GCCGCCCCGCCTCGAGATCATCGGCGATGGTGAATTGCGGCAGCAGCGCCACGCCCTTGCCGCCGACGGCCAGGGAATGCAGCAGCTCGGTGTCATTGGTCGAGAAGACCGGCTGGACCTTCTGGTAGAACACCTCCTTGCCGCAGCGCAGGGGCCATGTCCCCGGCCCGCGCAGATTGGTGTAATGCAGGCAGCTATGGCGTGTCAGGTCCGAAGGCGCCACCGGCTCGCCATGCCGTTCAACATAGCCGGGCGAGGCGACCAGCAGGATCCCCGCCTCGTGCAGCTTGCGGGCATGCAGCGCCGAATCCTCGAGGAAACCGATCCGGATCACCGCGTCATAGCCGCCGCCGATCAGGTCGGTGACCCCGTCATCCAGCACCATCTCGAGCCGGATATCGGGGTGATCGTCCATGAAGCGCATCAGATGCGGCCGGAACAGCTTGTGGATATAGGAGGCCGGCGCCCCGATCTTGAGCGCGCCGGCGGGATGGGCCGAGGCGTCGCGCACCATCTCGTTCGCGCCGTCGAGCTGGCGCAGCACCTCGCGGATTTGGCGGCTGTATTCCAGCCCCAGCGCGGTGGGGCGCAGGGCCCGGGTCGTGCGCGACAGCAGCCTCGCCCCCAGATCGGCCTCGAGATCCGAGATATACTTGCTGCACAGGCTGCGCGATATCCCCATCCTCCGGGCCGCGGCAGAGAAGCTGCCCTCGTCGAGAATGCTGATGAATGTGCGGAGAACGGTGATGTCCATGGCGGATGAGATGTTCTCATAATGCAGTTTGCGCAAGGGCTTGGGGTGAAAAAAACGTGCGGGGGGTTTGGTGGGTGAGAGGGTCACGCGAGGGTTAGCTGCGTGGGATGGTTGTGCGCGTAGGGTCGGGGCTTCAGGAAAAAATGCGTGGCGCGGGTTTTGCGGGTATTTTGCGGACGGAGCAAACATTGCACCTTTCCTCTTCATGGCTTCTTATCCTGCATAACTAAAGGAAAGAGCATGAAAACCTGGCCAGACATCTCAAATGCGGAGGATTTTAAGCGGTGGCGGTCTGCCCCAGACCTCTGGTTGCCTGTCGTCATGGGAATTGCGCACGGGGCAAATGTCGATGCCGTGTCACCCACTTCCTTCAAGACCGGCACCAATCTTGTTATCGACTTGACCGGCGATGCCATCCTGAAGATTTTCCCTCCGATCTACGCCGCACAGTTCGCGGCCGAGCGCCTTGCGCTGCGCCAGCTCGACGGACGTCTGACCGTCCCAATTCCCCGAATCGTGGCGGAAGGAAAGGACAGCGGTTGGTCATGGCTAATTATCACTAAACTGTCCGGCAGAGTAGGTTCCGAGGTCTGGCCAGAGCTATCTGAGCAAGAGCGCATATACATCCTGGGTGACATCGGGCGCACCATTGCTGAAGTTCAAACCGTCGATCCCGGTAAGTTGCTTGAAATGCCGCCCGCGTGGCCGGACTTCATCAAGCACCAAGCCGAAGGCTGTATCGAGCGGCATAGGCGTCAGGGATTGCCGGAGCACCTGTTGGCCGAACTGCCGCCTCTTCTGCGCGCCGCGCCCTCGGTACTGCCGGCGGAAGTGCAACCTGTGATCCTAACTGGGGAATGGATCCCAGAAAACCTGCTTCTGACAGAAACACCTGATGGCTGGCGGCTCGCAGCTGTCATCGACTTTGGCGATGTGATGACAGGCTGGCGGGAATACGATCTCTTGGGTCCGAGCACCTTCATGTGTGCAGGCGTTCCTGGCCGGCTCCGGGCCCTCCTGGAAGGCTATCGCATGTCCGCAGAGGATTACGATGATGCCATGCGGCGACGCCTGACAACGCTAATGATGCTCCACGGGGCAAGTGACCTGCGCCACATCGCCATCAACGATTGGCAGTCGTCGGTCAAGCGGCTTGAGGACCTTGAAGACCTGCTCTGGCCTCAGACCCTGTGGGCCTGACGAAGGGCGGCTATGGACTCAAAGCCCCTCAGTTACCCCGCCCCCCAAACAAAAAAAGCCGCCCCAAACGGGACGGCCTCACCTGTCGCTGCCGCGCCATGAGGCATCCGCGGGATTGCGGATGCCTCCGGGCGGAGCAATCAACGCTCGTAATGGGTCTTGGCCCATTCGCTGGTCGGGAAGCTGGTCACGGTGATCAGATCGTCCGCGGACAGATTGGCGCTCTGCAATTCGCGCGTCGTCAGCACCTTGCCGGCCTTGACCTCGATTTGCGTGGTATTGGGGGCCGGGCGTTCGACGCTGGCATTGCGGTGGGTTTCGGGGAAATTGCTTGCCGAAGCAGCGCCAGCAGCAAGGGCGAGAGCGACCAAACCGGTTGTAATGACTTTCATTTTCGTCTTCCTTCTTCAATCGGCGCTTGATTGCGTCGGTTCGATGACACCGAGATAGGCCCGCCGCCGGGGGAAGATTAGGCGCGATTTTTCGCTTTCTCTGTTCGACAGGATTGCACAATCTGCAAGTGCTGCAGGTTGCGTCCGGCGGGCGGTTGTGAACGAGATAGGTTCCGAAAGACGATCCCTGCCGAATGGAGCCCTGATGACACATCGCCTGACCCTGCGCGTCTATTACGAGGACACCGACCTGGCCGGGATCGTCTATTACGCCAATTACCTGAAATTCATCGAGCGGGGACGGTCGGAATGGCTGCGCGCGCTCGGCATCGACCAGGCGGCGATGAAGGAAAACGGTGGACATGTCTTTGCCGTGCGCCGGGTCGAGGCGGATTACCTGCGCCCGGCGAAATTCGACGATCTGCTGGAGGTCACGACCGATCTCGCGACCGCATCGCCCGCGCGGGTGGTCCTGAACCAGTCGGTGCGGCGCGGCGAGGAAGTGCTGTTCACCGCCCGCGTCACCGTCGCCTGTCTTGGACCATCGGGCCGCCCTGCCCGGCTGCCCGCCCCGCTCGCCGCCGCGCTCAAGGGAGGCGCGCATGGCTGACACGAAACGGATCGCCATGTGGTCGGGGCCGCGCAACCTCTCCACCGCGATGATGCGCGCATTTGGGGCGCGCGGCGATTGCGCCTGCGTGGACGAGCCCTTCTATGCCCATTACCTGACCCGCACCGGCCTGCCCCATCCGATGCGCGACGAGGTGATCGCCAGCCAGGCAGCCGATTGGCGCGAAGTGCTGCCCGGTCTGACCGTGGACCCGTGCGGGCAGCCGATCCAGTATCAGAAGCACATGGTCCAGCATATGCTGCCCGGCATGGATCTGGACTGGACCGATACACTCGCCAATGTCTTCCTGATCCGCGAGCCGGAACGCGTCGCCGCCTCTTTCGCGGCCAAGCGCGGGCTGCCCGATCCGGCCGAGCTGGGCTTTGACCGGCAATGGGAGATGTTCCGGCAGATGGCGGCGCGCGGTCCCGCGCCCCTGGTCATCGACAGCGCCGATATCCGCCGCGACCCGGCCCGTGCGCTGTCGGCGCTGTGCGAAGGCATCGGCATCGCCTATAGCGGGAGGATGCTGTCATGGAGCCCCGGCCCGCATCCGGAAGACGGGGTCTGGGGCGCGGTCTGGTATGACGCGGTCAACCGCTCGACCGGCTTCGCCGGGCCCGAGGGGCCGCTGCCGGAACTGGAGGGCGATCTGGCCCGGCTGGCAGACAACCTGCGCCCGGCCTATCAGGCCATCGCGGCGCACAAGCTCTCGTTCCGCTGACTTCGCGGCACGACGAATTGACGCTATTGTGTTGTAGCGGGGGGTGAAACTGCTGATAAACAAGCGGTAGAAGGCCCGCGAAACGCGCCCGACAAGATGAGGCAGTGACAATGGAACCCATTCAGGCCGCACAGGCCCTCGATTTCTCGCTGGTGGCGCTTTTCATGCGCGCCTCGCTGACGGTCAAGGTCGTGATGATCATCCTGATCATCGCCTCTTTCTGGGGGTGGGCAATCATCATCCAGAAATTCCTTACCTTCGCCAATGCAAGGCGGGAGGCAGGCAGATTCGACCGTTCCTTCTGGTCCGGCGAGCCGCTGGACGACCTGTATGACCGGCTTGGCGAGCGCCCCTCGGGCGCATCCGAACGGATTTTCTCGGCCGGCATGACCGAATGGCGCCGCAGCCATCGCGAGGACGGGGCGCTGATCCCCGGCGGCACGCAGCGCATCGACCGGGCCATGAACGTGGCCATCCAGCGCGAGGAGACGCGGCTGTTCCGCGGGCTGTCCTTCCTTGCCACGGTGGGGGCGACCGCGCCCTTTATCGGGCTTTTCGGCACGGTCTGGGGCATCAAGAACGCCTTCGAGGGCATCGCGATGTCGCAAAATACCAGCCTTGCCGTCGTCGCGCCGGGCATTGCCGAGGCATTGCTGGCAACCGCTCTTGGCCTGCTGGCGGCGATCCCGGCGGTGATCTTCTATAACAAGCTGTCGGGCGATGCCGATCGCGTCGTCGGCAACTGGGAAAGCTTCGCGGATGAATTCTCGACCCTGCTGTCGCGGCAGCTGGACGATGAAGGCTGAGGGCGGGCGATGTCGGATATCGTCAAACGGGTAAGGCGCAAGGGTCGCGGACGCAGGCGCAACGCGCCGATGTCCGAGATCAACGTCACGCCCTTCGTGGACGTGATGCTGGTGCTGCTGGTGATCTTCATGGTCGCCGCGCCGCTGATGACCGCGGGCGTGCCGCTGAACCTGCCGCGCACCGCCGCGACCGCCGTTCCCTCGGAACAGGAGGAGCCGCTGGTGGTCTCGATCCCCGCCGAGGGCGAGGTCACGCTGATGAACGAACCGGTCGCCGACGACCAGGTGGTCGAGCGGCTGCGCGCCATATTGGCCGAGCGGCAGACCGACCGCATCTTCCTGCGCGCCGATGGCGGCATTCCCTATGCCCGCGTCGTACAGGTGATGGGCGCCCTGAACGCCGCCGGATTCACCAATATCGTGCTGGTCACCGATACCGGCGGCCCGCGGATGGATGGCTGATCCATGTCCGACCGGGAAGAGCGCATCGGCTGGTGGATCTCGGGCGTCGCGCATGCGGCGCTGATCCTCTGGGCGCTTCTGGGCGGGGTACTGCTCCGCCCGCAGCCCTCGCAGCCCGTGCGCATGACCGAGGTGGCGACGATGAGCGGGGCCGAGTTCGAGGAATATGCCGCCGCCTCGCGCGGGGCCGGTCCCGTCGCCCCCGAGGCCACGGCGGTCGCCGAGATCTCGGAACCCGAAACCGAGGATGCGCCGGCGGCTCCGGCTGCCGAGGCGACCGCACCGGACTCCGAGGATGAGGCGCAGGAACTGGCAGAGCCCGACACATCCGAGTCACAGCCGGATCTGAGCGATTTCGAGCCGCGCGAGCCGGTGGATGTGGCGACCGACCTGCCCGACACGCCCGCAGCGCCGGAGCCTGTCGAGGAGGCCGCCCCGCCCGCCCCGGCGGAAAGCGCGCAGCCTGAAGCCGATGCCCAGCCATCGCGGCCCGCACCATCGGAACAGGATGAGAGCATCGAGCCGGTGGCGCCTCGTTCCGCGCTGGCGCTGGACCAGTCGACACGCCCGCAGGACCGCCCGGACGGGCTGGTTGAGGCTTTCAACGCCCGCGTCGCCGAGCAGGAGGCCGCAAGAGAGGCGGCGGCAGAGGCCAGCCGCGAGGCAGAGCGCCTTGCCACAGAGGCCGCAGAGGCCGCGGAACGGCAGGCGGCCGAGCAGGCACGGCAGGAGGCGGAGGCCGAGGCTGCCGCGCAAGCAGAGCGCGAAGCCGAGGAGCAACGCGCGGCAGAGGCTCGGGCGGAAGAGGAACGCCGGGCGGCGGAGCAAGCCGCGCGGGAAGAAGAGCAGCGTCAGGCCGAAGAAGAACGTCGCGCAGCCGAACAGGCTGAACGCGAAGAACAGGAACGCCAAGCCGCGGAACAGGCCGCACGCGAAGAAGAGCAGCGCCGCGCCGAAGAGGAAGCCCGACGGGCCGAGGAAGAACGGCAGGCAGCCGAACAGGCCGCACGCGAAGAACAGGAACGCCAAGCCGCGGAACAGGCCGCGCGCGAGGAAGAGCAGCGCCGCGCCGAAGAAGAAGCCCGCCAGGCCGAGGAAGAACGCCGGGCCGCAGCCGAGCGCGAAGAAGCCGAACGCCGCGCAGCCGAAGAGGAAGCCGAACGCGAGGCCGCAGAACAGCAGGCGCTGCAAGATGCCCTGCGCGAAGCCCAGGAAGCCGAATCCGGCAGCGAAGGCGAGGACACCGCCTCAACCGGCCAGACGGGCGGGGACGATGTTCAGCGGATCGAAGGCGGCAGCGGTGCCTCGGTCGAGCAGGACCCGCTCTCGGCGGCTCTGTCCGAGGCCATGTCGCAAGGCAACTCCCCCCCGGCAGACGAGCCCGAACCGGCCCCCGAGCCGAACCAGCTCAACCCGGTGCCGATCACGCCGACGCCGCTACCGGATCCCGATCAGCAATCCGAGGCAACGACAGGAACAGGGGGGGCTGCGCCGCTTGGCCAGCCCCTTTCGCTGTCGGAACGCGAAGGATTCAGGCTGGCGCTGGAGGATTGCTGGAACCGCGGCGCATTGTCGATCGATGCCGCCCGCACCACGGTTTCGATCGAGTTCAGGATGACTCCCGATGGCCGCCCCGAACCGGCCAGCCTGCGCCTGATCGATTCGCAGGGCGGATCTTCACAGACCGCCGTGCAGATCGCCTATGAAACCGCCAGCCGCGCGATCCGGAATTGCGGACGGTCGGGATTTCCGCTCCCGCGCGAGAAATACGGGCGCTGGCGCGATGTCATCGTGGATTTCCGCCCGGAAGGAATTGCATTCGAGTAGTAAGGTCGGGGCGAAACCCGGCTTTTGCCCCGACGCCAATGACGCTAAAGAGGACAGCATGTTCCGTAACCTGACCCTTGCCCCCGCCCTCGCCCCCGCGCTTGCCCTTGTGCTTTGCGCGACCGGCGGCACCATGACCGCCCTTCCCGCGCTGGCGCAGGACGGCCCGCTCAGAATCGAGATCACCGATGGCGTCTCTGAACCGGTCGCCATGGCGATCCCGGAATTTCACGGCGATGCCGAGGCCGCCTCGAAAATCCGGCAGGTGGTCGCGGATGACCTGACCGGCACCGGGCTGTTCCGCGAGATCCCGGCCGAGGCGCATGTCGCCAGCCGCGGCAGTTTTGCCGATGCCGTCGCCTACGAAGAATGGCGCACGATCAACGCGCAGGCGCTGGTCACCGCCGAGGTGACCGGAGAGGGCGAAGAGATCAGCGTCAAGTTCCGGCTGTTCGACGTTTTCGCGGGCCAGCCGCTTGGCGACGGGATGCAATTCGTCGCCCGCGCCAGCGACTGGCGCCGCGCCGCCCACAAGATCGCCGACCAGATCTATTCCCGGCTGACCGGCGAGGCCCCCTATTTCGACAGCCGGGTGGCCTTCGTACAGGAAACCGGCCCCAAGGATGCCCGGATCAAGCGGATCGGGGTGATGGATTACGACGGCGCGAATATCCTGTGGATGACCGACAGTTCCTCGCTGGTCCTGGCGCCGCAATTCTCGCCCGATGGCAAGAAGATCCTGTTCACCAGCTTTGACAGCGGCTTTCCGCAGATCCAGTCGCTGGACGTGGCCTCGGTCACCGCCAAGGCGGTCACCCAGGGGGGCGGCAGCATGGCCTTTTCGCCCCGCTATTCCCCGGATGGCCGCTGGATCGTCTATTCGCTGGAGAAAAGCGGCAACACGGATATCTGGCTGATGGATGCCGCCACGGGCGCGCAGCGGCCGCTGACCGACTCGCCGTCGATCGAGACCTCGCCCAGCTTCAGCCCCGACGGCAAGCAGGTCGTGTTCGAATCCGACCGTTCGGGCACGCCCCAGCTTTACGTGATGGGCCTTGAGGGCGGCGAGCCCACCCGGATCAGCTTTGGCGAAGGCCGCTATGGCGATCCGGCATGGTCGCCCAAGGGCGACATGATTGCCTTTACCAAGCAGCTTGGCGACCGCTTCCATATCGGGGTGATGCGCAAGGATGGCGAGGGCGAGAAGACCCTGACCGATTCCTTCCTTGACGAAGGCCCGACATGGGCCCCCAATGGGCGCGTCATCATGTTCACGCGTGTCACACCGGGCGGCGATGGCCAGCCGCGCCTGCACTCGGTCGATATCACCGGGCGCAACATGCGCCCAATGAAACTCGATTTTGCCGCATCGGATCCCTCCTGGGGTCCGCTTTTGCCGTAGGGACCTTGCAATGAAACCATATCTGATCCTTCTCTCCGCCTCTTTCCTCGGGCTTGCCGCCTGCACGCAGCCTGCCCCGCCGCCGCAGGTGCAGGACCCTTATGCCAACCAGGGCAATGGCGCGCTTTACCAGGGCGACCTGGCCGGGGGCACGCTGAGCGGCGAGGCGACCGCCCAGTATTTCAACGACCAGGTCGGCAACACGGTGCTGTTCGCCGCCAACCAGACGACGCTGAGCGGCGATGCCCGCGCGATCCTGGCCCGGCAGGCCGAATGGCTGAACAAGCACGGCAATTTCTCGGCCGTGGTGCAGGGCCATGCCGAGGAAACCGGCACCCGCGAATACAACCTCGCCCTGGGCGCGCGGCGCGCCAGCGCGGTCCAGGAATACCTGGTCGCGCAAGGCGTATCCTCGGACCGCGTCCGCACGCTGAGCTTCGGCAAGGAGCGCCCCGCCGAGATTTGCTCGAACGAAAGCTGCTATGCCCAGAACCGCCGCGCCGTCACCGTGGTGAGCGATACGGGGACTGGCACGTGATCCGCCGGGCCGTCGCCGCCGCCACGCTGGTCGCGATGATGGCTCTGCCGGTCGCGGCGCAAGAGCCGACGCTGGCCGACCTGCGGACCGAGGTCTCTGATCTGCGCAGCCAGTTGCAGGATCTGCGGGCCGAGTTGCGGGCCGCCGGATCGGAAGGCTACCAGCAGGTCGGGGGCGCCGCCGCCATCGACCGCATGAATGCCATGGAAGAGCAGCTGACGAAGCTGACCAACCAGACCGAGCAGTTGCAGAACCGCATCCGGCAGGTGCTCGATGAAAACACCCGGCGCATCGACGATGTCGAGTTCCGCCTGTGCGAGATGGACGAGACCTGTGACCTGGGTGCGCTGACCACCCCCGATCCGGTCGAGGCAAATTCCGGCGTGACCGTGGTTCCGCAGATCGAATCGGGTTCCGCCCCCGCCGCCGGGCAAAACTCCACGGCCTCCACCGCCGAACGGGCCGATTTCGACGCGGCCCATGACGCGCTGAACAACGGCGATTTCCAGCGTGCCGCCGAGATGTTCGCCGCCGTCGCCGAGAAACATGCGGGCGGTCCGCTGACGGCAGAGGCGTTGTATCTGCGGGGAGCGGCTCTGGACAATGCGGGGCAGCCCCAGGCCGCCGCCGCTGCCTGGCTGGAGGGGTTCACCGCCGATCCGAACAGCGCGCGGGCCGGTGACAGCCTGCTGGGGATCGCCCGCGTGATCGAGAATGACGGCGATCCGGTCGCGGCCTGCCTCTATCTTGCCGAGATCCCGGCCCGCTTCCCTGACAGTGCCCCCGCCATCGAGGCCGAGAGCCGGATGGTGGCGCTGGATTGCGGCAATAACGGTCCCGCCTCCGGGGAAACCGCCGAGATGGACCCCGAGGCTGCCGCCGATCTGGCCGAACATGAATGAGCGGATGAATGTGCGCCGCCGGGACTGATCCGGCGGCACGGATTCACGCGGCGCTGGACCGCCTGGCGGGCGATCTGCCCGGTCTCGGCGTGGCGGTTTCGGGCGGTGGCGATTCCATCGCCCTGATGCATGTCATTGCCGAATGGGCCTCGGGCCGGAATATCCGCGTGGCGACGGTGGATCACTGCCTGCGCCCGGAAAGCACCGATGAGGCAGAGCGGGTCGCGCAGGCGGCATCCGCGCTGGACCTGCCCCATGACCGCCTGCCCTGGCAGCATGGTGGCGATCTGCCGGGAAACCTGATGGCGAATGCGCGCAATGCCCGGCTGACGCTCTTGTCGGAATGGGCAGGGGAACACCGCCTGCCCGCCATCGCGCTTGGACATACGGCCGATGACCAGGCGGAAACGCTGCTGATGCGCCTGATGCGTGGCGCGGGCATCGACGGTCTGGCGGGCATGGCAGAGCGCCGCGAGGCGATGGGGATCACCTGGCTGCGCCCGATGCTGCAGGTCGGTCGGGCGGAACTGCGCGAATGGCTGACAGGGCGGGGCATCGGCTGGATCGACGATCCCAGCAACGAGAACGCCGATTTCGACCGCGTCCGAATCCGCCAGGCGATGGCGGCGCTCGGGATCGCTCCCGATGCGCTGGCCCGCTCGGCAGAGAACCTGCGCGACGCGCGCGAGGCGCTGTCCCATTGCACGGCAGAGACCGTAGCCGGGGCGATTGCCCGCAACGGCACGCTGATCCTGCCCCTTCTGCCGATTCGCGAGGCACCGCCGGAAATCGCCCGCCGCCTGCTGATCGCCGGTTGCCGCTGGATTACCGGCGCGGATTATCCCCCGCGCCGCTCGACCGTGCTGCATGCGATGAAAGCGATCTCATCGGGCGGCCGGGTCACGCTGGACGGGGCGCTGATCGAGCCCACGGAGAGTGATTTGCGGTTCAGCCGCGAACCCGCCGCCGCGCTGCGCGCCGGGACCAGCCGCGGCCCCACCTGGGATAACCGCTGGAGAATCATCGGATTGCAACCGCAAGAACATGTCGCGGCCCTGGGATATTCGCCCCTGTCAGGGACGGATTGGCGCGCCACCGGCCTGACGCGGGACGAGGCCGCCGCCAGTCCGGCGATCTGGAACGGCGGTGAACTGGTGGCCGCACCACTTGCGAATGGGGAAAAAACTCACCAAATTTTGCCTCTCCGGGACAAGAATGATTTGCTCGGCTTGCTGATGGCGCATTGAACCTGCGGCGATAATCCCTATTTTCATCTCAAACCGTATCTTGCCGGAGGACCCGTTTTGGGCAACGCACGTAATCTCGCCTTCTGGGTGGTTCTGTTCCTGATGATTCTGGCGCTGTTCAATCTGTTCAGCGATGGCTCATCGAACATGAACAGCCGGCAGATCAGCTATTCCAACTTCATCGAACGTGTCGACAAGGACCAGGTCACCGCCGTCACCATCGACGGCGAAGAGCTGACGATCACCGGCACCGATGGGCAAAGCTATACCTCGGTCCGCCCGGTCGGCGAGGAAATCGCCGACAAGCTGATCGACAAGGGCATCGAGGTGCAGGTGGTCAAGCAGCAGCAATCGGGCTTCATGTCCCTGTTGGGGGTCTGGCTGCCCTTCATCCTGCTGATCGGCGTGTGGATTTTCTTCATGAACCGGATGCAGGGCGGTGGAAAAGGCGGCGCGATGGGCTTTGGCAAAAGCCGCGCGAAACTGCTGACCGAAAAGCATGGCCGGGTGACATTCGACGATGTGGCCGGCATCGACGAGGCCAAGGAAGAGCTGGAGGAGATCGTCGAATTCCTGCGCAATCCGCAGAAATTCAGCCGTCTCGGCGGCAAGATCCCCAAGGGCGGGCTGCTGGTCGGCCCTCCGGGCACCGGTAAGACCCTGCTGGCGCGCGCAATCGCCGGCGAGGCCGGGGTGCCGTTCTTTACCATCTCGGGCTCGGATTTCGTCGAGATGTTCGTGGGCGTCGGCGCGTCTCGGGTTCGCGACATGTTCGAACAGGCCAAGAAATCCGCCCCCTGCATCGTCTTCATCGACGAGATCGACGCGGTGGGCCGTTCGCGCGGTGTCGGCATCGGCGGCGGCAATGACGAGCGCGAGCAGACGCTGAACCAGCTTCTGGTCGAGATGGACGGGTTCGAGGCCAATGAGGGCATCATCGTCATCGCCGCGACCAACCGCAAGGACGTGCTGGACCCCGCGCTGCTGCGCCCGGGCCGTTTCGACCGGCAGATCCATGTCCCCAATCCCGATATCAAGGGCCGCGAGAAGATCCTGGCCGTGCATTCCCGCAAGGTGCCGGTCGGTCCCGATGTCGATCTGCGCCTGATCGCACGCGGCACGCCGGGCTTCTCGGGCGCGGACCTGATGAACCTCGTGAACGAGGCCGCGCTGATGGCGGCGCGGATCGGGCGGCGTTTCGTCGCCATGGTCGATTTCGAGAATGCCAAGGACAAGGTCATGCTGGGGGTCGAACGCCGCAGCATGGTGCTGACGCCCGAGCAGAAGGAAAAGACCGCCTATCACGAGGCCGGTCACGCCATTGTCGGCCTGTCGCTGCCGAAATGCGACCCGGTCTACAAGGCCACCATCATCCCGCGCGGCGGCGCGCTCGGCATGGTCGTCAGCCTGCCCGAGATGGACCGGCTGAATTTCCACAAGGACGAGGTCAAGCAGAAGCTGGCCATGACCATGGCCGGCAAGGCCGCCGAGATCATCAAATACGGTGAGGATGGCGTGTCCAACGGCCCGGCCGGCGATATCCAGCAGGCCAGCCAGCTTGCCCGCGCCATGGTGATGCGGTGGGGCATGTCGGATAAGGTCGGCAATATCGACTATGCCGAGGCGGCCGAGGGTTATAACGGCAGCACCGGCGGTTTCTCGATCTCTGCCTCGACCAAGGAGCTGATCGAGCAGGAGGTCCATGACCTGATCGAAGAGGGCTATCAGCACGCCCGCAGCATCCTGCTTGAAAAGGAAGAGGAATTCGAGCGTCTTGCCCAGGGCCTTCTGGAATACGAGACCCTGACCGGCGAGGAAATCCGCAAGATCACCCGGGGCGAACATCTGGAGGACGATGACGATGACGCGCCGGGCAGCCTGATCCCCTCGGTGGCCTCGGTGCCCAAGGCTGGCAAGCCCGCTCCGGGCGGCGATCCGGCCCCGGCATAGGCTCAAGACAAGACCCCGGCCCATAAGGACCGGGGTCTTTCATTTCAGCATGATGTGGATCAGGCCAGTTTCGGGGTGATATTCAGCGATCCACGGGTCGCGTCGGAATAGGGGCAGACCACGTGGCCGCCCGCGACCAGGTCCTCGGCGGTCTCGCGATCGACACCCGGCAGGCTGACGCTGATCTCGACATCCAGACCGAAACCGGTGTCTTCGCGCGGACCGATCCCCACGCTGACCTGCACGCTTGCGTCATCCGGCACCGCGATCTTCTTGGATGCCGCATAATGGCGCATCGCCCCCATGAAACAGGCCGCGTAACCGGTCGCGAACAGTTTCTCGGGGTTGAGCCCGTCGCCACCCGGCCCGCCCAATTCCTTGGGAACGGTCAGATCGGCGGTGAAACTGCCGTCATCCACCTTGGATTTTCCGTCACGTCCGCCTCCGGTCGCAGTGGCACTGGTCCGGTAGGCAACATTCTTCGTCGGCATCGCGATCTCCTTTCGATCTTCTGCGCATAACCCGGATGCTATCCCCGATCGCGGCGCCACGAAACAGCAAAGCTGCGACCAAGGCATCGCTTGCAACCGGCCCCGTCCCGGTGCATGTCCCGGTCAGCATGAGTGAGATAGACGATATTCCGGACATGCCCGCCCTGCGCGCCGAAATCGACGCGCTGGATGCCGAGCTGATCGCGTTACTGGCCCGGCGCCGGGCACTGATCGACCGGGCCGCGCAGATCAAGAAGGACCGCGCCCTGCCCGCGCGCATCGATTGGCGGGTCGAGGAGGTCGTCGCGAATGCGCGCCGTCACGCCACGGCAAAGGGCCTCGACCCCGAGCTGATCGGCACGATCTGGCGCCAGCTGGTCGAGGCCGCCATCGCGCAGGAAAACCGCCATCTGAAGGGAGACCACGAATGACAGCCACTCCGATCGACGGGAAAGCCTTTGCAGCCGGGTTGCGCGAGCGCATCGCCGAACATACCGCCGCCATGAAGGAACGCGGCATCACGCCGGGCCTCGCCGTGGTTCTGGTGGGTGAGGATCCGGCCAGCCAGGTCTATGTGCGCTCGAAGGGCAAGCAGACCCGCGAGACGGGCATGAACTCCTTCGAGCATCGCCTGCCCGCTGAGACGCCCGAGGCCGAGCTGCTGGCGCTGGTCGAGCAGTTGAACGAGGATCCGGCGGTGAACGGCATCCTCGTGCAGCTTCCCCTGCCCGATCATATGGACGAGGCCAGGGTGACCAACGCGATCCGGCCGGAAAAGGATGTCGACGGCTTCCATATCCTGAATGTCGGACGGCTGGCCACCGGGCAGAAGGCAATGGTGCCCTGCACGCCGCTTGGCAGCCTGATGCTGTTGCGCGACCGGTTGGGCAGCCTGTCGGGCAAGAACGCCCTTGTCATCGGGCGCAGCAATATCGTCGGCAAGCCGATGGCCCAGCTGTTGCTGCGCGACAGCGCCACGGTCACCATCGCCCATTCGCGCACGCAAAACCTGCCCGAACTGTGCCGAACCGCCGATATCGTCATCGCCGCCGTCGGCCGGGCGCATTTCGTCAAGGGCGACTGGATCAAGCCCGGCGCGACGGTGATCGATGTCGGCATCAACCGCACCGATGACGGGCTTGTGGGCGATGTCGATTTCGCCGAGGCCGCGCAGGTCGCGGGCGCCATCACCCCGGTCCCCGGCGGTGTCGGCCCGATGACCATCGCCTGCCTGCTGGCCAATACCCTGACCGCCACCGCCCGCGCGAACGGCCTGCCCGACCCCGAAGGGCTGACACCGTAACCGCTCGCCGGATTTCCCGGCTTCTTCTTCACGAAAAATATCCCGGGGGGCCCGGCCCGCAAGGGACGGGCGGGGCAGAGCCCCACCCGGCGCCTATCCCTCGAACAGGTCTTCCTGTCCGGGGGCGACCGGCGCCGCCAGCCCCATATGCCGCCAGGCACGAGGGGCCAATTGACGGCCACGAGGCGTCCGCGCGATCAGCCCTTGCTGCAACAGGAAGGGCTCGATCACCTCCTCGATCGCATCGCGGCTTTCCGACAGCGCCGCCGACAGGGTCTCGACCCCGACCGGGCCGCCGCCATAATGTTCGGCCATCAGCTTCAGGTAGCGGCGGTCGGCCCCGTCCAGCCCGATATCGTCCACGCCCAACCGGGTCAGGGCGGAATCGGCAATGGCGCGGGTCAGGCGGCCATCGCCCTCGACCAGCGCGAAATCCACCACCCGGCGCAGCAGCCGCCCCGCGATGCGCGGCGTGCCACGCGAGCGGCGGGCGATTTCAAGCGTGCCCTCCTGTTCGACCTCGATCCCCAGCAACCGGGCGCCGCGCTGGACGATATGGTCGAGTTCCTCGACCTCGTAGAATTGCAGCCGGGTCGGGATGCCGAAACGATCCCTGAGCGGCGTGGTCAGCAGGCCCAACCGCGTCGTCGCCCCGACAAGGGTGAAGGGCTGCAGCTCGATCCGCACGGTCCGCGCCGCCGGGCCCTCGCCGATCACCAGGTCCAGCTCGAAATCCTCCATCGCCGGGTAAAGCACCTCTTCCACGGCCGGGTTCATGCGGTGGATCTCGTCGATGAACAGCACGTCGCGGGCCTCGAGATTGGTCAGGATCGCCGCCAGATCGCCAGCCCGCGCCAGCACCGGCCCCGAGGTCATGCGGAAATTCACCCCCAGTTCGCGCGCCATGATCTGGGCGAGCGTGGTCTTGCCAAGGCCCGGAGGGCCGAAGAACAGCGTGTGGTCCATCGCCTTCCCGCGCATCTTCGCGCTTTCGATGAAGACGCGCAGATTGGCGCGCGCCTCGGCCTGGCCTACGAAATCGCCAAGCGCCTGCGGGCGCAGGGCCCGGTCCTCGGTCTCGCCCTCCAGCGGTTCGGGACGCAGGGTGGGATCGGGCTCGCTCATGCTATCCCTTCGGCGCGAGCGATTTGAGCGCCGCGCGGATCAATGTGGATGTATCGGCCCCGGTTTCACGCGCCTGCGTCTCGGCCACGGCAGAGGCGGCCTCGGAATGGCCATAGCCAAGATTGGTCAGCGCCGACAATGCCTCGGCCGCGGCCTTTGCCGTTCCCCCGCCGGCCGGGTCGGGTTGCGCCGGGGCACCGGCCACGGGGGCCGGGGCATCGGCGGCGGGCGTGCCGGGTTCGATGCCCGGCGCGCCCGCAACCCCTCCGGCATCGACGGTCAGGTCGCCGCCAAGCGCCATGATCGCCGGGGCCTTGTCCTTCAGTTCCAGCACGATGCGCTGCGCCAGCTTCGGCCCGACCCCCGGCGCCTTGCGCACCGCCGACCAGTCGCCCAGGGCGATGGCCCGCGACAGCCCCTCGGCCCCGAGCGTGCCAAGCAGGGCCAGCGACACTTTCGCGCCCACACCCTGGACCGAGGTCAGCAGCCGGTGCCATTCCTTTTCCAGCAGCGTCGAAAAGCCGAAAAGCTGCAGCAAATCCTCGCGCACAAGCAATTCGGTATAGAGCGCGACGGCCTGCCCGACCGGGGGCAGGTTCATCGAGGTGCGTTCGCTGACATGGACGATATAGCCGATTCCCCGCACGTCGATCAGCACGTGATCGGCGGCACGATGCAGGATCACCCCGGCGATGCGCCCGATCATGCGACACCTTGTCGCAGGCCCGCGACCCTCAATGTCCGGCCCTGCAGGTGATGCGCGTGGCAAATCGCGATCGCCAGCGCATCGGCGGAATCCGGTCCGTTGAACTGGACCCCCGGCAATTGAACCCGAACCATGTGCTGCACCTGCTCCTTCCCGGCATGCCCGACGCCGACCACGGTTTTCTTGACCGCGTTGGGCGCGTATTCACCCACGGCGATACCCGCCTCTGCCGGGGCCAGCAAGGCGATCCCGCGCGCCTGACCCAGTTTCAGCGTGCCTGCAGCGTCCTTGTTCACAAAGGTCTGCTCGACCGCGGCGGCATCGGGGCGATACTCCGCGATCACTTCGGTCAGCCCGCGGAACAGCACCGAGAGGCGCGCGCCCAGATCCTGCGCGCTGCCATCGGCTGTCGTTTGGATCACGCCGTTGGCCACATGCCGCAGCCGTGGCCCGTCGACCGAGATCACCCCCCAGCCCATATTCCTCAATCCAGGATCGATGCCCAGAACACGCATGGCTGCCCCTTTGTTTTTTCAAGAACTAGCACGAAACAAGAACATCGGCTAGGGGCAGTTACCGATTTCCGGGGCATTTGCTTGACTCCCCCGCCCCAATTGGAAAGACAAAGGAAAAAAGAACGCGTAGACGTCCAACAGGAACGGGGAAACATGTCGCCAGCCCTCATCGCCCTGCTGCCATTCATCGGGGCATTGCTGCCCGGTCTGCTTGTCCGCTCTGGCCGCTCCGTCGCGGCCACGGCCTGCGGAACCGCGACATTCGTGGCGCTTCTGGGGCTGCTGCTGCATGTTCCCGCCGTGATGCGCGGCGAGGTAATCACCGCCCGATTCGAGTGGTTGCCGCTGATCCAGCTCAACGCGAATTTCCGCATCGACGGGCTGGCGATCCTGTTCGGCACGCTGATCCTGGGGATCGGGCTGTTGATCATCACCTATGCGCGCTTCTACCTGTCGCGGCAGGATCCGGTGGGCAAGTTCTACACCTACCTGATGCTGTTCCAGGGCGCGATGATGGGCATCGTGCTGTCGGACAACATCCTGCTTCTGCTGATTTTCTGGGAGCTGACCTCGCTCTCGTCCTTTTTGCTGATCGGCTATTGGCGGCATCTGCCCGCCGGGCGGCAGGGCGCACGCATGGCGCTGGCCGTGACCGGCATGGGCGGGCTGGCGATGATCGCGGGGATGATGATCCTCGGGCAGATCGCGGGCAGCTATGACATCAGCGATATCCTGCAGGCGAAGGACGCGATCCAGGCCAGCCCGCATTACACCACCGCGCTGATCCTGATCCTGATCGGCGCCTTCACGAAATCGGCGCAGTTCCCGTTCCATTTCTGGCTGCCGCATGCCATGGCCGCCCCCACCCCGGTCAGCGCCTATCTGCATAGCGCGACCATGGTGAAGGCGGGGCTGTTCCTGATGGCGAGGCTCTGGCCGGTGCTGTCGGGGACGCCGGAATGGTTCTGGATCGTCGCCACGACCGGGCTGATCACCATGCTGCTCGGCGCGGCCATCGCGCTGTTCAAGGACGACCTCAAGGCGCTGCTGGCATTCTCGACGGTCAGTCACCTGGGGCTGATTACCATGCTGCTCGGCTTCGGCACCGAAGAGGCCGCCATCGCCGCCGTCTTCCACATCATCAACCACGCCACCTTCAAGGCCGCCCTGTTCATGACCGCCGGGATCATCGATCACGAGGCGGGCACGCGCTCCATCGCCAGGCTTGGCGGGCTGCGCAAGCTGATGCCGATCAGCTTCGCCATCGGCACCATCGCGGCGCTGTCCATGGCAGGTATCCCGCCGCTCAACGGCTTCCTGTCCAAGGAGATGATGCTTTACGAGGCCAGCCACCTGGAACTGGCGCGGCAATTCTTCATGGTGGTGGCGACCGTCGCGGCGGTGTTCTCGGTCGGCTATTCGCTGCGCTTCATCTTTCACGTCTTCACCGGGCCCGAGCGGCACGATTATCCGCATCACCCGCATGATCCGGGCTTCGGCATGTGGGCAGGCCCTGCCCTGCTGACGGTGCTGGTGATCCTGATCGGGCTGTTCCCGAATGTCATGGCGGGCTGGCTGGTCGATATCTCGGCCAGCGCGGTCACCGGGCACGAGGCGCATGCGCATATCGCGCATTGGCACGGGATTAATGCCGCCCTGATCATGTCGATGATCGCCATCGCGGGCGGGGTAGTGCTGCTGAAGCTGCACAAGCCCCTGCTCGCCGCATGGGAGGCCGCCCCGCGCCCCGAGGCGAAGGAGATCTTCGATACGCTGGTGCTCGCCGCCGTCAAGGCCGGACGGGCGGTCACCGATGCCATGACCAATGGCTCGATGCCGCGGGCGCTGGCCTTCTTCACGCTCGCCTCGCTTTTCGCGGGCGGTTTCGCATGGGTCACGGGTTCCGCCGGTCCGATCACGCGGCCGATGCTGCCGATAGAGCCGGTGCCCTTCATCGGCTGGCTGCTGCTGATCGTGGCAACCGGCTGCATGGTCTTTGTTCACCGGATCCGCCTGCTGGCGCTGGTGCTCGTGGCCATCGTCGGGTTGATCACCTCGATCTTCTTCGCCTATTTCTCGGCCCCCGACCTCGCGCTGACGCAGATCTCGGTCGAGATCGTCACCGTGATCCTGCTGCTTCTGGCGCTTAATTTCCTGCCCAAACGGACATTGGTCGAGACCAGCGCCACGATCCGGGGCTGGGACGCCTTCATCGCCACCCTGGCGGGGGTCGGCTTTGGCGGGCTGACCTATGCAATCCTGCGGCGCGATTTCGCCTTTGACAGCATTTCGGGCTACATGCTTGATAACAGCTACAAAATGGGCGGCGGCACCAATGTCGTGAACGTCATCCTGGTGGATTTCCGCGGCTATGACACCTTTGGCGAGATCACCGTTCTGGGCATCGCCGCGCTGGCGATCTTCGCGCTGACACAGACCTTGCTGCAGGGCAAATCCTCGGCCCGGCTGCGCAACTGGGTCTATGACCAGCGCCGCGCGGGGGACCGTCATCCGCTGATGCTGGTGATCGCGACACGGGTGATCCTGCCCATCACGCTGGTGGTCGGCCTGTTCATCTTCCTGCGCGGCCATAACCAGCCGGGCGGCGGCTTCATCGCCGGTCTTGTCGTCGCGGTCGCGCTGCTGATGCAATACATGGCCTCGGGCTATGCCTGGGCGCAGGACCGCCAGACCATCCCCTATCACGCGCTGATCGGCGCGGGCGTGGTGGCGGCGGGCGTTACCGGGATCGGCGCATGGTTCAACGGCAAACCGTTCCTGACCTCGGCCTATGGCTATTTCAAGTTGCCCTTCCTCGAGGAGTTCGAGCTGGCGACGGCGATGGGCTTCGATCTCGGCGTGTTCCTCTGCGTCGTCGGCGCGGTGATGCTCGCGCTCAACTCGCTCAGCCGGATCGCCCGGCGGGCCGGGGAGACGGTGAACGAGAAGCCGATGGATATCGATTTGAGCGAAGAACAAGAAGAACCGAAAGGAGCCCTGTGATGGAGCTTCTCGTCGCGACTGCCATCGGCGCATGCACGGCTGCCGGGATCTACCTGATCCTGCGGCTGCGGACCTTCGCGGTGGTGCTTGGCATGACCATGCTGACCTATGCGATCAACGCGTTCCTGTTCGTGACCGGGCGACTGGTGGTGAACCTGCCGCCGATCCTGCAAAAATATGACGAGAGCGCGGTCTATACCGACCCGCTGCCGCAGGCGCTGGTGCTGACCGCCATCGTGATCTCTTTCGGAATGACCGCCGTGGTGGTGATGATGGCGCTCGGTGCTTTCATCGAAAGCGGTGACGACCGGATCAACATGCCCGAGGACGACCGGGTGATGCCGCCGCTGAAGACCATCGACGACCAGAGCGAAGCCGAGGACGAAAAAGCATGACCCATTGGCTGATCGCTCCGGTTCTCGTCCCCGCCATTCTCGGCCCGCTGATGATCCTGTGGATGCGGCATGACCTGCTGCAGCAACGGGTCTTCGGCGTCATCGGCAGCCTGCTGACCCTCGTCGTCGCCATCAAGCTGAACGTCATGGCGGCGGGCGGAGAGATCTTCGTCTATCGCCTCGGCAACTGGTCCGCCCCCTTCGGCATCGTGCTGATGCTGGACCGGCTGGCAGCGCTGATGCTGATCCTGACCGCGATCCTTGCGGTGATCGTGCAGCTTTACGGCATCGGCTCGGGTTGGGACCGCAAGGGCTGGCATTTCCACTCGCTCTGGCTGTTCCAGCTGATGGGCGTGAACGGCGCCTTCCTGACCGGCGACGCCTTCAACCTGTTCGTGTTCTTCGAGGTGCTGCTGATCGCCAGCTACGGGCTGATGATCCATGGCGGCGGCCCGATGCGGCTGCGGGCCGGGGTGCAATATATCAGCTACAACCTCGCCGGATCGGCGCTGTTCCTGGCGGCGCTCGGCACGCTTTACTCGGTGACCGGCACGCTGAACATGGCCGACATGGCCGAGCGCGTGGCGATGATGCCGCCCGAGGATACCGCGGTCCTGCGCACCGGCGCGGTGCTCTTGATGCTGGTCTTCGCCATCAAGGCGGCGCTGGTGCCGCTGCATTTCTGGCTGCCCTCGACCTATGCCAACGCGCCGGGACCGGTCGCGGCGCTGTTCGCGATCATGTCCAAGGTCGGGGTCTACGCGATCATCCGTTTCTTCACGCTGGTCTTTCCAAGCGACACCATCGTCGAGACCATCGCCACCGACCTGCTGTTGCCCGCCGCGCTGGTCACCCTGACATTGGGACAGATCGGCGTATTGGGCACGCGCAGCCTGACGCGGCTTGCGGCCTATGCGGCCATCGCCTCGATCGGGATGCTGATCATCTCGGTGGCGCGTTTCGACGCGCAGGGGCTGACGGCGGGGCTGTATTACATGCTGCATTCGACCCTGGCCGCGGCGGCGCTGTTCCTGGTCGTGGACATGATCGCCGCCCGGCGCGGAGGCGATTTCTGGTTGCGGCTGCGCCCGGCGATCCGCCATACCGGCCTCGTCTCGGCGCTGTTCTTCGCGACCGCCATCGCCGTCGTGGGCCTGCCGCCGCTCTCGGGCTTCCTGGGCAAGCTGATGATCCTCGACGCCACGCGCGACGATCCCTGGATGGCGGGCATCTGGGCCACGATCCTGGTCACCTCGCTGATCTCGCTGGTCGGTTTCGGCCGCGCCGGCTCGATCCTGTTCTGGAAATCGCATGAGCTGGATACCGAACCGGGCAACGACACGGATGAGGGCGAGCGGCCCGCGCCCGGCCCGATCCCGACCAAGCTGGAAACCGACGAGCCGATCCAGGATGTCGACGATTCCGCCGCGCCCTGGCTAGCATATCTCGCCACCGGTGGCCTGCTGGCCGGCAGCGTGGCGCTGACAATCTTTGCCGGGCCGATTACCGGTTACCTGCAAGAAACCGCCGATCAGCTGACGCAGCCTGCGCTCTATTACGAATCCGTGCTGCAGAACCAGGAGGGCACGCGATGATCCGCCGCATCTTCCCTCACCCGTATCTCTCGGCGCTGCTGGTGCTGATCTGGATGCTGCTGGTGAACCGCTTTGCCTGGGGCTCGCTGGTCTTCGCGGTCATCATCAGCGTCGCCATCCCGGCCCTGACCGAACCCTATTGGCCCGACCGCGCAAGGCTGCGCAATCCGGGCAAGATCCTCGCCTATATCGGCCTGGTGATCTGGGACATCATCATGGCCAATGTCCAGGTCGCGATGATCGTGCTGTTCAAGCCGAACCGCAAGCTGCAACCGGCCTGGATCACCATCCCGCTCGACCTGCGCTCGCCCGAGGCGATCACGGTTCTGGCCAGCACGATCACCCTGACACCGGGCACGGTCAGCGCCGATCTCTCGCAGGACGGTCACGCGCTGCTGGTCCATTGCCTGCACGCCCCCGACCCGGAATCGGTGATCGAGGAGATCAAGTCCCGCTACGAGGCCCGGCTGACGGAGATTTTCGAATGATCGAATATGCATTGTATTTCGCCTTCATCTGCTTCGGGCTGGGCCTGTTGTTCTGCCTCTACCGGGTGGTCTTCGCCCCCGGTGTCAGCGACCGCGTGCTGGCGCTGGACACGATGACCGTCAACATGATCGCGCTGATCGCCCTGTTCGGCATCCTTCACGACACCACGATGTATTTCGAGATCATGCTGCTTCTGGCCATGGTCGGCTTCGTCTCGACGGTGGCCTATGCGAAATTCATCCTGCGCGGCGACGTGATCGAGTGAGGGAAGGGAAATGACCATGTTCGCGGAAATCCTCATCTCGGTCCTTCTGGTCATCGGCGGCGTCTTCGGACTTGTCGGCTCTTACGGGCTGGTCAAACTGCCCGACCAGATGACCCGGTTGCACGCCCCCACCAAGGCCGCCACGCTCGGCGTCGGCAGCGTGCTGATCGCCTCGGTCGCCTGGTTCGGCTTTTTCGGGGAACATGCCAGCTGGCACGAATTGCTGATCACCCTGTTCCTATTCATGACCGCCCCGATCACCGGGCTGATGATCGCCAAGGCGCATATGCATCTGAGCTGGCGCGCCGACGAGCTTCCCGATTGCGGAGAGGATCGCAACTGGGCCACCTATGGCGATTCGGCCGAGCGCAGCCTGCTGGACAAGGATAGCGAGGACGAGGGCACCGAACGCGACCTGAGGGAATAATTCCACACCTCACGGGCGACGAACGAATCTTCGCCGCTTCTTCTTCATACAAATATCCCGGGGGTCCGGGGGCTGGCCCCCTGCCATCGCGGGACGCAATCACCGCCGCCCCGGTCTTCCCGCTATCTTCTCCGCCCCTATCGCTCGACCACTTCCAGCACGCCGGGCACTGCCCGCAGAGCCTGTCGCGCGGGCGTGGTCAGCGGCGCGTCATTGGCGACCTCGATCTCGATCATCTCATCGCCTTCGCGGATGCGCAGCAGCACCGGGCCACGGCTGCGCGGGGAGACCGTGATCTCGTTTTTGATCCGACCCAGCACTTCGGCCAGCCGCGGCACGGTGTCGGCGCCCTGCATCTCGACCGCCAGCGATCCGGCCCCGGCATCCGCGACCGCATCCTCCAGCCCGGTGACGGAATTGGCCAGCATCTTCACCTGGTCGCCTGAAGGTTCGACCTTGACCTGCAGCACGACATTCTCGCCCGGTTCCAGCCGGTCGCGGGCGGCGTTCAGCAGGTCCGAGAAGACCGTGACCTCGTATAGCCCGGTCGGATCGGACAGGCTGACAAAGGCATATTGCGTGCCCTTCGCCGATTTCCGTTCCTGCCGCGCAGATACCGTGCCGGCGATCTGGGTGACCAGCGGTCCGCCCTCGGCCTCGGCGGTGATCTCGGCGAGGGTCTGCACCTTCTTGCGGCGCAGCGCGGGCAGGTAATCGTCCAGCGGGTGGCCGGACAGGTAGAAGCCAACGGCGCGATGCTCTTCGCCCAGTTTCTCGGCGGGCAGCCAGACCTGCGCGACGGTGGCCCGTGGCGGCGGCAGATCCTCGCCCCCGCCGAAAAGCGAGGATTGCGAGGATACCGCCTGCTCTTGCACCGCCGTGGACCATGCCACCAGAGAATCCAGCGATTTCAGCACCCGCGCCCGGTTGTCGTCCAGCAGGTCGAACGCCCCTGCCCGCGCCAGCATTTCCAGCGAGCGCTTGCCGACCCGGCGCATATCGACGCGGCGGGCGAAATCATGGAGATCGGCAAAACCCGTCTCGCCGCGCGCCGTCTCGATCAGGCGCATCGCCTCGACACCGACGCCTTTCAGCGCGCCCAAGGCATAGTGAATGCGCCCTTCCTTCACGGTGAAGAGCGGCGCCGAGCGGTTCACGCAGGGCGGCACGATCTCGATCCCCATCCGGTCGCATTCGCGCTTGTAGACCGCCAGCTTGTCGGTCAGGTGAAGATCGCAATTCATCACCGCCGCCATGAATTCGACCGGGTGATTGGCCTTCAGCCATGCGGTCTGATAGCTGACCACGGCATAGGCGGCAGCATGCGACTTGTTAAAGCCGTAATTGGCAAATTTCTCCAGCAGGTCAAAGACTTCGCCCGCCTTTTTCTCTTCCACGCCATTGGCCACCGAGCCCTTGATGAATTTCGGGCGTTCCTTGGCCATCTCGGCGGCGATCTTCTTGCCCATCGCCCGGCGCAGCAAATCCGCGCCGCCAAGCGAATAGCCCGCCATGACCTGCGCGATCTGCATCACCTGTTCCTGGTAGACGATGATGCCCTGGGTTTCTTCAAGGATATGGTCGATCAGGGGATGGATCGATGTCAGGTCGCGGACGCCGTTCTTGACCTCGCAATAGGTCGGGATGTTTTCCATCGGGCCGGGACGATACAGCGCCACCAGCGCCACGATATCCTCGATACAGGTTGGCCCCATCCGCCGCAGCGCATCCATCATGCCCGAGCTTTCGACCTGGAACACCGCCACCGTGCGGGCGCTGGCAAAGAGGTCGTAGGTCGGCTTGTCGTCCAGCGGGATCAGGTTGATCTGGTCCACCGCGCCCTCGGGCGGTTCATACAGCTCTTGCCCGTCGGCCCCGATATGCAGATGCCGCCCGCCACCCCGGATCAGGTCCACGGCGTTCTGGATCACGGTCAGCGTCTTGAGCCCGAGGAAGTCGAATTTCACCAGCCCGGCCTGTTCCACCCATTTCATGTTGAACTGGGTCGCGGGCATGTCCGAGGACGGGTCGCGGTAAAGCGGCACCAGCTGATCCAAAGGCCGGTCGCCGATCACTACCCCGGCGGCATGAGTCGAGGCGTTGCGGTAAAGCCCCTCCAGCTTCTCGGCATAATCCAGCAGCCGCCCGACCACCTCTTCGCGCGCGGCTTCGCGCAGGCGCGGTTCCTCGGCGCGGGCCTTGGTGATCGAGACGGGCTTGACGCCTTCGACCGGGATCAGCTTGGACAGCCGGTCCACCTGCCCATAGGGCATTTGCAGCACCCGGCCCACATCGCGCACCGCCGCCTTGGACAGAAGCGCGCCGAAGGTGATGATCTGGCCGACCTTTTCGCGGCCATATTTGCCCTGCACATACTGGATCACCTCTTCGCGGCGATCCATGCAGAAATCGATGTCAAAATCCGGCATCGAGACCCGTTCTGGGTTTAGAAACCGCTCGAACAACAGGTTGTAACGCAATGGATCCAAATCGGTAATCGTCAGCGCATAAGCAACCAGAGAGCCCGCGCCCGAGCCCCGTCCCGGCCCCACCGGGATCTCGTGATCCTTGGCCCATTTGATGAAATCGGCCACGATCAGGAAATAGCCGGGAAAGCCCATCTGCTCGATGATACCCAGTTCGAATTCCAGCCGCTCGTGATATTGCTCGACCGGAACGGCATGGGGGATCACCTTCAGCCGCTCTTCCAGCCCCTCGCGGGACTGACGGCGCAATTCCTCGACCTCGTCATCGGCGAAGCGCGGCAGGATCGGCTTGTGACGGCTGACGGCAAAGGCGCAGCGGCGGGCGATCTCGACCGTGTTCTCAAGCGCTTCGGGCAGGTCGGCGAAAAGCACCGCCATTTCCTCGGGCGATTTGAAATAATGCTGCGGGGTCAGGCGGCGGCGCGGCTGCGCCTGATCGACATAGGCTTTCTCGGCGATACAGATCAGCGCGTCATGCGCCTCGAAGATTTCGGGCCGAGGGAAATAGACGTCATTGGTGGCGACCAGCGGCAGGTCCTTGTCATAGGCCAGCGCGATCAACCCTGCCTCGGACGCTGCCTCGGCCTCCATCGGCTTGCCATTTTCGCCCGGATGGCGTTGCAACTCGATATAAAGGCGGGTCGGAAACGCCGCCGCCAGCCGATCCGCCAGGGCGGAGGCCTGCGCGGCATGGCCCTGCGCGATCATCCGGCCCATTGGCCCGGTCGCGCCGCCGGTCAGGCAGATCAGCCCCTCGGCCCGTTCGCAAAGCTCGTCCAGGGTGACATGCGCAGGCGCGTTGCCTTCGCGCAGGTAAAGGCAGGTCGAAAGCGACATCAGGTTGAGCCAGCCCGCCCGGTTCTGCGCCAGCAGAACGACCGGGCCAGTCTCATCCGCCTGAAGGGTGATCTGGCAGCCGATGATCGGCTGCACCCCCTTCTCCATCGCCTTCACGCTGAATTCCAGCGCCGCGAACATGTTGTCGGTATCGGTCAGCGCCACGGCGGGCATCCCGGCATCGGCGGCGAGCGCAGGCAGCTTGCCCACGGGAATTGCGCCTTCCAGCAGGGAGTGCTCGGAATGGGTGCGAAGATGGATGAATCGGGGGGCTTTCGATGACATGCCTGGACAGTATCGCAATCACATCACGCGGCGCAATTGCCCGATCACCGGGGCAGCGCATTTCAACCGCAATGCTTCAGCCGAGGGTGTCGAGATAGCTGGAGGACCACCAGGAGACATCGTTCTCGATCACGCCTTGCAACAGCGCGGAATGGCGGCGGCGGCGTTCATCGGCGGGCATGCGGATCGCCTGCGCCATCGCCTCGGCAAGTTCCCATGTGTCATGGGGGTTGATGATCAGCGCCTCTTCCATCGCCTCGGCCGCGCCTGCGAAACGCGACAGGATCAGCACGCCGGGATCGGACACGTCCTGCGCCGCCACATATTCCTTGGCCACCAGGTTCATGCCATCGGCTAGCGGCGTCACCAGCCCGATCCGCGCCTGCCGATACAGCCCGGCGAGCACCGCGCGCGGCATGGCCCGGTGGATGAAACGGATCGGCGTCCAGTTCACCGTCGCGAATTGGCCGTTGATCCGGCCCGCCAGATGCTCGGTCTCTTCGCGGATGTCGCGATAAGCCTCGACCGCCTCGCGGGTCGGCGGGGCGATCTGCAGGAAGGCGATCTTTTCGTGCAGGTCGTGATTGTATTCCAGAAGCGTCTGGAAGGCGCGAAAGCGGTTCGGAATGCCCTTGGAATAATCCAGCCGGTCCACGCCGATCATCATCTCGGCCCCGGTCAGGCTGCGCATGCGATCCTCTGCCGGGGAATGGCGGGCCTCTTCGATGAAACTGGCGGTGTCGATGCCGATCGGAAACACGCCCGCGCGCAGCACGCGCCCGAGCAGGCGGTAATGATTGTCGCCCAGAGGCTCGATCTCGGACAGATCGCTGGCGGCATCCTCGAAATTCGACAGGTCGCGATGGGCCTGGAAGCCGAGCAGATCGTAATGGGACAGCCATTCGAACAGCTCGTCCGGGTTCGGCATGGCCGAGCAACTGGCGAAATCGGGAAAGGGGATATGCAGGAAATGCCCGATCGGGTTTTCGACCCCGAGCTTGCGCAACTCTCCGGCCAGCGGGAAGAGGTGGTAATCCTGCACCCAGATCCGGTCATCCGCGCGCAGATGCGGCACCAGCAGCCGGGCGATCTGCGCATTGACGCGGCGATAGCCTTCGGGGAAATCCCGCTCTATCCGCATCAGGTCCGAGCGCCCATGACAAAGCGGCCAGAGGATCGAGTTGGAATAGCCCAGGTAATATTGCTCGTAATCCCGCGCAGTCAGATCGAAGGCGGCGCGTTCGAACGAAGCCCCGGAATGAAAGACCAGCCGGTCGGCGGGATCGTCCACGGGTTCGCCGGAAAAGCCGACCCATAGCCCGCCAGAGGATTGCAACGCATCCTCGAGTGCGACGACAAGACCGCCTGACGGGTTGTCACCCAGAGGCAGCCGATTCGAGACGATAACCAATCTGGACATGGCCTATAACCTGTCAGGAGCGGCAGGCGCTGTCCAGCCAGCTTCGCAATGCCCGTGGATTTTCAAGACGGTATTTGGCGCAGCTTTGCCCTTCGCCGATCTTGATGCCGAAACCGCCACGGCTTTGCGCCTCGGCCATGCCCGCCTCGTCGGTCAGGTCGTCGCCGGCATAGACCGGGATGCGTCCTGCGAATCCCGGCATGTCCATGAATCGGGCCAGGGCGCGATCCTTGCCCGCCTCTGCGGGGCGCAACTCGAAGGCCATCTTGGCGGGCTGAAGGGCGAGCATCGGGTAATCCCCGGCCAGTTCCGCCATCGCCCCGGCGGCCCATTCCGCGAGATCCGGGACGGCGCGGTAATGAAGGACGACGCCATGCGCCTTGGGCTCGACCATCAGCCCGTCATGACGCGCGGCCAGATCGCGGGTGCGGGCATGGAGCGCCGCGACATCCAGCGCTTGCGCATTGACCGCCCTGGCCTTTTGGCCGGGCAGCGCCAGTTCGGCACCGTGACTGCCCGCGATCCCGCCGGGGAAGTCCGGCAGGAAGCGTCGCAGATCCGCAACCTCGCGCCCGGAAATCAGCGCGAGGGCACCGCCCTGCCGGCGATGCATCCGGTCAAGCAGGCCGGGCAGGTCATCGGGGATCACGACCGCATCGGGGGTGGGCGCGATATCGACAAGGCAGCCGTCGAAATCCAGGAACAGCGCGGCGTCAGGGGGCAATCGGGGCGGTATCGTCATGGGCAGCCTTCCATCGGGGTCGGTTCAGAACTCTACCCCCTGCTGCGCCTTGATGCCGTCGCGGAAGGGATGCTTGACCACCGCGATCTCGCTGACCAGATCGGCCAGCTCGATCAGCTCGGGCGGGGCGTTGCGCCCGGTCATCACGACATGGGTCATCGGCGGTTTCTCGGCGGCCAGAAACTCGATCACCGCCATCGGGTCCAGGTAGCCATAGCGGAAGGCGATATTGATCTCGTCCAGCAGCACCATGCGGATCTCGGGGTCGCGGATCAGGTCTTGCGCCCTGGCCCATGCGGCCTCTGCCGCGGCGATATCGCCACGTTTATCTTGCGTTTCCCAAGTGAAACCCTCTCCCATCGCGTGGAACTGGCAGAGATGCGGGAAATGCGTCTCGAGCAGGCGACGCTCACCCGTGTCGCGGCTGCCCTTGATGAATTGCACAACGGCACAGGGCATCTCGTGGCCGATACAGCGCATGATCATGCCGAAACCGGAACTGGATTTGCCCTTGCCCGGTCCGGTATGGACGATCACCAGCCCCTTTTCGCCGGTCTTTCCGGCCATCATCCGGTCACGGGCCGCCTTGATCTTGGACATTTTTTGCGCGTGGCGGGCCTGATCCTCGGCGGAAATATCGCGGCTGTCGGTCAAGAGAATGCTCCTTTGGTCGGGCCCGGCATGGGCAGTGACCGCAGGCTATCCCTGCGAGCCGCCTGCAGCAAGGCGATCGCCGAACAGCGCGAAGACCTGCCGGTAAACATCGCGCTTGAAAGGCACAATATGGGTGATCAGATCATCCGGCTGCATCCAGCACCAACGGTCGAATTCCGGGTGATCGGTATCGATGCGGATATCGCTGTCATCGCCCAGAAAGCGCAGCAGGAACCATTTCTGCTTTTGCCCGCCAAACTTGCCCTTCCAGACCTTGCCGAGCAATTCCGGCGGCAGATCGTAGAAGACCCAATCCGGGGCCTCCTCCAGCATCTCGACGCGGTCGGCACTGACTCCGGTTTCCTCGGTCAATTCGCGCAAGGCGGCCTGAGCGGGCGTTTCGCCCTTGTCGATCCCGCCCTGCGGCATCTGCCATGCCCCCTGGGAATCGATGCGCTGGCCCGCAAAGACCAGCCCATCGGGATTCACCAGCACGACGCCCGCGCAGGGCCGGTAGGGCAAACCGCCCGGCGTCAGGGCCTCGGTCATTCGCTGGCCGCCCCTTCGTCCGGGCCCGCGGCACCTTCGCCGGTCGCGGCGGGTGTGCTGTCGGAAGATACCTGCCCCGCGGTGAAGTTGACGGCGGCCAGGCCCTTGAGGACATCGACGGCATAGGCCAGCTGATAATCCTCTTCGCGCAGCTTGGCGGTGGCCTCGACCTCGGCGGCTTCTTCCTCGATCTGCTTGCGCTCTTCCTCGCTGATCGAATCGTTGTTCAGCGCGCCGCGCAGATCGGCCTCGGAACGGCCGAAATTGGACTGCGTGCGGGGTTCGTCCTCGTCCTCGCCCTCGTCGATCGGACGCTGTGGTTGCGCCACGATGATGTCGGGCTGGATGCCCAGTGACTGGATCGAGCGCCCCGACGGCGTGTAGTAAAGCGCCGTGGTCAGCCGGATCGCACTATCCGAAGTTACCGGCATTACCGTCTGCACCGAGCCCTTGCCGAAGGATTTCTCGCCCACCACGATGGCGCGGCGATGATCCTTGAGCGCGCCGGTCACGATCTCGGAGGCGCTGGCAGAGCCGCCATTGATCAGCACGACCATCGGTTTATCCTCTGCCAGATCGCCCTCTTCGGCGTTCCAACGCTCGCTTTCCTCGGGCTTGCGGCCACGGGTCGACACGATTTCCCCGGCGTCGAGGAAGGCATCGGACACGCTGATCGCCTGGTTGAGCAGCCCGCCCGGATTGTTCCGCAGGTCCAGCACGAAACCGGTCACCTGATCGATACCGCCCGCCTCTTCCACGGCCTTCTCGAGTTCGACCTTCAGCGTGTCATAAGTCTCGTCGTTGAAGGTCGAGATACGCAGGACGATCGCATGTCCTTCGATCCGGGTCTTGACCACGGTCAGTTTGATGGTGTCGCGCGTTATGCTGATATCGAAGGGTTCGTTCTCGCCCTCACGCAGAATTGTAATGGTGATTTCGCTGCCAACCGGGCCGCGCATCATGTCGACGGCCTCGTCCAGGTTCAGCCCCATCAGTGATTCGCCATCCACATGGGTGATGAAATCGCCGGATTTCACCCCGGCCTCGGCTGCCGGAGTATCGTCGATGGGCGAGACGACCTTGACCAGCCCATCCTCCTGGCTGACCTCTATCCCGAGCCCGCCGAAGCTGCCGCGGGTCTGGGTCTGCATATCCTCGTAATCATTGGCCGACAGGAACGAGCTATGCGGATCGAGCGAGGTCAGCATGCCGTTTATCGCCGCCTCGATCAGTTCCTTGTCTCCCGGTGCCTCGACATAATCGGCGCGCACCCGCTCGAACACATTGCCGAACAGTTCCAGCTGTTCGTAGATCGACGAGTTCTTGTCGGCCTCTTGCGCGACCAGGGGTCCGGCAATCTGGGTGGTGAACAACGCCCCGGCAAGAACGCCCCCCAGACCTGCGATCAGATAATGTTTCATAATGGCCTTTCCTGCCTCAGTCCTGTCCTGGATCGACAACCGGATTCAGCACGAACCAGTCCGCCGGGTCCAGTGTTTCCGTCCCCTTGCGCAATTCCAGATACAGGGTTTCGGTCTGCCCTGCATCCCCTCCACGCGCTGCATCGGCGACGAATTGCGCCCCGAATTCCTGTTCCGGCGCCTCGGAGCCGCCCATCAGCCCCACCGGATCGCCCGCGCCCAGCACATCGCCGACCTCTCCGAAGACCTGCGACATGCCTGCGAATATCAGAAGATAATCCTCTGCGGGTTCGACAATCATCACATTGCCGTAATCAAGCAAGGGCCCGCGATATCGAATCGTCGCGGGCCAGGGGGTGGTCACCAGCGCGGCGGGCGGCGCGGCGATGATCCAACCGGGACGGCTGACGCCTGCCGCGTCGGCCTCGTTGTAGGATCGCCGGATCGAGCCAACCACCGGCAGTTTCAGGCTGCCCTGCGCGCCCTCGAAATCCTCCATCGGAGCACCGATATCGGTTTCCAGCGCGTCGATGCCAACGGCGAATTCATCGAGGCTCTGTGCCGCTTCCTCGAGCTGTTGCAGTTCTTCGGGCGCTTCGCCGAACCGCGCCGGCATGGTCGAGCGGTCGGTCACGGCACTGGCCAGAAGCCGCCGCGCCTCCTGCACCGAGGCAAGCCCGCTGCCCAGCATATCCGCCGCATTGGCCTGCAAATCGCGCACCGTCGCGATTTCGTCCAGATCGGCCTGCAACCGCTCTGCCTCGGCGCGCAGGCCCGGCGTCACATCCGAGAGGATCATCCCCGATTGGGCACTCGCCAAGGCACCGCCCGGATGCAGGAGCAGGGCCGTCTCGGGCGATTGCTGCAAGGAGGTCATGGCCCCCAACACACGGGCCAGCCTGCTGCGCTGTGCCTCGAATTGCGACCGCAGCTCGGCCTCGCGCGCGCTGGCCTGACGCAAGCCGGCACGCAGCGCGCCCAGCCCCTGCTCGTAGCCGCGGATCACCTCGGTCAGGGCGACGACCTGGTCGTCGGCGGTCACCGCCTCGTCCAGCTTGCCCATCGCGGCACGCAACTGCGCCGCCGCGCCCTGGGCCTCGGCCACGGCTTCGTCGGCGGGAGTCGCGGCGGCGGTCCCGAAAACAGGCAGGGCCAGCAGCCCGCAAACGGCTATCACGCAGGGAAAACGGCTCATGCGGTCACGATCAGGCTTTCGCCGGTCATCTCGGCGGGTTGCTCCAGCCCCATCAGGTCCAGCACGGTCGGGGCCAGATCGGCCAGCCGCCCGTCGCGCAGTTGCGCGGCAGCGGGGCCGTTATAGACGATGACCGGCACGGGGTTGAGCGTATGGGCGGTATGCGGCCCGCCGGATTCAGGGTCGATCATGGTTTCGCAATTGCCGTGATCGGCGCAGATGACTGCCGCGCCCCCCGCCGTATCCAGCGCCTTCAGCATCCGGCCCAGCCCCTTGTCCACGGCAGCGCAGGCGCGCTTGGCGGCATCGAGGCTGCCGGTATGGCCGACCATGTCGGGATTGGCGTAATTCACCACGATCAGGTCGTAGCCCGCCCCGATCGCCTCGACCAGCTTGTCGCTGACCTCTTCGGCGGCCATCTCGGGGGCGAGGTCATAGGTCGCCACCTTGGGGCTTTGGGGCATGAAACGATCCTCGCCCGGCTCGGGCACTTCCTTGCCGCCATTCAGGAAGAAGGTCACATGCGGGTATTTCTCGGTCTCGGCCAGCCGGAACTGCCGCAACCCCTTCGAGGCAACCCAGGCCCCCAGGGTATTGACGACCTGCTGCTTGGGATAGGCGGCGGTCATGAAATCGTTATGCCGGTCGCTGTAATCGACCATGCCCAGCATGGCCGACCATTCCGGCCGATCACCGGTATCGAATTCGGCGAATTCCGGATCGGCCAGCGCCGAGAGGATCTCTCGCGCCCGGTCGGCACGGAAATTGAGGCAGAAGAACCCGTCGCCATCCAAAGCGCCATTATAGCCGTCGATCACGAAGGGCTGGATGAATTCGTCGCTCTCTCCCCGTGCGTGGGCCGTTGCCACCGCCTCGGCGGCGCTTGCCGCATCCTCGCCCTGCCCGGCAACCATGGCGCGGAAGGCCCGTTCGACCCGGTCCCAACGCTTGTCGCGGTCCATGGCGAAATAACGCCCGATCACCGTGCCGATCCGCGCGCCCTCGGGCAACTTGTCCTGCAATTCAGCGATGAATTCCCCGGCCGAGCGCGGCGGCACGTCGCGCCCATCGGTGATCGCGTGGATCACCACCGGCACCCCTGCATCCGCGATTGCCCGCGCCGCGGCAAGGACATGGGCGATATGGCCATGCACCCCGCCATCCGAGATCACCCCCATGAGATGGGCGGTGCCGGCAGTCTGTTTCAGCCGGTCGATGAAATCTGTCAGCGCCCGGTTCCGGAAGAAGCTTTCATCCTCGATGGCGAGATCGATCTGCCCCAGATCCATCGCCACGACCCGGCCCGCGCCGATATTGGTATGCCCGACCTCGGAATTGCCCATCTGCCCGGAAGGCAGGCCCACATCCGGCCCGAATGTCGTCAGCCGCGCATGCGGGCAATCGCGCATCAGGCGGTCGAAATTGGGGGTGTCGGCCTGATCGGGTGCGCTTTGTTCGGGGCGGTCCGATATTCCCCAACCGTCGAGAATGCACAGGATCACGGGTTTCGTCATTTGGGCCTCGTCTTGATTTGGGCCTTGTTACGCCTGTGCGGGCGTTGCGGCAACCGGGAAGGCCGAGAGGGGGGCGCTGCCCCCGCGCCCGTTCCGGGCGCTCCCCCGGGATATTTGCATGAAGAAGAAGGCAATGGAGTATCATGGGCCGCAGGGCCGGTTCCGGCGCGCGGGGCATCTCCGCGATCAGTCACGGTGATAGGGGCTGCCCGCGAGGATGGTTGCCGCACGGTATAGCTGTTCGGCGAGCATCACCCGCACCAGCATATGCGGCCAGACCATCCTGCCGAAGCTGATCTGCCAGTCGGCGCGGGCGCGCAGGGCCGGATCGAGGCCATCTGCCCCACCGATCACGAAACAGAGATCGCGGGCCCGGTCGCGGAAGGCGGCGATCCGGCGCGCGAAATCCGGCGATGTCGGCTGTTCTCCCCGCTCGTCCAGCATGACCAGCACCGCGCCTGCGGGGATCGCGCGCGACAAAAGCTCGGCCTCGGCGGCCATGCCGGTGCCGCGCTTATCCTCGACCTCGATGACCCGGATGGGCGACAGGCCAAGCCCGCGCCCGGTCCTGGCAAAGCGGTCGAGATAATCGGCGACCATCGCCGCCTCGGGGCCCTTGCGGAGCCGCCCCACGGCGGCGATGTCGATGCGCATCGCCTATTGCGGGCGGGAGCTGGCCTCGCGCACGCGGCTGAGCGCGTCGGCGGGCATCCACATCTTCTCGAGCTGGTAGAAGTCGCGGACCTCGGGGCGGAAGACATGGACGATGACATCATCGGTGTCGATCAGCACCCAATCGCCGGTATCCTTGCCCTCTATCCGGGCAGTCCGTCCGGTTGCCTGCTTGAAGCGTTCGGCCAGTTTCTCGGCGATGGCCCCCACCTGGCGCGCGCTGCGGCCCGATGCGATCACCATGTGATCCGCCATGGCCGACCGTCCGCGCAGGTCGATCGTAACGACGTCCTCTGCCTTGTCATCTTCCAGCGAGGACAGGATGCGGGACAGCAGCTGTTCGCTGCTCAGCTGGTTTCCCGCGGCGGTCGCAGCCGGCGTGGAGGCCGGCGAGACGTCTTGTGAC
Source organism: Paracoccus saliphilus (assembly GCF_028553805.1). Classification (NCBI taxonomy): domain Bacteria; kingdom Pseudomonadati; phylum Pseudomonadota; class Alphaproteobacteria; order Rhodobacterales; family Paracoccaceae; genus Paracoccus; species Paracoccus saliphilus. The sequence goes on along the minus strand of NZ_CP067140.1, from coordinate 1,434,420 downwards.
AGGGTTGTATCCTCCGGTCAGCGCGCCGATCGCCCCCGGCGCAGGGGTTCCCTAAAGATAACATCTTTTCGGCTCATCTCAATCACCGCCGTTAAAATCCTTTCCATCCGGCGGGGCGCCACCCCCGCCGAGCGCGAGCGAATCGTTCAGCACACGAACCTCGCGCTGCGGGAAGGGGATGGAGATGCCGTTCTCCTGGAAGGCGTCCCACAAGGCCAGGAACACCAGTCCGCGCACATTGGTCAGCCCGCCCGTCGCGTCCCCGATCCAGAAACGCAGCACGTAATCGACCGAGCTGTCGCCGAACCCCGTCACCCAGCACACCGGTTTGCGATGAGAGGCGACGCGATCGACTCCAAGTGCCGCATCTATCGCTATCTTACTGACTTCATGGGGATTATCGGCGTAGGACGCGCCGAAGGTGACGTCGAGGCGCACGAAATTATGGCTATGCGACCAGTTGACCACCTGCCCGGTGACCAGGTCCTCGTTCGGGATCAGGTATTCCTTGCCGTCGCGGGTGACGACGCTGACATAGCGGGCGCCGAGTTCCTCGATCCAGCCGAACGTGTCGCCGAGGCTGATCACGTCCCCGGGCTTGATCGACTTGTCGAGCAGGATGATCACGCCCGAAACAAGATTCGACACGACCTTTTGAAGCCCGAAGCCCAGCCCGACGCCGACCGCGCCGGAGAACACCGCCAGCCCCGTAAGGTCGAAGCCGACCGCCTTCAGCCCGACGATGATGGCGAGGCTAAACAGCAGCACCTGCAAGAGCTTGGCGGTCAGCACGCGCATGGTCGGCGAGATATCGTCATTCTTCGAGAGCCGCCCGGCGATCAGGCGCGACAACAACCGCGCACCGGCAACCATCAGCCCTGTCACCATCAGCGCCTTGAGAACGGTCAGGAGCGATAGCCGCAACTCTCCGATGGTGATCGCGACGCTGTCGAGGAATTCGCCCACCGGTTCGGTCAGGCCCAGCAGGTACAGCGTGACCCAGATCCATGCGGCCCAGCTGATGAGACGGCGCAGGAACCGGTTGGCGATGATCCGGGCGAGCAGGAAAATCCCAGTCCATGCGGTCGCGATCGTGGCGGCCAGCGCGATCAGCTGGCTGCGCGACGGCCATGTCACCTCGCGCATGACCAGCACGACGGTCCATGCCAGCACCGTGAAAACAAGCAGCAGCAGCTTGCGGTCGATCAGCAGCCCGAGCCGCAGCCGCCATTTCGGCCAGTTCTCACGGCTGCGCAGCCATCCGGTCAGCAGCGGCGAAACAACGCGTGCCACGGCCCATGCAACCCCGATCAGCCCGATCACGGCAATCAACTGATACAGGCGGGTCGGCACCAGCATGGTCTGGAAAAACAATGCCATGCGCGACCACAAACCCTGTGCGGCGTCGAGCATTTCGGGGCTCACCTGCTCCATTCGCACCTCCTTTTCGCGATTAGAGCCCGCGAGGCCCCATCCGGCAAGCCCTGCCGATATTGCTTCGCGCTGAAATCGGGCGTAAAACGCCCCCATGGCCGGATTCATCTATTTCGATATCCATGACCGCGCGCGATTGCCTTCGCGGTTCTACGGTGAAACGCTCTGCGTGACGGCGCGCGGCTGATGGGCCGCGGCCTTGCGTCGCCCCTGCCCGATCCACACATCAATCGCATCACAGCCGAAAGCCAAGAGCCATGACGATTCCCGAAACCGCCCCGCGGACATTGTATGACAAGATCTGGGACGCCCATGTCGTCGATCGTTCCGAGGACGGCACCTGCCTGCTCTATATCGACCGCCACCTGGTCCACGAGGTGACCAGCCCGCAGGCCTTCGAGGGGCTGCGCTTGACGGGCCGCACGGTCCGCGCCCCCGAACGCACCATCGCCGTGCCCGATCACAACGTGCCCACGACGCTGGACCGCCAGAACGGCATCGACAACGAGGAATCCCGTATCCAGGTCGATGCGCTGGACAGGAATGCCCGTGAGTTCGGCGTGCATTACTATCCGGTCAACGATGTCCGGCAGGGCATCGTGCATATCGTCGGACCCGAGCAGGGCTGGACCCTGCCCGGCATGACTGTGGTCTGCGGCGACAGCCACACCGCAACGCATGGCGCATTCGGCGCGCTCGCCCATGGCATCGGCACCTCCGAGGTCGAGCATGTGCTGGCCACGCAGACGCTGATCCAGTCGAAGTCGAAGAACATGAAGGTCGAGATCACCGGCCGTCTCGCCCCCGGCGTCACCGCCAAGGACGTGGTGCTGGCGATCATCGGCAAGACCGGCACGGCGGGCGGCACCGGCCATGTCATCGAATATTGCGGCGAGGCGATCCGCAACCTGTCGATGGAAGGCCGCATGACGATCTGCAACATGGCCATCGAGGGCGGCGCCCGGGCCGGGCTGATCGCGCCGGACGAGACCACCTTCGAATATGTCAGGGGCCGGGCTCATGCCCCCAAGGGCGCCCAATGGGAAGCCGCGCTGGCATGGTGGAAGACGCTGCATTCCGATGACGAGGCGCATTGGGACAAGGTCATCACGCTGCGGGGCGAGGATATCGCACCGACTGTGACCTGGGGCACCAGCCCCGAGGATGCGCTGCCGATCACCGCGCATGTCCCCTCCCCCGAGGATTTCTCGGGCGGCAAGGTCGATGCGGCGAAGCGGGCGCTGGATTACATGGGGCTGACCGCCGGGACGAAGCTGACCGATATCGCCATTGACGCGGTCTTCATCGGTTCCTGCACCAATGGCCGGATCGAGGATTTGCGCGCGGCCGCCGATGTGCTGCGCGGGCGCAAGCTGGCCGATGGTGTGCGCGGGATGGTCGTCCCCGGCTCGGGGCTCGTGAGGGCGCAGGCCGAGGAGGAAGGGCTGGACCAGATCTTCAAGGACGCAGGATTCGAATGGCGGCTGGCCGGATGCTCGATGTGCCTGGGCATGAACCCGGACCAGCTTGCACCGCAGGAACGCTGCGCCGCCACCTCGAACCGCAATTTCGAGGGGCGGCAGGGCTACAAGGGCCGAACCCATCTGATGTCGCCAGCCATGGCGGCGGCGGCCGGGGTGACGGGCCATCTGGTCGATATCCGCGAATTCACGTCCGAAACCGTCTGAGGAGAACCCGATCATGGATAAATTCACCACCCTGACCGGGATCGCGGCGCCCATGCCGCTGGTCAATATCGACACCGATATGATTATCCCCAAGCAGTTCCTGAAAACCATCAAGCGCACCGGACTGGGCGTGAACCTGTTCGACGAGATGCGCTATGATCGCGACGGCAACGAACTGCCGGAATTCGTGTTGAACCAGCCCGCCTACCGGGACGCAGAGATCCTTGTCGCCGGGGAAAATTTCGGCTGCGGCTCTTCGCGCGAGCATGCGCCCTGGGCATTGCTGGATTTCGGCATCCGTTGCGTGATCTCGACCAGCTTCGCCGATATCTTCTTCAACAACTGCTTCAAGAACGGCATCCTGCCGATCGCCCTGCCGCAGGACGCGGTGGACGCGCTGATGGATGACGCGCGCAAGGGCGCCAATGCCCGGATGATCGTCGATCTGGAGAACCAGACGGTCAGCACCTCGGACGGCCAGAGCTTCGGCTTCGAGATCGATCCCTTCCGCAAGCATTGCCTGTTGAACGGGCTGGACGATATCGGGCTGACCATGGAAAAGGCCGAAAGCATCGGCAGCTTCGAGGCCCAGATGGAACAGGCCCGCCCCTGGGTCTGATCCCGCGCCCGGCCCCGTCCGATCCGGGGCCGGTCACTCCTGCCTGCCGCGCAGTTTCGCCTGCGCCAGTTCCCGCAATACCTCTGCCCGGCCGAATTCACGGGCGGCCTCGCGCCGCGCCTTCTCGAAACGGGGTGTCAGGCGTTCCAGTTCGCGATCCGCGACGCGCAATTCCCGTGCCGCGCGGCCGGCCTGCGCATTCGCCATCCGTGCCTCGGGCAGGCTGAGCGGCGCATGGTGGCGGTAGCTTTGCTCGAGCACGCCCTGCAACTGTTCGACCCGCTGCCGCGCTGCCATCATATGCTGGTTGAAGGCCGCGAATTTGCGCAGCTCACGCTCTGCCTTCAGGCGGGCGATCCGTTCGAGCGCGGCGAGTTTCCCGGCATCCTTCACCATCCCTCGCGCGCCTTCTTGCGCATATTTTCGGCAAAGCGGATGGCGATGGCGACCGCCGCGAAATTCTCGCGCCGGATCTCTTCCCCGATCTGGACGGTGGCATGCAGCGCACGCGCGCAGGGCGGATCGGAATAGACCGGCACCTTGTGTTCGCGCGCCCGGTCGCGGATGCGGGCGGCCACGTCATCGGTTCCCTTGGCCAGGCAGACCGGCGCCCGACCGCTGCCGCGCTTCCATTCCAATGCCACGGCGTAATGGGTCGGGTTGACGATGACGACATCGGCGCGGGCGACATCGGCCAGCATCTGTTTCATCGCGATATCGACCGCCCGCTGGCGGCGCGCGGCCTTGAGATGCGGGTCGCCCTCGGAATCCTTCTGCTCGTCATCGACCTCCTTGCGGGTCATGCGATGCTTGCGCAGATGTTCCTGCCGTTTCCAGAGCAAATCGATCACCGCGAAAACCGCCGATATGGCGATGGCCATCATCAGCACCTTTCCCAGCAACTCCCCCAGCCAGGCAATCCATTGCGCATCCGCACCCAAGGCGCTGGAGGCGAGCCGATCGAGAAGCGAGGCGAACAGGTACCAGCCGCCCAGACAGATCAGCATGGCCTTGAGCAGCGAGATGCCGAAGGTCACCAATCCCGACCCGCCGAATTTCTGCGCGGCATTCTTGACCGGGTTCAGGCGCTTGGGATCGAAGGCAAGCTTCTTGGCAGAGAAGACCAGCCCGCGCTGCGCGATCAGCGCCAGCAGGATCGCCGCGACCGGCACCAGCAGCAAACCGAAAAGCGCGAGCCCGGCATACCGGCCAAGCGACGACGCCAGGGCAAAGGCGAAACCCACCGGCCAGTCCTCGGCACCCATCCCGCGCGCGGCCATCGCCATCCATTGCGTCACGGCAAAACCCGCACCGACCGCAAGGACCAGCCATGATCCGATATACATGGCCAGCACGTTCACCTCGGTCGAGCGGGGAACGTCGCCATCCTCGCGGGCCTTTTGCAGCTTTCGCTCGCTTGGCTCGAACGGCTTGTCGTCTTTCTTGTCTTCGCTCATCCGGGATCCGGCAAGCTGTAGTCAAGCACCGCGTTGGCCCATAGGTCCACCAGCAAGGGGCCCAGCAAGGCTGCCCCGGCCAGCGCCAGAAGGATGGAGGCGGGCGAGCCGATGAAGACCACCGGCAGGGCAGGCATGACCCGGTTGATCACGCCGGAAAGCGCCTGGAACATGAAACCGCCAAGCGTGAACGGCGCGGCAAGGACCAGCGCCAGGCCGAAGCCGCGGGCGAATATCCGGATCGCCTCATGGGCAAGCATCGCGGCATCGGGCCATCCCGCGGGTGGCCAGAGCGTCAGCCCGTCGGCGATGAAGCGCAGCAGCATGATCGGCAGGCCCATCGCCATCAGGATCGCGATCCCACCCAGATGCAGCAGGTTTCCAAGAGGATGCGGCGCCGCCTCGTTGGGAACACCGACGATCTGCGACAGCGAGGCCGTCGCGGCGATGGCCGTCGTGGCGATATCGATCGCACCTGCAAGGATACGCAGCAAGGCCCCGCTGGCAAAACCTATCGCCATCTCTGCCGCGATCTGCGCGGCGATCTCCAGCGGGGTCTGCGGGATGGGGACGGCCGGAACGATGGCCGCCAGCAACGGAGTCACCGCCATGGCGACAGCGACCCGCACCCGCGCCGGGATGTTGCGCTCGCCCAGGGCGGGCAGGATCAGGATCGTGGCCTGAACCCGCGCATAGACCAGCACCATCGCCCAACTGAGCCCCGGAAGCAGCGTTGTGAGCTGATCCCACATCACGCCGCCTCTATCGTACCCACCAGTTGCAACTCGGCAGAGCTGTCGACCTCTTCCAGGCCGATGACCGGCATCGCGATCCCGTTCGAGGTCAGAACGGCACGGATCGTCCTGCGCCGGTGATCGGGCGCAAGGATGACCGCGCGAGACGAAAACACCCCGGCCTGCGCCTTGCGCACCGCCGTCATCAGCCTGCCGGACAGGGCGGGGGTGATGGCTCCTCCGCCCACGCGGCCCGTCTCGCCATCGGATCTGACGAATTCGGCCTCCCATGACGGATGCAGTTGCAGGGCCTCGATCCGGCCCGTTTCATCGGCATATTGCTGGGTGATCTGGCCGCGCAGGCGCTTGCGCACCAGCTCGTAGATGGTCTCGACCGACTCGATGGCGCGGAACTCGCAGATCGCATCGACGATCATCGGCAGGTTGCGGATCGAGATCTGTTCCTCGAGCAACGCACGCAGGATCGCCAGAATTGTTTCGGGCGTCACCTTGTCGGGGATGATGCTTTCGAAATAGCGGCCATAGCGTTCGGCCCGCGCCGGATCGGACAGGGATTTCAACTCGTCGACCTGGCGCTGCAAGGCGGTCAGGGTCAGCAATGCGGGCAGGTTCGCCCTCACCGCCTCCATCAGATGGGTGGACAGGACTTCCATCGGGCTGACCACCGTCGCCCCCATCGTTGCGGCATTGTCCTGATCCTCGGTCGAGATCCAGCGGGCGGGACTGGAATAGACCGGCTCTTGCACCGCGATACCGCCCAGCTCCTGCAGCAATTCATCCGGGCCGAGCGCCAGCACCTCCCTGACGCGCAGGCTGCCGCGTCCCCGGATCACGCCCTGAATGCGAATCCGGTAATCGCCGGGAAGCAATTCATCCGTGTCGGTGATGCGGACATCCGGCAGGATCACGCCAAAGCTGCGCGCGACATGGATGCGCAGGTTAGAGATCCTGCTGCCCAGCCCGCGCGCCTCGTCCAATGCGGCGGTGACCAGATCCGTCCCGATCTCGACCATGATCTCATCGGTGTCCAGGATGTCGCCGATCCGTTCCGCCGGACGCTCGGCTGGAATATCGACAGGCTCGGGCGGCAATTCCTCGGCCCGCGCCAGACGACGCGCCAACAGCCAGGCCCCCGCCCCCATGACCAACGCCAGTGCAAGGAACAATCCGCGTGGCATACCGGGAACGAATGACATCAGTGCCATTGCCGCTGCCACGACGGCGATGGCCTGCCAGCCGGACAGGACCTGCCGGGAGACAAGCTGCGCCGTGGTGTCCGTCGCCCCGCCCCGCGACAAGAGCAATGCAGCGGCCATCGAGGTGACGAGGGCCGGGATCTGGCTGACAAGGCCGTCGCCGATGGTCAGATGCGAATAGCTCGCCAGCGCCTCGCCAATCGGCATGCCATGCACCGCGACGCCCACGCTGAGGCCGATCAGCAGGTTGATCAGGGTGATAACGATACCCGCAATCGCGTCGCCCTTGACAAATTTTGAGGCGCCATCGAGCGAGCCGAAAAAGCTGATCTCGCGCTGCTCGAGGATCCGGCGCTGTTTTGCCTCTTCATGGGTGATGGCACCGGCGTTCAAATCGCCATCGATGGCCAGTTGCTTACCCGGCAGCGAATCCAGCGCGAAACGCGCCGCGACCTCGGCCATCCGCCCGGAGCCCTTGGTGATGACCATGAAATTGACCACCGAGATCACCGCGAAGATGGTCAGCCCGACCAGCAGCGAACCACCCGCCACGAAATCCGCGAAGCCGCTGATCACCTGCCCGGCAGCACTCTTGCCCGTATGACCCTCGGTCAGGATCAGCCGCGTCGAGGACACGTTCAGCGACAGGCGGATCACCAGGGACACCAGCAAGAGCACGGGAAAGGCCTGGAAATCGGCGGGCTTGTCCACCAGCGAGGCCATCACCAGAACCAGCGTCGCGGTGGCGATGGACAGGGCGATGCCGAAATCGAGCAGGCCGGGCGGCAGCGGGATCACCAGCGAGATGACGATCAGCACCAGCCCGCCGGTCACCAGAAGCTGGGCGTCGGGAATGAATGCCGCCCGCGAGGAAATGGCGCCGACGGGTTTCATTCAGGTGCCTCGTCCAGGGCCGGAGGGAGGGCCGGGCGCAGAACGTCCTCCAGCGCCCAGATATCGCCGCTCAACAGGCCGGAGCGCCGCAGGAAGACGATGGCCTGCAGGCGATCCGCCGGGTCCATCTGTTGCAGCAGCGACCGGTAATCCCGCGGAAGCCCCGTTCCCTCCAGCAGCCAGGCCGACGCCTCTTCCATGAATGCCGAAGCCTCGGGCGAGGTCTCGGAAGCATCCGGCAATGCGGTGGCCGCAACGGTCAATAGCGCCGGGATCAGCATCATCCCGCCTTTTTCAGTTCGCGCAGCGCGGTTTCAAGCCCGTCGAAGCTGGGCCGGACATGTTCGGGAACCGCCTGCCTGCCGACCTCGACGCAGAGATTCGTTGCATGCTGATGCAGCCCCGCGACAAGGACAGATTTAATGACGTCGTAGAACCCCATGTCCTGCTTGACGACCGCCTCGAGACGATTTGCCAGGGGCGCGACGAAGCCATAGGCCAGGAAGACGCCGAGAAAGGTTCCGACCAAGGCCCCTCCGATCAGTTGCCCCAGCACTGCAGGTGGCTGATCGATCGAGCTCATGGTCTTGATCACGCCAAGGACGGCGGCAACGATGCCAAGCGCGGGCAAGGCATCGGCCGTGCTCTGCAAGGCATGCGGAACATGCATCGCTTCCTCGCGCATGCTTGTGATGCGGCGCGAGATGATATCCTCGACCTGGTAGGGATCATCGTAATTCAGGCTGGCCGAACGCAGCGTGTCGGCAATCAGCGAGACGATCTGACGATCCGCCAACAGGCGCGGATAGGCCGAGAAGATCGCCGATTCATCCGGATTCTCGATATGCGCCTCCAGCCCGACCGGGTTGTCGCGCGCGATGCGCAGCAATTGAAACAGCAGGCACAGCACATCCTGATGATCCTGGTTGGTCCATTTCGGGCCCTTGAAGGCGCGGACGATTCCGCCAACGGTCCCCTTGAGCGTATGGGCGTCGTTCGAGAGCAGGTAAGCCCCCACCGCCGCGCCCATGATCATCATCATTTCGAAAGGCAGGGAATGCAGGATCACATGCATATGCCCCCCGGCGAGAAGATAGCCGCCGAAGACCATTGCCGTGGTGACAACCATACCGATTATCCCGAACATGCGGGGCGCTCCTTATCGTTTCCGGACGCTTCGCGCGCCCATTTCTGCAGTTAAGAGCGCGGCCTGCCGGGGCTCTACCGCGGCGATGATCCGCGCGCCGGTTTCCGGATTGACCCGCATCAGTATTTCTGCCGCGAAATCAGAGGGAAGATTGGTCAGGATCGCCGCGGCCTCGGCTGGTTTCATCTGGTCATAAAGCGCGATCAGCCGGTCGATATCGTTCCGCACGGCCTGCGTCGCGCCATCCCGACCGGATTGAAGCCCCGCTTTTTGCGACTTCAGTTCCGCCACCCGTTCGCGCAGTGCGGCCTCAGCCTTGGCGATCTCTGCCTTCTTGGCGTCGAGGCTTTCCATATAGCGTTCGATCCGCAGGGCACGGGTTTGCAAGGTATCGGCCAGTGCAACTGCCTCGGGGATATCCGTGCAGCCGCGCATCAGCCCTGCCGGCTCGGCGAATGCAGCGAAGGGATCGGTCAGGCGGTAACTCTGGAATTCCCAGATGAGCCCAACAGCGGGCAGGCTGAAAACCAGCGCCAGAATCGACAGCATCCGGTTACGCATCGGCTGTCTCCGGCACGCGCTTGCGCAGACGGCGCGATGTCCGCGCATTGGAGCGGGGGGCGAAATTCACCGCCTCGCCCATCGTCTGGTGCAGGTCCCACAGCGCGCGCTCTTTCCGCGCCAGGTCGATCTGCTCGGCCAGGGAATCGCTGGCCGATGCCGCCTCTGCGCGGGCGTTTCGGATCGCTTGTTCAAGCCGGTCCACTTCGGCCACCATGACCGCGATGGCACCGCCCAGGCCGTTCTCCAGATCGTTCAGCCGCCGCAGCCTGCGCGCCAGCGCGACGCAGAACACCGCCAGACCGCCCGAGGCCACGATCAGCAAGAGTTGCAAAATGACCCCGGCATTCATTTGATTCGAAACTCCGTGATCAGCAAATCCTTCACCGGTTCTTCCCCGAGGACATAGCGGGTCCGGGTCACGAGCTCGGCCCTGATGATCTCGAGCACTCCGCGCTTGTCATAGGCAGTCTCGTCGACACCCGACAGAAAGCCGGTAAACGCGTCCTGAACGCGCGGCATCAGATGCTCGATCTCGGCGCGATGCGCCTGATCGGTCTCTATCATCGCGGACAGGATGACCGTGCGGCGGCGGTTTCCCGGAACCGGAAGCTCTATCGTCGGTATATCGACGAACTCGACCGCCAGCATGTCGCTCCCGGCCTTTTCCTCATGCGAGGGAAAGGGCAACAAACCAAGGTAAGTGGTGCAGAATCCCGCGCCTCCAAGGATGGCCGCAATCAGCGGAATGACAAGTTTCTTCAGCTTTTTCTTGGGCTTCCCCGGTTGGGATGCCGCATCGTCGCTCATGGTGATTCTCCGTCGTCCTGAAACGGAACTAACAGCGTGCGACTAACCAATTCTTAATCGGGCCGGTGCCAAGAAGGGCATCGACAGCAACAGATGATTCGAAGGAATTGGTTTTGCAAAAATTGCAGGACTACTGGACAGAGCGAAGCTCTCAGCAGAAAGCCATTCTCGTTGCCGCGTTCCTGACCGCATTCGCGGCGATCGCGTCGATCGGCTGGATGGCGAACCGAACCGACATGGCCCTGCTATACGGTGGGCTCGACCCGGCGCAGGCCGGAGAGGTCATTGCAGGGATCGAGCAGACCGGCATCGCCCATGAACTGCGCGGCAATTCCATCTGGGTGGATTCAGCGCAGCGCGACCGGCTGCGGGTGGAACTGGCCGCGAAGGGTCTGCCCACGGCGGGCGGGGCAGGATACGAGCTTCTCGACGGCATGTCGGGATTCGGCACCACCGCCCAGATGTTCGATGCCGCCTATTGGCGCGCAAAGGAAGGCGAGCTGGCCCGGACCATCCTTGCCATGCCGAACGTGAAAACGGCACGCGTGCATCTGGGGATTGAACAAGGCCGAGGTTACCGGCGCGATGTCGATGGCAGCGCCTCGGTCACCTTGACCACCAACGGATCACCGGTCACCCGCGAACAGGCCGCGGCGCTGGAATACCTGGTTTCCTCCGCCGTGCCGGACATGCGGGCCGAGAATGTCACCGTGATCGATACGCGCCATGGCATCGTGAACACGGGCGAGGACCGGGCGGGCATGGAACGCGCGTCCGAGATGAAACGCAATGTCGAGCGCATCCTCGAATCCCATGTCGGCACCGGCAATGCCATCGTCGAACTGAACCTGGATGTCGTGACCGAGACCGAGCAACTGGTCGAACAGCGCATCGACCCCGATCAGCGCGCCCTGATCAGCCAGGTCACCGAAGAGACCTCGGACCAGAGCAACTCGACCGGCAAGGGCGCCGTCACCGCCGCCTCGAACCTGCCGGATACCGGGGAGGCCGAAGGCGACAGCACGCAGTCACAACGGTCCGAGAACCGTCAGCAGGCGAATTACGAGATCAGCACCGTCACGCGCGAGATTTCGCGGCAGCCCGGCGCCATCCGCCGGCTATCGGTCGCGGTCCTGGTGAACGGGGTGGTGCGTGAGGATGCGCAAGGCGATCCGCAGATCGTCCCGCGCCCGGATAGCGAGTTGCAGGTCTTGCAGGAACTCGTCGCCTCGACGGTTGGCTTCGACGAGGCGCGGGGCGATATCGTCACCGTCAAATCCCTGCCTTTCGCCGATCTGGCGCAGAATGGCACGCTGGCGCAGCCGGGCTTCCTCGATCGGCTACGGCTGAACGACCTGGCGCGCATCGTCCTGTTCGGCTTCTTTGCACTGGCGATCATCCTGGTGCTGCTGCGCGCGGCCCGTCGCGCATCCCCGGCTGCGCCGACTCCGCTTCTGGATGACAGCGGGCCCGCAAACGATCCGCTTCCCGCCATGTTCGGGAACGGCGATGACGACGAACCGTTCGATCCGCAAAGCTTCACCGGTGCCATCCCGATGCAACTGGACCCGCTGGAACCGGCCGGAGACCAGCTTGCCCTGCCTCCCGCCGACCCCGTTGCCCGCCTGCGCAGCATGATGTGCGAGCGGCAGGAAGAGAGCATCAAGATCCTGTCGGGCTGGATCGAGAACCGGGAGAGCAGCTGATGGCCAATGCCGCGATCAAACTGGAATCCTTCTCCCCGGCCAGGCAATGCCCGGCAGCGGTCACCTATAGCCAGGACGAGTTGGACCGCGCATGGGCCGATGGGCGGGCAGAGGGCCGTGCGCAGCGCGAGAGCGAAGAGATAGAGCAATTGCGCTCCGCTCTGGACCTACTGGCCCGGGCCCTGTCCGACGACGACGAGCGACGTATCAAGCTGCGCAACGAGGCCGTGGCCGCCTTGTTTCCGCTTATACCCGAGATTGTCGATGCCCTCGCCCCCTCGGTCGCCTCGCAGCGACTGGAGCGGGCCTTGACCGGGGAACTGGAGCGGCTGGCCCGCGCGACACCCCCTGTCCGGGCGCATATCTCGTGCAGTGAAAAGCTGCGGGAGATGGTCGAAAACTGCATCGGCCAAAGCGGAATGACGGGGATCGAGGCCGAGGTGACGGATTGCGATCGCATCTCCCTGTCGCTTTCAGGCGGCAGCATCGAGTTCTCGCAGCAAAAAATCGCGCGGCAGATCCGCGAACTGATCGACGAAATCAAGGAGGACATGGCGGCATGGACGAACTGAAACATCTCATCGACACCGACAATATCCAGCTGGAGGTCAGCATCAGGCTGGGACATACCCGTCAGACCGTCGCGCAGCTTTCGGCGCTGAAACCCGAGGATGTGCTGGTGCTGGACCAGAGCATCGATGACGGGGTCGAGATCTGCGTTGGCGAAAGGGTTATTGCCCGCGGAGAGTTGACCGGCGACGGCTCGCCCGAGGACCGGCTCTGCGTCCGGATCACCGGCGCGACGGAGGAGACGTGAGATGGTCATGGCTCCTGCTGCCGGCGCTGATGCTGCCATCAGCCGCGTTGGCGCAGGATTCCTTGCAGCAGGCGGCGGGCAGCCTGGGCCAGAATTCGGTGCTGATCATGCTGGCGCTGACGGTGCTGTCGCTGGCGCCCGGCATCCTGATCACCGTGACCTGCTTTCCCTTTATCGTCACGGTCATGTCGATCCTGCGCCAGTCACTGGGGCTGCAGCAATCTCCGCCCAACATGCTGATCATCGCGCTGTCGATGTTCCTGACATGGTTCATCATGGACCCGGTGCTGCGCGAGGCATGGCAGGTCGCGGGCGCCCCTCTGCATGAGGGCAGGATCGGACTGGCCGAGGCGTTCCAGCGCGGAATCGTTCCGTTCGAGAGGTTCATGGCCAATCGCACCGATCCCGATACGCTGCACCGGTTGGCCGAAATCGCGCCGGGCGCGGATGGTCCGCCCGACCGCCTGTCGGTGCTGATCCCCTCCTTCATGCTGTCCGAATTGCAGCGGGCATTCGAGATCGGCTTCCTGATCGCCCTGCCCTTCCTCATCATCGACCTCGTGGTTGCGGCGGTGCTGATGTCGATGGGCATGATGATGGTGCCCCCGGTGGTCGTGGCGCTGCCGTTCAAGCTGGCCTTCTTCGTGACCGTCGATGGATGGGCCATGATCGCAGGGGCGCTGGTGCGCAGCTATCAATAGCAGGCGTTGAGCGCTTCCGGGGGACAGTGTCCATTGCGTCCCGCGATGGCCGGGGGGCTGCCTGCCCCCCGGTCCCCCCGGGGATATTTGTATGAAGAAGAAGGGGCGGGGTCGGGAGAGCCGCCCGGCATATGAGCATTCCAGCCAGAGCCAAAGTGCCCGCAGCCCTGTTTCAGCTGTTTTCGGCGCGGTGCCCCTGCAGGGTTTCAACGCCCAGCACGTCGAGCACCTTGGCCTCGATATGTGACGCGTTCAGGGCCGATGTGTCATACATCGCGAAGGGTGCATCGTGATCGACAAAGCGGTCGGGCAGCACCATCGAGCGGAATTTCAACCCGTGATCGAAGACGCCTTCTTCGGCCAGAAGCTGCGCGACATGGCTGCCGAAACCGCCCACTGCGCCTTCTTCGATGGTGATCAGCGCATCATGTTCCGCCGCGAGGCGCAGGATCAGATCGCGGTCCAGCGGCTTGGCGAAACGGGCATCGGCGACGGTCGGGGTAATGCCCCTCGAACGCAGGGCCTCGCAGGCCTTCGTCACTTCGGACAGGCGGGTGCCGAAAGACAGGATCGCGGTGCCTTTCCCCTCGGCGACGATCCGGCCCTTGCCGATTTCGAGCACCTCGCCATGATCCGGCAGATCGACCCCGGTGCCCTCGCCGCGCGGGAAGCGGAAGGCGATGGGGCCGGTATCGTGAGCGGCGGCGGTGGCGACCATATGCATCAGTTCCGCCTCGTCGGCGGCGGCCATGACCACGAAGCCCGGCAGGTTGGACAGGTAGGCGATGTCATAGGCCCCCGCATGGGTCGGTCCGTCCTGCCCCACCAGCCCCGCCCGGTCGATGGCGAAGCGCACCGGCAGCCCCTGCACCGCCACGTCATGCACGACTTGGTCGTAACCGCGCTGCAGGAAGGTCGAATAGATGGCGCAGAAAGGTTTCATCCCGCCCGCCGCCAGCCCGGCGGCGAAAGTCACGGCATGCTGCTCGGCGATGCCGACATCGAAACTGCGGCGCGGGTAGCTTTCGGCGAATTTCTTGAGCCCGGTGCCGTCGGGCATGGCCGCCGTGATGCCCACGATCCTGTCGTCGCGGCTGGCCTCGTCGATCAAAGCGCGCGCGAAGATCGAGGTATAGCTGGGTGCATTCGGCTTGGCCTTGGCCTGAACCCCGGTCACAAGGTCGAACTTGCCGGTCGCATGGCCCCGGTCGGCGGCGGTTTCGGCCGGTGCGTAGCCTTTGCCCTTCCTTGTCACGGTGTGGATCAGCACCGGGCCGGTCGCGCGCGATTTGACGGTGCGCAGAAGCGGCAGCAACTGTTCCAGGTCATGGCCGTCCACCGGGCCGATATAGGAAAAGCCCAGTTCCTCGAACAGGGTGCCGCCGACGGCCATGCCCTTGAGCATTTCCTTGGCGCGGCGGGCGCCCTCTTGCAGCGGTTCGGGCAGGAAACCGACCGCGCCCTTGGCGGCGGCCTTGAGTTCCTGGAACGGGCCGCCCGTATAAAGACGGGTCAGGTAGGAGGACATCGCGCCGACAGGCGGCGCGATCGACATCTCGTTATCGTTCAGGATCACGAAAAGCCGCTTGCCCAAGCCGCCAGCATTGTTCAACGCCTCGTAGGCCATGCCCGCGCTCATCGCGCCATCGCCGATCACCGCCACCGCGTCGCCGGGATCGCCGCCCAGATCGCGGGCCGTGGCGAAACCGAGCGCCGCCGAGATCGAGGTCGAGCTGTGCCCGGCGCCGAAGGGGTCATAGGGGCTTTCGGCGCGCTTGGTGAAACCGGCCAATCCGCCGCCCATGCGCAGGGTGCGGATGCGGTCGCGCCGCCCGGTCAGAATCTTGTGCGGGTAGCATTGATGGCCGACATCCCAGATGATCTTGTCGCGCGGCGTGTCGAACACGGCATGCAGCGCCACGGTCAGTTCGACCACGCCCAGCCCCGCGCCAAGGTGGCCGCCGGTCACGCTAACGGCGCTGATCGTTTCGGTCCGCAGCTCATCGGCAAGCCGGAACAGTTCCCGGTCGGTCAGGGATTTGAGGTCCGAGGGCAGGTTGATCCTGTCAAGGACCGTAGTCTGCGGACGATCGGTCATGGCTGGCGCTCCGGCACGGCGTTCAAGTATCGCGTTCGATAACGAAGCGAGCCAGCTCACGCAAGTTTTCCGCCGCCTCGCCATAGGGTTCCAGCGCTGCCTCGGCCACGGTCACATAGCGCCTTGCCTCGGCCTTGGCCCCTTCCAGCCCCAGTAATGACAGGAAAGTCGCCTTTCCGGCGGCGTTGTCCTTGCCGACGCGCTTGCCGGTCACATCCTCGTCACCGGTCACATCGAGGATGTCATCGGCGATCTGGAAGGCCAATCCAAGGGCGCGGGCATATTCTTCGAGCGGCTGCGGATCGTCGCCGGTCATCAGCGGTCCGGCCGTCGCGGCAAAGCGGATCAAGGCGCCGGTCTTGGCGCCTTGCAGGCGTTTCACCGCCTTCAGGTCCAGCGGCTCCATTGCGGATTCGGCGGCGATATCTAGGGCCTGCCCCCAGACCATGCCCTTCGCGCCCACGGCATCGGAAAAGGCCCGGATCAGGCGCAGACGTGCCTCGGCATCGCCGATGGCCTCGTCGGTCAGCAGCCGGAAGGCCAGCGTTTGCAACGCGTCCCCGGCCAGGATCGCGGTCGCTTCGGACCATTGCACATGGCAGGTGGGCATGCCCCGGCGCAGATCGTCGTCATCCATCGCGGGTAGATCGTCATGGATGAGGCTATAGGCGTGCAGCGCCTCGACCGCCGTGGCAACGCACAGCGCCGCCTCGTCCGGCACGCCATGCAGCCGGGCGGATTCCAGCACCAGAAAGGCGCGAATCCGCTTGCCGCCAACGGTGGCATAAGCCATCGCGTCACGCAGCTCGCCCTTGGGCAGATCGGCCATCGCCGCATCCAGCGCCGCCTGAAGCTGCGCCTTCACCTCGTCGAACCTGGCTTGCATCACTGGCCCTCGACCGGTTCCGTCCCGGTCGGCTGGCCATTCGAGGAAAGCGTGATCTTCTCGACCCGTTCCTCGGCTTCGCGCAGGCGTTTCTCGCAATGCTTGCGCAGCTCGGCCCCGCGTTCATAGAGCGCGATGGATTCCTCCAGCGTCGCCTCGCCGGTTTCCAGCTTGCCGACGGTGGCTTCCAGCTCGCGCATGGCGTCCTCGAAGGACAGCTTTTCGATCTCGGTCATTCTCCGGCCTCCATCAGCACTTCGACATGGGCACGGACCGACCGCCCCAGAGCGGCCAGATCATAACCACCTTCCTGACAGGATACCACCGGGGCGCTGCACGCGGCCGCCACGTCGCAGATCGAGCGGGTAATGGCCGCGAAATCCGACTCGTCCCACTGAAGCTGCGCCAATGGATCGTCGCGATGCGAATCGAATCCCGCCGAAATGATCACCAGTTGTGGATCGAATTCCCGGCAGCGTTTCAGGATCGCATCCCATGCCACCCGCGCTTCGCCGCCATCCGAGCCCGGAGACAGCGGGACATTCATGATCTGGCCATGCGCCCCGCGCTCGGACGCAGCGCCGCTGCCGGGAAAAAGCGGCATCTGCTGTGTCGAGGCAAAGAATACGCGCGGCTCGTCCCATAGCAGGTCCTGCGTACCATTGCCGTGATGCACGTCGAAATCCAGCACGGCGACCCTTTCCAGCCCGTGGTGATCCAGCGCCCGCTTCGCCGCGATGGCCGCGGTGCCGAAAAAGCAAAAGCCCATCGGGGTTTCGCGTTCGGCATGGTGGCCGGGCGGGCGCATGGCGATGTAGGCATTCTTTGACTCCCCGGCCAGCACCGCATCGACCGCTGCGCAGGCCCCGCCCACGCATCTGAGCGCTGCTTCGAGGCTGCCCGGAGATAAATGCGTATCGGCATCCAGAGCCCGCAGCCCCTCATCCGGCTGCGCCGCGCGCAGGCCCTGCAGGTAGCGTTCGGGATGACAGCGCAACACGTCGGCATCGTCGGCCATGGGCGCCTCGCGGCGATCGAGATCAAGCCCCTCCAGCGCAGACATCGTGGCCGCATATCGCGCCACCTGCTCGGGATGTCCGGGCGGCATCAGATGCGCTTCGGCGGCGGGATGGGTGAACAGGGTCGTGCTCATTTGGGTGATCTCCTCCTGAATTGCGGCCACGCTAGTCGCCACACATAAGCGCTGCAAGCTCCGGCTCGGCATGTTCAGCGGCGCGCAGCCGGACATCGTCGGCTTTGTTCTGCGATAATTTCCACGTGCCCTGCACATCCTCGACGATCAGCCGGAACGGCAGGATCGCGCGCATCATCCGGGCCAGCGCGTCATCATCCATCTTGTCCAGCCGCCAGACCGGCTTGGGCAGCAGCCGGGTTTCGAAGGCTTCGGACAGCCGCTCCAGATGGCCGCGCAGATCGGGCGCAGGCTCGATCCGCCCGCGCAGATGCACGGCGACATAGTTCCATGTCGGCACCTGATCCGGGATGTCGTACCAGTCGGGCGAGATATAGCCATCCGCGCCGCTGACCGCCAAGAGCGCCGGTGCAGGCACCGCCCGGCAGATCGGGTTGCTGCGCACGAGGTGGAACTCGACGCCGCCATCGCAGGGGATAAAGGGGATATGCGCCGCCAGCGGCCATGGATCGCCGGGACAGGTCAGCATTCCAAAGCCGCGCCTGGTCGCGAATGCCAGGTTTTCGTCGCGACTGGTTTGCCGGTAGGCCGGGTTGGGATGCATGGGACTGCTCCTTTACGGGAAATGGCTGTGCTCACGCCACCAGGCGCGTGCCGTCCTGCCCGGATATGCGCAGCTCGGTCAGCGCGCCTTCCGGTTGATCCTCGGCAAAGGCAACTTCGGTGAATTGCTCGGTCCGGCCCAAACGCGGGCCTTCGGTCAGCACCCGGTGCACCTGCCCCACCTGCGCCTCCAGATGACGGCGCAGCGCGCGATCTCCGGCCTCGCGCAGACGGGCGGCGCGTTCGCGGATCACCGGCCCCCTGACGGCAGGCATCCGCGCCGCCGGGGTGCCCTTGCGGGCCGAATAGGGAAAGACATGCAGGAAGGTCAGCCCGCAATCCTCGACCAGCCGCAGGGAGTTTTCAAACATCTCCTCGGTCTCGGTCGGGAAACCGGCGATGATATCGGCGCCGAACACGATCTCGGGACGCAGTTCCCGCGCCTCTTCGCAGAAGCGAATGGCATCGTCGCGCAAATGGCGGCGCTTCATCCGCTTGAGGATCATGTCGTCGCCCGCCTGCAGGGACAAATGTAGATGGGGCATCAGCCGGGGTTCCGAGGCGATGGCCAGCATCAGGTTCTCATCCGCCTCGATCGAATCGATGGAGCTGATCCGCAAACGCGGCAAATCCGGCACCAGCCGCAGAATGCGCATCACCAGATCGCCCAAGCGGGGCTGCCCCGGCAGATCGGCGCCCCATGAGGTCAGGTCCACCCCGGTCAGCACCACCTCGTTGAAGCCGCGCCCGACCAGCCGCTTGATCTGCTCGACCACCACGCCCGCCGGAACGCTGCGCGAATTGCCGCGCCCATAGGGGATGATGCAGAAGGTGCAGCGGTGATCGCAGCCGTTCTGGACCTGCACATAGGCGCGGTGACGCCCGAAACCGTCGATCAGGTGGCCCGCCGTTTCCTTGACCGACATGATGTCGTCAACGCGGACCTTTTCTGTTTCGCCGATCAGGTCCGGCGTCCGCATCTGCGCCCATGTCTCGGGCTGCATCTTCTCGTGATTGCCGATGACGCGGGTCACTTCGGACATGGCCGCAAAGGTTTCCGGCTCGGTCTGCGCCGCGCATCCGGTCACGATCACCGGGGCGCCGGGATTTTCCCGCGCCAGCCGCCGGATTTCCTGCCGCGCCTTGCGCACCGCTTCGGCCGTCACGGCGCAGGTATTGACCACCACCGCGCCCGACATCCCGGCGGCCTCGGCCATCTCGCGCATGGCCTCGGTCTCGTAGGCGTTCAGCCGGCAGCCGAGTGTAGAGAAAACCGGCGCGCTCATGCCGACACCCATTCCGGGGTCAATACACCTGAAAAGACATGCGCTGTCGGGCCTTCCATCCAGACGCCATCCTCGCACCAGTCGATATGCAGCACCCCGCCCGGCACATTCACCTTGACCCGCCGATCCGTCAGCCCGCGCCGCGCCGCCGCCACTGCCGCCGCGCAGGAACAGGACCCAGAGGCCAGCGTCGGGCCGGTCCCCCTCTCCCATATCCGCAGCAGGATTTCACTTTCCGAGATCACCTGCACGATCTCGACATTCGTGCGCTCGGGATATAGCGGATGATGCTCATGCTCTGGTCCGAATGCGTTCAGGTTGATCGCCGCCGCATCCTCGACGAAAAACGTCATATGCGGGTTTCCCATGCCGGTCGCCGCCGGATCGCCAGCTATCGGCAAATGATCGATATCGACCTCTTGCGCCAGCGGTATCTGCCGCCAGTCAAGCACCGGCCGCCCCATGTTCACCCGCGTCAACCCATCCCCGACATCCTCGGCCCGCAACACACCGTGATCGGTGCGCAGGCTAAGCCGGTCCCGCCCCGTCTCGTCCATGACGTGCCGGGCAATGCATCGCGTCGCGTTGCCGCAAGCCGAACTGGGCGAGCCATCGCTGTTCCAGAACCGCAGCCTGACATCCGCCTGATCGTCCAGCTGGATCGTGGCAAGCTGATCGAATCCGACCCCCCGGTTCCGGTCGGCGATGCGCGCGACAAGACCCTCCGCCGGGGGCTCTCCGCCCGAACGCAGGTCGATGACAACAAAATCATTGCCTAGCCCGTGCATCTTCATGAAAGGCAGGCCGGAGGGGACATCATTGCTCATGACCTGCATATAGGATGCCTGGAAAAAATCCGCCAGTGAGGATCGTTTTTCTGCTTGACGCTCCAGGTCAGCGCACCTAGTAACCCCCTCGTTGGGCCCGTAGCTCAGTTGGTAGAGCAACTGACTTTTAATCAGTGGGTCACAGGTTCGAATCCTGTCGGGCTCACCACTGAAATCAATGAAAGACGACACTAGGTTTGTCGCTTTCGACAAAAGTTTAACGCTTTTCGACAGGTGGATTGTCGCTTGTGCCTCCGTCTGTCGTGCTTGAGCGGACAGCCGCTTCGAATCCAACAACTAGCTTCATAAGGGCCCCAGCCACGCAAGAACAGGTGCCTTGAGTTGTGTGGTTCGCTACGAATGCTCGTTTGAGGCCCTTTTTTAGATGGCTTCGGCAAACAGAGTTGTAAGCAGCCTGTGGCGTGGACGGGCTTGACCCGAGGCTCGGCGTCGCCAACGGCCGAGGCACGCCGCGTCTGGCATGACGTGCGCGAAGAAGGATTCGCCTGCTGACCGCACCGGATTGAACGGCTGATGAGATTGAATGCCGTGTGCGCACGCTCCAAGCGGCGCGGGAAAGTTGGTGATGGCGTGATGGCGCCTGAGGGGTGGCATATCATGGCCGTGTTCAAGACGCCGTCAATTCTCCGAAGAGAAAAGGATGTGCCACGCGACGAAGCCTACCATCACGGAGTTGCCTGATCCATCAGGATTTTCTCTCAACCCACTGACGGCACAGATCGGCGCACTGTATTTGTCGGATGTAATCTCCCCGCAACAGCCGTTTGAAAATTCCCCAGATGTTAGCGTCGGGGTCAGTCCGGATTGAAAAAACTTCCGCCGAAAAGGTTGAAATATAAATCCCGCTGCACAAAGAGTGTGCAGCAGGTTATTCCGCAGCCCCATTGTGTGGGACTGACCAAGTAGTCCGCAACTCAATGCTCCGGACGCCTCCAATTATATATCTTCTAAGCTTCGATGACAAGGAACGTCTGATCAACACGTTCTTCTACGCCAGGATTTCGGTGTGAACAGCTTGGCAGTGGCGTGACGCGGTTCCAGGGGCGGGTTTCGCGGTTTTCCATCCGCCGGCGTGGCGGCTTTCCCTGCGCCTGGGGCGTCACTTCAAGGGTGAGTTTCGACTGACCAAGCGTGGCGCAGAGTTGGTGCATCTGTTTGCCGAACTGATCCCATATATAGCGCGACAGCTCACTTAAGAACGCCGCGACAGCTAAGATGAGAATCTGCGAGGCGCTCGATAACGTCATACACGGTAGCGAAGGCGGGAAGCGCGGAGACATCGATTATCGCAGCGTTTCCCGCATTCGCGGTTCAACTCGGCGGGAACCGGACTTTCGCTGCTCGTGCGAGTCAGTTCCGCAACGATATTGGAAACAGACATTCAGGCGACCTCGAAGCCGAACATTGCCCTGCTGCGCTACAAGTCGACTTCGAGCCGCAACTATACTTTGCGCGCCGGAGCGTCGCGTGATATTTTGATGAGTAAATATCGGCTCCAGAAACGGGCCGCACAATCAGGCGTATTCTCGACATGCATATTGAACAGATCAGAATTGAAAACTTTCGGCTCCTACAAGATTGCTGCCTAGACATGCGAGAAAAGACAACGCTTCTTGTAGGCAAAAACAACACCGGGAAAACATCCTTTGCTGTTCTACTGGAAAGGTTTCTGGAAAAACCTGACCATTTCACCTACACTGACTTTCCAATTCCAATAAGGGAGAAAGTGCTCGGTATTGATGATGAGACGAATATCGAGGAACTTGCGATCAGGCTGGTGCTACGCATAGCTTATGACGAGACTGATAACCTTGCGATACTCTCCGAGTTTATGCTGGATCTTGATCCGACACGGCGACATACCAACATCCTTTTCGAATGCTGCATTGACAAGAAGAAACTGCTTCGCGTGTTGCCAGACGATCCGAAAGAGCGAAAGAAGTTCATTGAAAACAACCTCAGCGGAAAATTTCTGGACATCAAAGTTTATGCGTTTGATGATTTCGGGCACGCTGAGGAAACGCCATACTACCTGGCACACCGCGATCAACTGGAAGAGAAAGATCGATCCGGGGTGCGGGCGCTTTTGAATTTTCAGGTCATTCATGCGCGCAGAAATGTTGCGAGCTCAGAAGACGCCGGACGTGGTGCGAAACCTCTGTCGGCGATATCTACCAGGTTCTTTCGAAAACGCGACATCGAGGCCGATGACGATGACGATGACGATGACGATGACGAGACTACCGGGTCAGGCGGTGAGAGTATTGAAAAGCTCAGATCAATGCTTGCCAGCATCGATGATCAGCTTGGAGAGCAGTATGCGCAGGTTTTCGGAGGTTTTCTGAAAAGCTCACGCGACTTTCTGGAGCTGGGCGATTTGAAGGTCGTCTCCAACATCCAATCGCAATCTCTCATCGAAACCTCGTCGCAGGTCATTTACGGCGAGACCGACAACTTTCTTCCTGAGCACTATAGCGGGCTCGGATACCTGAACATCCTTTATCTTCTGTTGCAGATCGAGTTGTGCCGCGACGACTTTGCCAGACGAAACGCCCCTCTGAACCTCCTGCTTATCGAGGAACCCGAAGCACACACGCATCCGCAGATGCAGTATGTCTTCGCGGACAAAATCCATGGATTGACCTCGAAAATCCCCAACTTGCAGGCTCTGCTCACAACCCATTCTTCCCACATCGTTTCCAAATCGAACTTTGAGGACATCAGGTATCTTTCACGGCTGTCTCCGTCCCAACCTGTCACGATCAAAAATTTTCACACTGATCTGAGCGTCAGGTACCAAGAGCTTGGAGCAGACGGGGCGGCGCTTTTTCAGTTTCTCAAGCAATACCTCACAATCAACTCTGCTGAACTGTTCTTCGCAAGCAAAGCGATCTTCATCGAGGGAACCACGGAACGCATCCTGCTTCCCCTTTTCATTGAGATGCATGATAGGGAAAATGTCGATGAAACGGCGGAGAGCGGGTTGTCTTCCCAGAACATATCCGTTCTGGAAGTCGGCGCGAATGCGAGAGCGTTCGCTCCGTTCCTTGAATTCATTGGCGTTCGCACATTGGTCATCACCGATATCGACACAACCAGAGCTGTTGTCAGTGAGAAGACCGGAAAGACCAGCTATCCCGCCTGTCCTGTTGCAGAGTCGAGCCATACCTCAAATGAAACCCTGAAGCACTTCCTCTCAGCCCCTGATCCGAAGGAAGAGAAGGACTTCTCGGACTGGCATAAGCGACTGGTAGAGGGAACTGCCTCTTCGGGCGAAGGGCAAATTGAGCTTGCCTACCAGCTTGCGGAGGACGGTTACCACGCAAGAAGTTTTGAGGACGCTTTTCTTTCGATCAACTTGGATAAAGTCAAGGCCCGCAAGGATACGTTGGCGAGTTTGAAAAACAGGGACACGCTGGATCAATTCAGCGGCGATGACTTTTATTCTCTTACAACTCAGATACTCGGAAAGAAATCCGATTTTGCCGGATCGGTTTTATACTTGGCCCTTGTCGAAGGCGAAAGCTGGCGTGTGCCGAAATATATCATGGATGGATTGAAATGGATTCACAAAAACTGAATCCGGTAGATCGGATCGCAGGGCTTGTTTCCAGCGGCGAGAACTTCGTTCTTCAAGGTGGGGCTGGAAGCGGAAAGACAGAGGGCTTGAAAAGGGTTGTTCAGAAGGTTCTGAAGGCCAATCCAAGCCTTCGTATTGCGTGCATCACTCATACGAACAAAGCGGCTGATGAAATTTCTGATCGTGTCTCTGGCGACATCAAGGTTTCAACAATTCACTCGTTCTTGGGCGAGATTATTTCGCCGTTCAAGAAGAACATCCAACATATTTTTCCAAAGCTCTTCGAATTACCTGAGTTCGTTGCCCTTGGAGATGATCACTATAACGGCGACGAAAAGGCGAGGAAGAAGGAGGAGCACGCCCGGTTCAAGAAGGCGCATGGCCAGCTCGAAAACCGCCGGAGGACGGTATTCGGTGAAGATACAGCGAAGGTCACCGGAAAACGGGAGTACGACAAGGAACCCGACACATACATTGTGCAGCTCAATGAGTTGATCGGCGAGGTCAACAAGGAAATCCGCGACAAGCTGGCGGCGAGACAGCCGAACGAGTTCTTCTACAATGATACTGCCTTTGACAATTTCAACGATCCTTCATACGGTCATGATGGCCTGATCGCGTTGGCCTGCCATATTTTTGAAAGCTTCCCGTTGCTGGGTAGGATCGTATCAGATCGGCAAGATTGCATCTTTATCGATGAGTATCAGGACACAAGTGCAGATGTCGTTCGCGTCCTTTTGCGCTGTTTGCCTGAAGACGCGAAGACCATCATCGGATTGTTCGGCGACTCCGAACAGGCCATCTATTCGGATGGCATAGGAAGTGCTCAGTCACATATCGATGCCAAAGAGCTTATTCTTGTCGAGAAGGAGGACAATTATCGGTGCTCTCCCCAAGTCATTGATTTTAGCAATAAGTTCCGGACAGACGGTCTAGAGCAGGATGTAGCGCTGAAATCGCTTGATGACGGAACTCTTGAAACCCTTGAGAGCCGCCAGGGCAGCGTGAAGTTGGTGTACGACTTGGCTCCTGCGGAGGTTGATACCGGAGATAAGGCGGAAGACCGGAGGACAAATGCGGCATTGTTCAGAAGTGCACTTGATGCGCTGGTTGAAAGAACCGCCTCTGAATATCCGGGCTATGTTCAGTTGAAACTGACGAATAAGTCTATTGCGAACGATGTCGGATTCGGAAGGCTATATCAGATCTTCGATGATCGATATTCAGAGCCTCGGGACCGCATGCGCAAGACGCTTGACAGGTTGCAGTTTGGCGAACTGATTGACCTGGTTGCTCTGCACAGGAGTTTGCCAGGCGACAGGCGCTCATATAACCGTTTGATCGCGAAATTACGGAAGCGCGGATATTCTATTACGTCAGTCGCAGATAAGGCCAAGCTCGATGAAATGCTTCACTCGTTCGGGTCGAAGGATCGCGCCGCCTATGAGGCCATGGAGTATGCCGCCGAATGTGGCTTGATAAGAGTTTCAGACAGCCACAAGGCATTTGTTGATCGGCGTAATGAGCTTTTGGCAAAGCTTGCAGGTGATCCTGTCTTTGCCGATTTTGAAGAACTACACCGGAACGGCCACCGTACCAAAATCCAAATGTCAAAGGAGGTGGCCGCCACGAGTATGAAGCACATCAGCGTTGAGATGTTGGAGCAGGAATACGACGACAGATTAAATGAACTAAGACAGAAGAACTTTCTTAGCTCCCTATTTTCCACAGAGCTCACGCTTGGTGAGATAAGGGCGTTCTATGAGTATGAGGACAACGAAGGCCAGTTTTCTACGATGCACAAGACGAAAGGAACGGGCATCGAGAATGTGCTTCTCGTTATCGACGAGTATGGCTGGACGACAGAGTATGATTTCGTGAGCTGCTTTACGAAAGACATTCCAGAATCAAAACGGGAAATCGCATCAAAGAAACTTATTTATGTTGCGTGCTCACGAACAAAGAAGAATCTCGTTTGTGTTCGTCTAATGAAAAGTCAGGAAGAGGCGGATCAGATTGCATCCTTCTTTCCTGAAACAATCAAACTCTAGTGTTCTTCACCTGACAGAAGATTCCCTTTTTTGTCATCTGTGTCATTGTCGGGCGATGAGACGCGCTGATATTTGCCTGTATCTGAACCCCGATGACCGCGCCGAGCTTCAAGCTCTGGTCGCCAACCGGAACACCCCGCGCAAGCTGGCCTGGCGAAGCGAGATCGTGCTGGCGACGGCGGACGGTCGGCCGCGATGGTCATGACGGTATAGCGCGACAGCTCACTTAAGAACGCCGCGACAGCTAAGATGAGAATCTGCGAGGCGCTCGATAACGTCATACACGGTAGCGAAGGCGGGAAGCGCGGAGACATCGATTATCGCAGCGTTTCCCGCATTCGCGGTCAACGAGCGGACAGCAGACCTTCGCTGCGCACGGCATCAACCGCAGCTTTGCATGCTAAGCCGATATGCGTTAAGTAAACCCTATAGCCTCCGGCTGCGGTGCTAAAATTAAAGCTACGGAGTCTTCGTGAACCAATCCCCAACAGAAACACCCTCGGATCTGCCCGAAGCGCTTGCCGACCTGCGCACTTTGATACAGAGCCGCAAGCTCACAAAAGAGCAGTTCGAGACATCGGAATTCAAAGAACTTTGGAGATGCGTCGGATCCCATCTTTACGACGATGATCCGTCCGCAGTTTGGACAACGTTTGCAACACTTGGGCGCATGGCTGCAGTATCAAAACCAGCCGAGCGCCTCGTAGAGAGGTTGCTGGGCAAAAGGCTAGAGACAGCTCTCCCTGAATTTGTTCGCCTGCCGGATGGTGAGGATCGTTATTACCTTGCAAGAAGTCTTCAGGGCGGTAAGCGAAGAGAGATTATCGCCATTTCTTATCGGGAACTTGCCGAAGAAGAAACGGCCGAGACGGCACGCCGTGTTTGGGCCAATATCGCCGGCTCCGAAGTCGCGTCTTTGACAGCATTCCTGCAGCGATTAAATGATGAGATTGAGACAGTCGCTCGAGAGAACGACCTTAGACCGGATGGACTTTGCCGACGAATGCGCCGCATCGTTGCTGCGATCGATGACTTCGTTGCAACGGTCGACATTGACGCCGGGAATGACCTTGGCAAGCAGCTCAGAGTTCTTTTCGTCGACCATTTGCCGAAGTCAGGCCCCGACGATCGCATTCTTCGAGAGGAGGCTTGCCAAGACTTTCTTGCTGCGATCCAAAAGATCGTGAGACTCAACTTCAGCGCGCGCACAGACCCAGAAAGCTACAAAATCATCGACGCAATGCGTGGATGGTGGCACCCCGCGTCTCCGTCTCAGGACTTTGAGAGCGCAGTGCGACGTATCGTGCGCCTCGGTGTCGAGACGCTTCTCATGTTTGCGAAGCAGGGCGTGATGAATAAGCCTCTCAGGGACGCACTGGTCGCTGCGGTCGGCGCGCGATTGATCAATAGTATGGCTAGCGAGTTTGCCGCGCGTACGCCGAGCCTCGACGAGGCAATCGCATATTGGTTCGTGAACGGCGAAGAGCCGAAGGCAGAACGTTCGATTCGCGGCATGGAGGCACTTTCAGACGCAAAGCTGGACGAGTATGTCGGCCGACTTTTGATCGCGCTGGATCCTCCTGAGCTTCATACGAACGCGGTCGAACAAGCCCTTAATGATGTGAAGGACATCATGGCGGCAGAAGGTGATTTCTTGGAGGGAGCGTTGAAGCGAGGTGTCCTGGCGACACAATGGGCGCGCGCAATCGCCCGCACGCGCCGCATCGCCCTCAGTCCTCAGCGCTCAGAACTGGTCAGATATGACCCAGCCGCGCATGTCGGAGAGGACGACCTAAGAATTGGGAGTGAGGTTCGTGTCCTGACACCCGGAGTCGTCAAGGAAGGTCGAGGCGGAGTCAGCATCATACTGGTTAAGGCAGAGGTTGAGAGCAGCAATGGATAAAGCAACTGCTAAAATTGTACTTAAAAGCCTTCTCGAACGGTTCGATAAGTCCCCCGACGTTTTTCTCACATCGGTCGAAGCTGAATCTTTGCGCGCCATCCTTGATCTGGAACCAATCGATGTCGTCGATGCTCCGATTGCGTCAGCGGTTGAACCGACTATCGAAATTCCCGCTATCACATGCCCAACACCTGAAGAGATCGATGAAGATCACCTCATGTGCCTCGACTTCGGAACGTCGTTTTCTAAGGCATTCGCTTGCTCCATCGACGACAACGACGACGTGCCTGAGCTATTTCCGTTGGCTTTTGGAGCGAATGCCTTTGGCGATCCGGAACTCTTGCTCCCGTCGGAGCTCTTTGTTGACGGTGAAGAACTTTACTTAGGAGCTGCAGCGCGGGCCCACTTTAGCGCCGTCGAGGCGACGCAAGATCGGCTGATCGACAGTCCAAAACAGTTCATTACACTCACCAAAGACGTGACGGATCTGCACAGGCGCAAGCTCGAGCGGCCCCAAGATCCATCGGGCACCCTGACGCAAAGGGACGCACTGGTAATGTATCTTGCGCACTTGAACCTTCGCGCTGAGCAGGCGCTGCTTGGGCATGGCCTCAGCATTGACCTGAGGCGTAGATATGCACATCCCGCTTGGACGTTAGACCATTTCAAGGACAACAGTGAGGCCATGCGTCGGATCATCGCTGAGGCGATAGCCCTGGCAAGATCCTGTGGTGACGACCTTGCCAGCAATCTGCCGTTAGAGAAGGCATGCATGATTGTCCAGTTGGCCCGAAAGGCCCAGGATGACGAACTGCCATTTGGGTTGATTGCCGACCCCGTCCTCGAAGCCACGGCCGCGGGCGCTGGTGCTCTCATAGGCACTCCCGCTCAACATAGGGTGCCGTATGTCATTCTGGATATCGGCGCAGGCACAACGGATGTCGCCGGATGCATTTGCGTGAACAACCCTAGCAGAGATCGCGTTACAGTAGCCGAGGTTATCCCGGCGGCCGGTGCAATAAATCAAGCCGGCAACATCCTAGATAACGCCCTTCTAAAGATGATAATGCACAAAAGCGGCTTGGCTGACGATACCGCTGAGTATAGGCGGGTTCAAGCTTCTCTGAAGCGTACAATCCGTGGGGACAAGGAAGTGCTATTTACGGATAGTGCCCTTAGTGTAAGTCTGGTGACAGGGGACGTCGTCAACATCGAATTGGACGAGTTCCTTGAACAATCCATCGTCAAGGGACTGTTCAAGAAGATCACGGATCTTGCCACCAAAGCTGCATTCTCTGTCGCTGGCGACGAAAAGATCGTCAACGTGACCGCGACAGGTGGAGGAGCCCACCTTCCAGTTGTCACTGCGCTGGATGGAATTTTGATCGAGCAGGATGGAAAGCGGCTTCAACTGTCTTTGGTCCAGCCCATGCCGAATGAGTTGAGGGAAACTTATCCGCAACTGGTCGATCCATATCCTCAGGTTGCTGTCGCTGTGGGTGGTGCCTTGCCGAATCTGCCCGTCCAAGTGAACAGTATCAAGGAAGGTATCTCAAATCCGGGAAAACGATATCTCGCCCCAATGTATAAGTCTTGAAACCGGCAGCGCATACGAAATGGGCGTCACTCGTGTTCTGCGCCACTCTGTTCTAGGCGCGTAGCTATAAGCCGCTTGTTGTGTTCATTTGCGACAAGTCAATGAAATGCAGCACAGGGCTCGGACCGGTCTTGCGCGGCTCCCAGCTCGAATGACAGCTCTGGACCGTCACCCGCCAGTTGCCCGGTAATCAGTGGCTTCAAACACGTATTTTCTGTGCCAGACAAGAAACTTCCGATGATTATCCGTTAAATCTAAACAATTCCCGAAATGAAGCCCCGCTCGCGCTCGCTCGCTCAGGCATTCGGAAAAGATCGGGATGCCATCGTCGTCAAAGGTCACGAGACCGCTGTCAAACGCCGCATCCCAGAGAGCTGATAGAAGTAGGCCATTGTGTACATCCAAGCGCTCGTCATCATTTTCACAGTCTCGCCATGGCTTGATGTGAGAGGCCCGAAGGAGCGCGTTGTCCCCAACACCGCTCAAAGGGCAGCGTCCCTGCCAATATTTTGTTAGACGCTCTCGAAAGATATTTTGACCGACCCGCTGAACCACATTACGCTCTGCCTCTGTCGTCCTTGGCAGGTTTTTCGTGCGGTGCAAGAACTCCTGTAGTGGTGCATCGGGGAGGCTCGCGGCGAGCTCATAAACCCTTGGCATCAAGCCATAGAGCAGTGCCAGCGAGGCAAATCGGAAACGTGCGAGGCCAGGCCCTGCTGCATCGAACGTTTCCATCCCGATCTCTGCGATGACCCCCGCATGATCAAGCGCGAGTAACCACGCGCCGGTAGTCTCCCGCGCGAGCCAGATCGATCCCTGTGCGGTCGTCGAACTGTACCGCTGCCAGCCCTCAATTTCGCCATGGGGGCGGCGGAAGCCGTTCTGGTACGTGACCTTCTCGCATTCCTGACGGGTAACGAAGGATTGGGGCGTCTCTATCATCCAAAGTCCATCGCAAACAACCTGGCCTCAGGTGGGGTTGATGACAGTTTCAGCCGTACAGAGTGATGATCTGCTGTGATTTGTGCTGGGGCGGTGGTTGTCGTGACAATATACTGGAATGGCGGCGGGCTTGTCTTCTCTTCTAGGCTTAGCGCGAAATCAAAGAAGTTTGAGTAGATGCCAGCGTCAAGGTCTGCTTCACGCGGGCTGTCATGGATAAGGAACGATGGTAGATCAGCTTTTCCGTTCACTGAAAGGATCATAGCAGCGAGATCAAAAGCAACGATTTTGAACGACTCTACTGCCGCCGTTGAAAGGCCTGCGCCGCGATCCAGCAGTATCTCGGGATGAAGGCCGTTGCCATCTAGCTTCACTTTCCCAGTACAACCATTGGGCATCAGTGTCGCGACGAGCTGTCGAAAGTATGTTTCCAGATCACCTATTGCTGCCGCAGCGCGCTCTCGCTCCAGACCCATCTTTTGCCGCTGGCCCTCAAGCATTTTTTCAACACCTTCCAAGCGTTGAACTATTCGGGCGCGATCACCTAGCTGGCGGTCGAACCAGTTAGCTTCTCTCACCAAGTCCTGCGCGCGATTGATAGCCTCGTTTGCGTCAGAGGCCTGCTGTTCGAGTTGAGAGAAGGACTCGTCAATTTTGGAAATCTCACCATCCAATCGAGCGATTTCCTGATCGAGTTTTTCGATTTCTTCCGGCAATTCCCGTTTCTGATGTTCTAGTTCAGCTACATTTTTTTCGGTCCGTTCAATCCGGGCTTTTACCTCGTCAAGGTTGCACCGTTGCAACGACACCCCGCATCCATTGGCCTTCACTTCATCGATGCTGACATGGCAAATTGCGCAACGGACAATAACACCGGTCTCAAGTCTCGCCTGCTCGGTTCCTTGTTCGGCGCGTGCAGCAGAAATCTGGCTCGGCAGGCTGTTCAATAGGGCTTTCTTTTCTGCCCTTTCGTCGCTGCTCTCGTTTCGTTTGGACTGCAGAAGGTTTCGCTTGTGACGCAGAGCGTCGCTAGGGCGATTGCCCTTGGAGTGCTCGGTGCCGAGGACCTTTGCAAGTTCTTCATACGCCTTGTCGATCAACTCCTTGCGAACGATTTCTTCCGTAGGATCACGGTCTTTGGGATAAGCAAGGCGTTCACAAAGCTCGTCAAACCTTTGACTCTGGAACCAGTCGAGATGGCCAAGCTTCTCACGCAGAGTGTCGCGCTCACGTGTATGCGCTCTGGCCTCCTTCGTGGCTTGAACTTCGTCCGCGGAGAGCGCCCCGATAGCCAGGCGCACGACCGTCAGCCTTGTTTCAAGTGAGAGCTCCTGTGCAGGTGATCCTGAACCGGATCGCTTGGAACGCCAGTCGAAAACGTCATCCAGGCGGCATTCCTGATCGCGGGTGAGCCAAGCCAGCAGGACGTCCCAGACTTGCTCTGCCTTCAAGTTGTCCGGAACCTGATCTCGATACCGCGCACAAAATCTGTCGGATATCACCGGCGCAATCGTTGGAGGTTCGGTGCCGACCAGAAGCTGGTCAAATGTCTCCTCGATGCACTCAGCGTGGGTGGCGCGGGATGGCAGGTTCATGCCAATAGGACGGGTGACCACCCAACACTCGCCATCAATGATGACTTCGGCGCCAACAAAGCCGTTCGGCAATTTTTGCTGCATGAGCGGGCGCTGTTCGTCGTTGGCGAAGGTGCGCTCGCCCAAGCAATATCGGATCAGACGGCAGAACGTGGTCTTGCCGCTGCCATGAGGTGTCGCACCGATTCCGTTCATCGACAGATCGGGCGACCAGATGATGTTGACCCCACGCCGAAGTGGGATGTCGCGCAGCAGTGTCTGGGGATCGCGCCAGAGCGCCAGTCTCCGAACCCACAGACGCGGCCCTTGCTGCCCTTCTGGCAGGTTGAATTCAATCTCGGACGGCTGAAACAGATCAGGCTGCAAGGCTGCCCTCCCGAATAAAGGGCAGAACTTCGGCCGATACCTGCGTCAGTCCATGCTCCAGATCCACACCTTCCAGCCTTGACCATGCGAAGATTGCGCGGCCGACATAAGGGTCGCTTGCATTCAGGGTCGATCGGTCAAGTGTCGGGCCTGCGCTCCATCGTGTGCCGTCGGATGAGACATCCAACACCGCCGAGGAATAATGCGCATTGAAGGCCGCGCCCCATGCTGAATTCGTTGGCGGTACAAGCTGGGTCACGCCTGTCGAGTGCGCCATGAGACGTTGCCACTCTCGGCGATCCGCTTCCGTCAGGAACCCATCCAGCAGACCTGGCTGAAGGCAGGCGAGCGCAGCCAGACGGACGCGACGGGCATCGGAAGGCCCTGGCAGGATACCGACCATCGCCCGAAGCTGTGCCCGGACTCTGTCTCGCTCATTGACACCCTGAGGCCACGCCCACACGGCATCCTGATACTGGTTGAGCGGGGAAAGCTCGATTTGTTGGGCGACGGCAGAAGTTCCGTCAGCCATACCGAGAGCGGCAAACGTGCCATCCTGCTCCATCCGGTCCCAGACTTCTAGGACGAGGCGGCGGGTGCGGTATTCGCCGTGTTGACGGATTTCCTTTTCCTTCAGGACGCGGAAGGTTTCCGAGGGATAGTCGGGGCCCTTCACGTCGGCGGGGTCGAGGATGTAGCGCAGCTCGTCGCGGGTCAGGCCGTAGGCGCGGGCGTAGAAGGCGTCCAGTTCTGCGCGGAGGTGGGCGCGACGATCCTCGTCCCAGGCGAAGGGCGGGCCGTCATGGCCCAGATCGCGGGCAAATGGGGCGACACTGTTCGAGGTGTAGGTGAGTTCCAGAGTTCGCGACTTGACGAATTCAGCACGTTCTTCTGTATAGAAATCGGGCCCTAAAACAGGCAGCTGTCTCAAATACCCAATCGTCATATGTGTCCCGCCAACAATCTGTCGAGCGCAATAGTCCAGAACAAGCGAGTTAAGATTAGCCAAAAGGTACGCACACTCGCTGGGCTGGTGGTGTGGAAAAAGTAGAGATGCAGTATCACCGACCGCGGACCACGGAATTACCGAGAATGTCGTGGTACGCTCTACTTTTGCGTTTGCTATATCTCTCCAAGCGATCATCCAACGCCTGTGCCAGTCAAAGGATTCGAGCACGTCTCTGACGTCTGATGTTTCTACCCAGTACCGTGGCAGAACCTCAAAACTTGGATCTTGATACTCTTCAATTTTTACTGGTGGAAGCCCGCGCCCACCTCGACCTTTTTCCTTTCCGAGGTTGTGATATGAACTGAACCGATGATCAAAATGAGATATAAACTTTCCCTCGTATAGCGGCACAAAGTTAGTTCCTTT
Source organism: Paracoccus saliphilus (assembly GCF_028553805.1). Classification (NCBI taxonomy): domain Bacteria; kingdom Pseudomonadati; phylum Pseudomonadota; class Alphaproteobacteria; order Rhodobacterales; family Paracoccaceae; genus Paracoccus; species Paracoccus saliphilus. The sequence continues at coordinate 1,400,352 of NZ_CP067140.1, read as the reverse complement.
GCCCTCAAATTCCATGCCCCTTGTCAGCATGAGACCGTGCCCTTCCAGCTCTCCCTTCTCATGAAATAGCGAGCTACTCGAGGTCATGTTAAACAGACCCTGCTTCGCTTCGAGCTCCCAATAGCCATCCGTCTTACCACCCATACGCGGGAGCGAACTGAACAGTTGATTGGAAAGCTCGAAGTCGTGGCGGGATCGAAATATCGGACTAGTTCCAAGCGAAGGAGTAAAGGTGACAAAATCACCTGGTGAGAGGCCAACGATCCTTTCTTGATCGCCCAACTGTGCAACCTGACGCAAGAAGTGCGCCATCTCTATCTTAGAATCCTCACCCTGATCTCTTGAGAACGTAAGCAAGCAAAACCGCACAACATTTGCGATTCCGGGGAAAGCGAACTCCTCATTTTCGAACGCAAAGGCGGTCTTCAATAGCTTGGAATCAACAAGATTCTTCAGAAAATCAGAAAGCGTTTCGCTGGTAAGTATCTCTGCAGGAAGAATAATTCCGGACCAGCCATTCCTTCCGGTCAGCGCCAAAGCCAACGCTGCGAAAAGACTGAAGGTGTTCACTTTTCCCTTTGAAACTAAGCTGAAGTGCGTTGCTTCTCTTGCGAAGTCATTTGCCGCGCTAGATAGGCGTTTTTCAAACTGGTATTCGGAGTACGCATTGGGGTCAGTGTGTGCCAAGGCTTCAATTGCCTTTTTACGCTTGGCGCCCGTCAATTCTGCTATCTCAGGATTCCGTAACGCGAAGTACTCCTTGTCCGAAAGCTGCATCACCTCCCAAGGCGGGTTGCCCAGCACCACATCGAACCCGCCGCGCTGCATCACATCGGGGAATTCAAGCGGCCAGTGAAACGCTCGTGCGCGGCGGGCGGCCTTGGGCGCGTCCACCATCGCCTGCCGCAGCTTGCCCTGATTAAGGGCCATCCATAGCTCCTCGGTCGTCGGCACGGTGCGGGTCGACGACCCTGTCGGTGCGCCGCCCACCTTGGGCAGCAGGAAGGCTGCCACATAAAGGTTCGCCGCCGCCGTCGCGCGCACAAAGGCCTGCCCCTTGCGCAGTTCCTTGAACCGCACGGCTTTGGCCCCGATCTGTTCCACCGTATCCTCGGGCAGGTCGCGAAAGCCCGAGAAATCCAGCGCCAGCGGTTTCATCTCGGGCATGGCAACCTGGCCGGTGCCGAAATCGAACCCGCCTTGCCCCGAGGTCGCGGCGCGGTTGGCCTGCAGGTAGTAACGCGCCGTATCCTTATCGTCGCCGGTTAACGGCTTGTAGGCGGCGTCGGGAATGCCGTCCTCCAGCACCTTGAGCTCGAACACGCCCAGCAGCGAGTCGCCGCATCGAATCTGCGCATCGAAGAAGCCGAGCGGAAGCCCGGGATCCACCGTCTCGATCCAGAGAGCGACCTTGGTCAGCTCCACCGCCATCGGGTTGCGGTCGACCCCATAGATGCAGCATCGGGCCACATCGCGCAGCGCATGCCGGAAATCGGCCAGCGACGGTGTGCCCTCGGCCCGGATGCGAGCCAAGCGGGTGGCGATGCGACGGGCGGCGGCCAGCAGGAAGTGGCCGGAGCCGCAGGCCGGGTCGATGACCGAGAGTTTCAGGAGCGCCTGTTCCGGATCGTCCGCCTCAGCCTCGGTCTTGTCCAGCACCGGGTCGAGCGCGGTGTCGAGGAGAGCCTGAACGAGGTTGTCAGGCGTGTAGTAGGAACCGGTGGTCTTGCGCTGGTTCCCCTTCTGCTCGGCGGCTTCGGAGGCGAAGACCAGCGTCCTGCCATCGTCGCCGAGTTGCGGCTGGAGTTCGAGGAGGGATTCATAGACCGAGCCCAGTTCCTCGGTCTCCATCGCACGCCAGTTGACCGGGACCATGCCGTTCTTGTCGGCGAGCCAGGACAGGCGATAGAGCGCCTCCATGAAGGCGCGGTTGCGCAGGCGGGCGGTTTCGAGGTGGGGCAGCCTATCCTCGGCGAAGAGGCCGCCGAGGGCGGGCAGCGCAAGGACGGGCTGGCCATGCGTGAGGGCGCGGAAGACGATCTTCACCCCCTCGTAGCGGTCATGGTGCTTGTCCCATGTTGCGGCGCGGTAGCATTGCTCGCGCAGCGACTGAAACGAATAGCCCTGAGCGTAGAGGGCGCGCGCCTTGGGCTTGGCCTTTTCGGGGTGAAGGAGGTTCCGGTCCTCGGCTACCATCAGGAAGATCAGGCGGTAGACGAGACGCAGGAGTTCGTTGAACCATTCGGTCAGGTTCACTTCGCCGGAGCGCAGTTTTGCGGCGAGGTCGGGGTTGGCTTCGAGGAAGCCCGAGCCGAGCAGTTTGAGGGCCAGCTGGACCTGATCAGCCAGGCGATCGCGCGCGGCTTCGCCTTCCTTGGAGCCGGCATCGCGCCAGCGTTCGAGAGGGCAATCGGTGGCGGGGGTGTCTGCCGCGCCGAAGCGGGTGCGGTGGATCAGGAGCCAGAGCACCGCAAAGGACGCGATGTCCTCGTTGGTGAACATCTGCGCCAGATCGGCCTCGATATAGGCTGGGCGGGTCAGGGAGGCATTGTCGCGCATGAGGCGCAACTGCATCCCGTTGGTCACTATGCCCCAAAGGGCCTCGTCCCGATCATTCAGGTGGTCCTGCAGGGCGAAGGCCGGAGAGCGCGACCTGTCCGTCGAGAGCGTCGGGCTGCGGCGATCAAGCAGCTCGGACGGCGGGACGACCACAACGGGCACACGGTCGGACGCCGTGAGGGCGATCGGTGCTGCTGCCACCGCGAGATCGGTGTACCCGAAGGTTTCCTTAAAGAAATCGGCGAAGAAACGCGAGGTCGCGGCGACCGAGGGAGGCTCGATCTTCGCAAAGGCGTCGAAATGCGATTGGCCGACGCGGAAGGCGGTGGCGATTTCCTCGCGGATTTGCAGGCCTTTGCGAACCCCGTATTCCTCAGGGGATTGTTCAGGCGCCTGGCGCTGATCGATCTTGGCGATCATCGCTGGCGCGATCAGGTTGCCTTCGAGGCTCAGCGACGGCCACGCGGACATATCGGTAATTGGTTTGCGGGCCATGATTACACGTCCCCCGGAACAAGAACGAAGAGGCCGATGACGTCTGGGGGAATGATCGGCTCCACACTGACACGCGACGCGGAACCGGCGGCAGCACGAAGGCGGGCGTGGTCTTCAACCAGCTCCGCGGCGCGCTTCTGCACGAAATCGGCAATCGGGCCGCCCAGCAGGTCAGGAAGGGCTGCCTTCGCTATATTGATCATTCGGTCGCGGGCGACAGGCGCGAGATCCGCAGTTGCCTGGGAGGCAAGCAGCGCGCGTGCCTCGCTGCCAGACGCAAGTACCGTGCTGCTGTCGAGGGCAACAAGGGCAGCTTCTTCTGCCAGCAGAAGGCGCCCGCGCCGTGCATGAACCGTGAGCTTGTAGCGAATACGCAATAGAGCGACACGCGTCATCTGAGTGACGGCGGCACTCGGCCAGGCCCCAACACGACCGATGCCCAGATCCGGCAATGCTTCGGTATCAAGAGAGGCTTCAAGCAGGCTTTCCGCCAAGGACGATGTCAGCGGATGGGTTCTGGTCAGAAGCGAAGCCCCTGAGGGCACCGGTTCCTGCGTGGCCAGCTTTAGTGAGCTCTTCAGGCCATGCTGCTCCAGCTTTTCCTTCAGGCTATCCTGAAGGGCATGCACGTGGGCGAACTGCAGCGATTTCCTCTTTTCAAGGGGAACCCCGAACCGAGACATCGCGCGCTCGAGGAATTCGAGCGTTTCCGCTGGTGATCCGAGCAGGGCTTTCATCTTGTCCCATTCAGGGGCGACTTCACTCGGTTTCATGGCGTTTTGTGCAAACCGGGCGCGTGACCGTTTCTCGTTCTCACTTGCATCGCGCCAACGGGTCTCCATCACTTGGATGCCGTCGTCGAGTTGCAGATCCAGCGTCAACTGCTTGTGGCTGCCACCGCCACGACGGAGCATCATTGCGGCCATCAAAGCATCGGTGACCGGTCCCCGTTCGTCGGGGAGAGGCACGGTCACGCCCGTCGCCTTGCGAATTTCTTCGGCTTTGCGGAGAATGACATCCAACACTGCACCGTCGACGGCGCTGTCGGGCGAAAACATCATGATCGAGCGAACGAGTTCGGCGGGTTGCCCGAAACGATCCACGCGACCTTCGCGCTGTTGATGGCGCGTCGGATTCCAGGAAAGGTCGTAGTGGATCACGGTGTCGAACAGCTGTTGAAGGTTGATCCCCTCCGACAGGCAGTCCGTGGCGACAAGGATGCGCTGATCTGTGGCGGCAGTTTCTTCCGCCGCCATTTCCGCGACGCGATCACGACGCTCGTCCGGCGTCAATTCACCCGTCACGGCCTGCACATTTAGTTTGGGGAAGGCCTTGCGAAGCCCTTCCTTCACATGTTCGGCAGTGGCGAGGTAGCGGCAGAAGACGACGGGGTTAGCGCCTTCTTTGATCAAGGGTTTGAGGGCCATGATGAGGGCGTTCAGTTTGGGATCTTCGGCCGTCAGAAGTTCGCTGGCCTTGTCGAGTAGCCCTTGGAGAGCGGGATCATTTGAGAAGACGGTGTTTGGCTCGATGTCCACGGCGTCTTCGTCATCGCCATCTTCGTCGTAAATCTGCGGCTCGAGGCGGTCGTCGTCATTAGAAGCCCGGTTTCGCAACGCGCTCATTGCGGCTGCGGGTGACGATCCAACACAGCGCATCAGCGCCAGAGTGCCCCAGAAGGCAAGGCGGCGATCCTTTTGCGCGTTTCCAGCCCGTGACACGACCGAGAAGCAATAATCAAGTACGGCCTCTTGGAAGGCCCGGTGCTCGTCGTTCAGGCGGTACGAGTATTCGGTGGTCTCGTGCCTGGGGAACGAGCGGTTCTCATCCCAGTCGCCCTCGACTAGGTCGACGCGCCGCCGCTGAACAAAGTGCCTGACAAGGCGCTCGCGGTATTTCTGGTTGTCGAAGTTGACGGTCCCGAATTCCGTGTCGATCAGCGACAGAAGCCGAGCGAACGCGTCTTCGTCCCCGGAGTGCGGCGTAGCTGTCAGCAGGATCAACCGACGCGCGGTATCGCGTGCAAGGCCTTGGAGGAGGTCGAAACGCTGCTGCTTTCCCTTGTGCGTCCCGACGCAGGCGTGTGCTTCATCGACGATAACGAAATCCGGGCAGGCCCTGGCGAACCCATCCCGGCGTTTCTCGGCTTTGATGTAGTCAAGGCTGACCACCGTGAAGGGGTAGGCATCAAAAAGGGTTTGCGCCAATGGGAGATTGCGCTCCAGACGTGCCGCAGTCCCGGAGGTGACGGCCACGGCATCGATCCCGAAGCGATCCTTCAGTTCGGTGATCCACTGGTCCACGAGGTGCGGAGGGCAAAGAACCGAAAACGCATCGACCTCTCCGCGATCCATCAGTTCGCGGAGGATCAGACCCGCTTCGATGGTCTTGCCGATGCCAACGTCGTCGGCAATCAACAGACGCGGGACCTGAAGCCGAAGGGCCATGAGAAGCGGGACCAGTTGGTACGTCCGAGGCTCAAAAGCAAGCTGTGCGGCGGATCGGAACGGACCGGCCCCCCGGCGGAGGGTCAGTCGCAACGCGTCGGCGAGAAGAGCCGCCTTGGACTGCACTGTCGTGCGCGCATCGTCAGGCAGGTCGAAGCGAGCGGCTTCTACCGGTGTAAGCTCGAGATCCGGAGCAAGAACCACGATGTCGTTTTCATTGCCCGAGAGAGGGCGCAGGGCGAGCAGGCCCTCACCGGGTGTCGGCAAGGCAACCCATTCACGGCCGCGAGCTCTGACGAGATCTCCAAGAGTAAAATTCACAGTCATATCAACCTTCAAAATTCTTCATGAAGCCATCCGGCGGTCCTTCCGACGGCGCCGAAGGCAATCCAAAAACGACCCAGCCCTTGTTCATCGCGTCTGCCTCAGCTTCTGCAGTCAGGTCAGCGGTCGTCGCGGCAACCGCGAATGCGCGCCAAACGAACTCAAATTCGCGTCCACCAAAGCTCGCGGGCATCGTATCGACTTGGGGAATGCCTGCGGCGCTGAATGCCTCAAGCCATGGTGATAGCACTGTTCTGGCGGTCGGCTTCGCAGCAAGGGAAATCTCGCCGCGTGCAAGATCGATCAGGAATTGCGCAACTTCCGGGCTAGTGCGGTCGATCAGCTCATGATCCGGTTGGTTGAAGTAGGACAGCAGGCAACGATAGCAGCCGCGAACACAGCTTCCGTCTTTCTTCTCCTGCAACAGGTCCGCATCACCCGCAGCAATCGCAGCATCCACATTCTCGAAGTGCATCAGACCCAGAGCGGTCTTCGCCACCTCGTTGATTGCCTTTCCGTCATCGATCAGGCGCGTGAGCACGCCGGCGCCGCCTTCCGTTGCCTCGTAGACAAGGATTGCACGGCGGTTGTCCCTCGCGGGCAGCGGTTCACCGAGGATTTCGCCTTCTTCCAACTGGAAAACCACTTCGATTCCGCGCAGCAACGCATGCTGAACCGTCGCAATCGTCTCGGGCTCATACTGCTCCGGCTTTTCAAAGCGGAACAACAGGGCATTCTTTCGGTCGCGGACAATCGGGACAATGCGAACCGGCTTGACCACGTCGGGTGGGACCTCCGTGTCGCTGTCCTCGTCGTCGGATTTCGCCCAGTAGCCGGACCTCGGATCGATATGGAAACCGAAGACAGTCTGGTCCTTTCGGCGCTTCAAACCCTTGTTCAGACGGCTGATTTCCGCACTGTTCGCGTATTGCAGGGCCAAGAGTGAAGTCTCGCCACAGACGAATTTAGCGTTGGTAACCTTCTGCGGCCAAGAAAAGACGGTTTGGATGTCAAAGCCCTGCCGAACTCGCTCTTCATCGTTCGCGGTGATCCGCTCAGTCGGGGCGGCCTCGACGTTGTCGATACGCAGCGTCTTCTTGATGGGGACCTCACCCGCCATGTGGTTGTTGCACCCATGGCAACGCTCGACCTCGCCCTCATGCGATGCGCCACAGTTGGAGCAGATGTAGATATCCTTGGTCGCCAATTCCGATCCGTCGCCCTGGCGCACCTCGGGCGGCAGTTTGGCCTTCATGACCTGGTAAGCGCGGCCTTCATGATAAATCAGACTGCGCGGGCCGAATTCAGAAATGGCCAGGAAGCGGGCTCGGGACAGGAATGACCCCGTCTTACCTTCGCCAGGAACAAACGCGTAAAGCGGCAAGCGCGGGAAGTTGTACCCGGGCAGGAAACCCTCTGTTGCCAGATACCTATACGAATAGAAATCGGAGCCACTCGAGGCTTTGCCTTGTTCGAGGATGGCGATCTGATCCTGGGCCTGCATTTGTGCAGCCTTGATCTTGCGCCGGTCGGCTCCCGAGAGCCCCGTAATTTCCGAACGCTTGTTCGCCTCGGCCAATTGCGTCCTGGCAGAGCTATAAAGCTCCCGCCATCGATCGAAGGCGCGGTCAAACTCCTTTGGGGCATTCATGGCCGTGTAAAGAACGAACTCGTCTGGATCGTCCATCCAGATCGGAGTTTGCCCGCCGTCGGACACCAGAATCTGCTTCAAGACACGCGCCATCGGTCCCCGTGCCTGCGAAACCAGAGTGGGTTTCGAGATGACCGCCAGAACGTCTTCCTTCAGCGGGAATTTATCCCCGTGAAGGTCCAAAATCTCTGGGATGTCGGGAGAAAGCGCCAGTTTCGCTTCCGCCAGCCACACCGCTTGCAGGTGCGATCGGACCAGCTCTTCATTTGTGATGTCGAGTGCTGGCGGCCGCACAACGCCGGCCACCATATCGTTTCGCCGCTCGAAGAAATACTGGTCATGCGGAGACCCCGAGGCGCAGTAGGTCACGACAACTGCTGCCTGGCCCGATCGACCGGCACGACCAGCGCGCTGCGCGTAATTCGCCGGCGTAGGTGGTACGTTGCGCAGGTAGACGGCGTTCAAGGCAGAAATATCAACGCCGAGTTCCATGGTCGGAGAGCAGAACAGCGCGGGCAGGAACCGGTCTGACTCGCCGGTTGCCCGAATTTCCGTGCTATACTCCGAAGTCGCGAGATGGTCCATGTCGTCCTGCTCGAAACGGAACCGCCATTCACGCCATTCCCGCTGCTTCTGCGAAACCTGAGCCGTGTGCTCGCGTCCCTCCAGCCCCCAGTAGGAACTGCGCCCGTCGCCAAGGTCACTGGCAATCGCGGTGTATAGGTCGTGGAAATATCGGTTGCCGCGGTGCGTTTCATCAGCGAGGGCCGGTCCAGGCACAAGCCGAACCGCAGATGGTGACAGGCGCCAGCCCGTCACATCGCTATCGAGTTCGACAGGCACCAGCAGCCCTTCGTCGCTCAGGAAGGCAAGCATCCCTTCCATGAACTCGTAGTATTCATCCTTGTTCAGCTTCGTGCCAAGAACGGACTTCCGGTTCACGAGTCGTGCGATCCGCGAATTGGGACCTGCCCGAAGAAGCGTTTGTTCTTCACGCAGCGTGACGACGTTCTTGCTGCCCGCGCGCAGGACAAGCGAGGACCGCGAGCGCGGATTTTCCTTTTGATCAATGGCCCAAGGTGCCTGAAGCAACATTCGGGACTTCTGCGCCACGCCATCGAGGACAGTCAGATCCAAGGCTTCGGTCTGAACAGCCAGGCCCTCGAGCATCGCGGACAAAATCGCCTTGAGAATTGCCTGCCGCTGCTCGAGGCTGAGGTCTCCCAGCGCTGGATGGATGGCCATGAAGCGCTCGCGATCTTCAGAGATTTCCTCGAGGCCGAGGAAATTCACGTCGATCAGGTTCAGGACAGACAAGCTGGGGTTGGTGAAGCGCCAACCGCGACGCAGGTCCGTCCAGACACGATGGGCGAGAACTTTTGCGAGCGACCGCTGGGCGTCTTCACGAATGATGGCACCAGCATTCGAATCCAGCAGCCAGTGTTGGCGCGCCTCTTTGTTGGCGGCAGTAAAGCCGAGCGCCTTCACCACCTGCAGGCCGAACTCGTCTTCTGCGAGCCCACCTGTGCCAGCAGAAATGACTGCGCGAAGGATGGCTCCGCGCAACAGGCTTACGAACAGGAAGTCATTGAAATGGCCAGACTGCAGGGCTGCATCCTGACGGTTATCCGTGAACCCCAAAAGCTTCCGCTTCGTCTCGGGTACGCCGCTGCCAGGTTTGTTCATCCACTCCAGGGCGCTGGCTACGAGCAAGGTTGTTGCCGAGCTTCGCCCTTCGCCGGACAGACCCGCCAACTTGCTGCGTTCACGCATCCCCTGCGTCGGCTCGTCGTGACAGCATAGGCAGAAGGCAAACTTACCCGGGATGAACCAGAAATCGTTTCCGCCCGCTCCGTGGCGACCATCAGCACCCACGACGTAGGACACCGGCATACGCTTCTTGCGATACCCTCTCAGCCGCTCAATGCCGTTTTTCTCTTCTCGCCAGCTTTCGGGGTAACCCTCAAGCTCGCCTGTGAACTGAAAGCCAGTATCGCCGGGCGTCACCGGACAGAGATACCCTGCAACCTCGTCTTCTTCAGTGTCGAGCGGCGTGTCGTCGATGCTTCGGGGCAGAAAGCGCAAACTCCCATCATCGTCGACCTTGGTCACGACATGGTATTCCTGGCCACAGTTTCGGCAGAACCGCGTGGGGTAGAGGCGGTTGCCAGGGGCTTCGGGGTCCTCGAGCTGCCCTTCAAGAAGGATCCGACGCGGCCTGTCCGTGAGCGTCGTAAAGACTTCACCGGCACCGGAGATGAAACGGTGGAGTTTGAAGGCGAGAAAGGCACCGTCCTGCGTGCCGCCGCGCTCATGCTCCGGCAGGCTTACCCGGGTCAGGAATTTTTCGAGATAGTCTCGGCAGGTTTCGGCATCGACCGCACTGGCCAGAGAAAGCTTTTTGACGGCCTCTTCGAAAGGGATCGGCTTCTTCCTGCGAAGCTCAAGCCCATCGTCCAATCCGAGTTCGAGTTCGGCCCACACCGAGAGTGGATGGCGCTTCAGTGTTTCGTCATCGAGTGCGTCCGGCAAAGGCTGCGTCAGGACCGTCTTCAAAGCGTCAAGGACGTGCTCGGTCTTCAGGGCGTCATCGGTCGCGCGCTGCAATGACTCGTCGATGACCGCGTCGGGGCCAATGTTGGTGCCAAACAGACGAGACGCTACCTTCGCGACAGCGAGTGCGCGGCTCTCGTCCGATCCCTCGGAGGCCATCGTTGCCGAGGTCCCGATGCAGATTGGCTCCTTGTCAGGCGAGCACCTGTCCCGCAGGCGCCGAACGAGGACCGCGACATCGGCACCTTGGCGCCCGCGATAGGTATGGAGTTCGTCGAGAATGATGAACTCGAGACCGGACGCGTTCGAGACGACTTTCGAGTCCAGGTCATCCTGACGCGTCAGAAGCAATTCTGCCATCATGTAGTTCGTCAGGAGAACATCGGGTGGATTGGCAGCGATGCGCTCGCGTTCTTCACGGCTTTCCTGACCGGTGTAGCGCTTGACCACCGGCTTGAGCTCATCGGGCAAACCGGAACCGGCGATGAACTTGTCGATCTCCTTCATCTGGCTATTTGCCAGTGCGTTCATGGGGTAAACGATGATTGCCGTCGTGCGGCGCGGCTTTCCTGCGCGCCGCGCGCGGATGATTGCGTCGACAACCGGCACGAAGAAGCACAGGGATTTCCCCGAACCCGTGCCGGTAGTGACGACATAGCTCTTTCCTTGCTTCGCCTTCGCGATGGCCTCGGCTTGGTGCCGGTGAAAGCGAAGAGGTGTGGTGCCAAACCGGAAAACCTTGCCCGTGCCGTCGTCGAGATCACCCGTGGCGACGAGCTCATCGACCGTCGGCCCCGCCATGAAGCGTGGGTTCAAAGACAAGAGGGCATCCGGCCAGAATTTTCCGGCGTCGTACTGGGCATCGATCTCGGATTTCAGGTCAGGCGCCCGAATTGCGCTGAATGAACGCGAAAAATGTTCATATGCACTGATCAGTTGATGGTCAAATTCAAACGCTTTCATTGGGGCCCTTCACCATCAGAGTTCTTGCAGTTTGCGGGAATACAAGCGTTCAGTGCAAGGGCACGATTAATGATCCGACAAGTGCAGGTGTCCAGGCGAGAGATATCTTCGTGATTTTGTTGCTCTGGCTGTGCATGGCTGAATTTACCACGGCCCATCCGAGCGGCGACTTTGGTGAATGCCGCAGCACAGCATGTTGGCATGCTGAGGGCCGTTGCCGGTCCGCCGATTTCGAACCGAACGTTCGAATTTCGCATTGTCCTTCCCGACGCCCTTTCCTCACACAGCGTCCTCGTCATCGCGGGCGACAGGAATCTCGCGGACATCAATCTCAACGAGGCGCCCTATTCTGCGTTCGCGGTACTCCTCCTCACTGGAACGTCGCTCGTATTCGGGGTCATCGGCATCAATTAGGCCGTCAATCTCCCGACTTGGCCCAACTGAAGCGTTCAATTCGTCGAGCGTCGGGAAACTACTAACGGCGACGCTATCAATGGCACGCGCCTCATCTGTAACTGAAGACAACGCGCCAGAAGCTATCACGAAACGCATCTCGGACCCGTCGACTTCCAAAATGTCTGAAACTTCGGCGCCGACATACCGACAGCGTTCGACCAGATAATGCCATGGAATGCAATGTGTCTCTATATCGCCCAGAGCCCTCGGCCCATTCGCCTTCACAGTATTCGCGCTGACAAGCAGGCAACCGTATTCGAATTCGACAAAATCTCCCGGAGTGGGCTTTATGGCCCAGTGGTTACGCTGGTTCTCAGCAGAGTAAATGCAGTAGATAGGTTGCAAGCGGTTGGCCTTGGCATCCTTGATCAACAAGTCGATCTGCTGCGCGCCTGACGATTTCACCTTGTGCGGTATCTTCAGCACGCCGTTTTTCTGCAATCGCTTCGCCTGAACCCGCATTCGGAACTTCCGGCGTCGTCCGATAATGTGCCATTCCCAGTCCGCGCCGTTCAGAGCCTCTTTCTTCTTTCCGAATGTATGCAAAGTGATAATTGCAGGATGGCGGCGACGAAGTTCCAGCAGGTTGGTTTCCGTAATCGTTTCTTCGCCATAGCTGACATGGACATCGTCCCGATGCGCAAATCCAAGATTTTTCGAGGTCGCATGGGCCAACTCCAGCAAGCTATATAAAAGTGATCCTCTCAAATCCACGCCTCTGCATCTTTCTGCCACAGCGTGCGGGAAATTTTTGTAGCTCGCAAGTTGCCCGGAAAAAGATTGACTCAAACGGCAGCTCGGCGCAATCAAACGAACCCGTTAAGATAGCGTGGTCGGCATAAAGTGGTTCCGACAATTGGTGCCACGGCGCGTGTCCGCTACCTCCCGCGCTATCGTCATTCATATTTTCGAAATGCTACGGAAGGCGCGAACGGCAGGAATGCGAAAACTGCAGCGCGGCGTGAATTGGACTGGGGCATGTCTCCTGCTCGCCGAGCAAGAAAACGGCTTTGCCGTCTTCTGACATCCGCCCGACAAACCCGCGGTCAGGCGACGAAGCTGTTTTCGAGCCGGGATTTTCATTGAGTTGTTGCGCAACGGATTCGACCGTTGCCTGATTGCAACGCTCGTGGCCAACAGGTCCAAATTCCGTTGAATCGAATCGCCCAAGGTCGTTATCAGGCCTGTTCGGTCCATAGAGGCCGCATTGAAATGTCTCAAAGGAAAGGAGGGTAAATGCACATGACAATCATCAGCTTCGCCCTCCTCGGGCAGCTTTCCGCATAATTCGCTGCAAGCAGGGTGAATTTCGGTCCGCCAATAGGTCGGCCCAATTGCCCACGATTCTGAGATATTACCATGGACGATCTTTCCATGGACAGCTTCTCCAACGCAAACCGCCCGGGGGACGTGGTCCGCTTCCTTACTGAGCATCCGGTCGCAACCGGACACCAATGCGCACGAGAAACGCCGAACTTGCTCGTCGCTCTCGGCCCTGCCCGCGAACGCGCATTGAAATCGATCTCGGCTCTTCGGTCAGCTGATTTCTATGCCCTATACGGCGTTGAGGCACGCCATGTTTGACGGCTTTCAGATATGGCTGGGCCAGATGATGCTGAACGACATCTTTGTTGGGGGCATTGCCCTTGGCAGCATCGGAATTGTCATGGCTGCGGCGCGCGTTATCGCGATGCTGGTAGGGCGAATGGTATCGCGCCGTGCCTGTGGACGCGGTGTTCACGGGACGAGACGCGGGAGAGCGGCGACATGGCATCAGCTTCTCGGGCCTCCTGAACGCCATTGATGGGGTTGGTTCCCAGGAAGGGCGGGCGCTGGTCATGACCACCAATCACCTCGAAAGACTGGATCCCGCCCTGATCCGTCCGGGTCGCGCAGATGTCCATGTCGAACTCGGACTGGTGGGCGCCAACACCGCCCGCGCTCTGTTTGAACGGTTTTTTCCCGATCACTTCGCCGCAGCCGCTGAATTCGAGGCTGCGCTTGGCATGCATCTCTTCAGCCCCGCGACGATACAAGGTTGGCTGTTGCGGTATCACGACAATCCCGAAGCGGAAGCGCAACCTGGAGAACTGATTCCCCGAACCGAATCCAGCTCCTATGATGAGATCGGGGCAACACTCTATGACATCCCGAGAACCAATGAATGGCATGAGATGCCAGGATAGGATGTCAATCAGCGGCGGCCCGTTGTTCTACATCCTCCCAGTGCCTGTTGACCGGCAGCTTGCGGGCGCGGCGCTCGAGATCAGCCAGCGTCACGGGCATGTAATCCCAGACATCGACCCCGGCATTGACAGCATTGCGCGATCCGAGCCAGTTGTTGTGGACATGCCCAAAGACTTGGAGCGCACCCTTCCGCGCGCCATTCCACGTGATCATCGGGTAATGGCACAGCACACTGCGCCTGCCGTTATCGTCAACTTCCGTCAGATGCGTGACCGAGGCCCAGGGCAAGAGCTGTGTCAGCTCGCCGTCGTGATTGCCGACGACCAGATGTTTTTCGGCGCCCGGCAGTTGCCCGAAGATCATCTCCAGCCAGGATACATCCTTCGCCGCGGGGCCGAAGGCGAAATCGCCCACGATCCAAAGCGTATCTTCGGGTTTCACCACCTTCCACATATTTTCGATCAATGCGGAATCCATATGACTGACCGAACGAAACGGGCGGCCACAGAACGGGATGATATTTTCATGGCCGAAATGCGTATCGGCCGTGTACCAGATGGTCATTCCGATCTCTCGGTGTTATTCGTCACGATGATAGCGCTGTTCGGATTCCGCAGCATCATCAATCCTCCTCGTGTCGCCGCATATCCTGAATCTTTACCAGATGCTCGAACCTCGCGACGGACATCAGAACAAATCGCGGTTCCCCGCCGTGCTGGATAGCCACGGGCGCTTCGTCCGCTGCATCCAGTACCTTTTCACTCCTGTTCGCGAACTCGATCATGGAAAAACTGCGCATCGTATCCTCCCAGGCATGTCTTCGGCATCCTGTCTCGATCATTGGAGATGACAGGTATTGGGGGAGAGCCCGACAGGGTTTTGCCAACCCCGCTCATGATCCAGGAATCGTGTTGATCGTGGTTGGCCCGCCCTCCGGCGACAGGTTCATGCGCTCTCGCGGGACCGGTTGAGGGTTCTCCCAATTCCACTCGCCGATCTGCCGGAAATGGCGGATCGCATCCTCGATGACCTCCCAGGTGATGCCCGGCGCGTCCACCACCACATCCAGCCCGATCCCATGCCGATAGCTCGGATCGAGGTGGTAGCTTTCGCGGATCTCCGGCGGATCGTTCCGCAGCATGTCGGCCTCTGCATTGCACCGATATTCATTTCCAGCCAGGACACATCCTTCGCCGCAGGCCCGAAGGCGAAATCGCCGACGATCCAGAGTGAATCCTCTGGTTTCACCACCTTCCACATGTTCTCGATCAATGCGGAATCCATGTGACTGACGGAACGAAACGGGCGACCGCTGAACGGGATGATGTTTTCACGGCCAAAATGCGTGTCGGCGGTGAACCAGACGGTCATTCCGGTCTCTCGGTTTTATCCGTCACAACTTCATAGCTGTTCGGGTTTCGAAACAGCACCCGTCCGAAATCTTGAAAGACCAGGCTATCCGCCCCGATATTGCCGCACTGACAATAGGCCATGCCGATGGTCGCGCCTTTGGGCGTCGAGACATCCCGATGCCAGCTCTCGACGATCGTGTCGCAGCGTAGACATCTGACGCGAAACGGCCCGGGTGTCCTGTCTGTAGCAAGATGTGAGGTTTCCCTTCCCATGTCGTCATGTCCTTCGAATTTTTGTCGGATATTCCAATACTTTCATTCTTATGACTCTTCCTTATCGACCGGAGGCCCAAAATCCACTTCGCCATGTGCATTCTCGGGGTCAATCTCAGAAACAAGATCATCCAGAGACGGCATGAGATTAGCGTTGTCGTCGAGTATTTTCCTCGAGTGGCTGGTTAGCAATTTCGCTTCGTCCGGAGGGATATCCTCCGTGTGGCGCGCGTAGGTCATGCCGCTAGAGGATAGATCCCGCTTCAATGCAGCAACCAACTGCTCTTTTAGCTCACCGGGCATGTCTTCGAGCGTGTAGGCGTTTTGGTCTTTCTTGCTCACGGCTCGCTCCTCCGCGTTTGGCCATTGCAGATAATTCAGGACTTGATGTCGGGGAGCTGATCGTCCGTCGCAAGCGGTTCATGACAATCCAGCACGTCGTTTTAAATTCATTCGGCCCACAGGGCTATACCGGTGACGCCCGGTCGCAATGAACAGACGACAAAATCGTTCCCAATCGTGCAGGTAAATCATCTGCTCACCGGTCGTGCTATCGCGCAGAACAGTCGATCCTGAGGCGCTCTCCCGCCAAAACTCCGCGAAGGGCAGAGCCTCGATATCGCTCTGGCGAACCATGCCGCGGACAACCGGCAGGCCAAAATATGTTCTGTCAGTCATTCTTCATGCCACATCCTGCCGAAAAAGGGCTTGAAGTCATCGTCAGGGGAAACGAAGCCTGCCTGTGCGGTGTTTTTCTGGGTTTTTGGCACAATACCGTCCAATTGTTTCCGAGTTGCCGAAATGCTGGCGATGGCGCGGTCAAGCGCCTCAGATACCTCGTGGTTACTTTGCGCAAGCTCAGCGGCAAGCCCCGCAAGTATTGATTCCAAGCGTTCGGACTTGATGCGCGCTGGCTCTTGCGCTTCCGAGGAAACCTGATTGCACGGTGTTGAAAAGGGACTCGTGGCCATTTCCCGTTCCTATCATCATAAATTTCCGCCGCCGCTCAAGATCAGCAGGACCGCAAATGGCATCGCCAGCTCAGCGGGCAACTTGACGCTTCCTCAGCCGCTCGACGTGGGCCAGATCGAAACCATCGGACGTCGCCATTGTTAGCTAAATCTCCTTGGATTCGAAATGAGCAACATTTGCCCCGGCAATGTTATAAAGAGATACGGGGGCGCCAACGCCGGATTATCGATTTTGGCAGCACACGCTTCCCGCTGGCGCGCCATTTTTGAAGGTAGGATTGCGAAACCACCCATTTCCGCTTGCCGCCAGCGGGCAGGCCGTCGAAATCTTGTATCAGGGAGGACACATCCAAGTCTGTAGGTAGATCCTTTTTTACCTTTGTGACGAAATTGATGGATTCCTGGGTCGGAACATAGACTTCGATCACTTTCTGACCGTTGGCGGTAGCAGCTTTTTCCTCCCGAACGTCAATCAAGCCATGGATTAGGAGGAGTTCGGCGCTGTCCAGCGGAAGGTATCCGAAATCGACCGCCACCAGTGTCAGCAGACCGAGCATGTTTCCGGTTTCATCCGAACTGAATTGATTCTGTAACTGCATTCGCGGCCTATAGTTTCATATCGGAAGGTTCGATGCTGTCTCCCGAAATCTGTTCGAGGATTTGACGATCCGTTTCCTCGAGGTCCTGCCGTGCCAATTCGTAATCAACCAGACTAAAGCGTATCGTGGACTGGCCGGCCTCGGTTTCATACCTCGCGGTAAAAACGGCAGAACATTCGGGCGGGGCGACCGGGCGTCGGTCAGAATCGAACGCATAGCCTTGATACGTCAGATGCGTGCAAGGCTCTTTCTCTTGTGGCGAAAGTTGGCCGGAAGGCGTCCAGACATATTTGACCATTCTTCCACCGAGTCCATCAGCACCGACCCAACTTGGCTGACCGTATAGTTCCTCGATTTGTGCAGCTAGTGCGGCGGGATCGGGCAGTTCGGCATTTGGCTTCCGCATGGTGCGCCAGAGGCCGACAAGTCGACCCTCAAGCACAGGTGTCGCATTTCTCAGCGTTATTTCCTCATAGGGCTCATTTCCCATCCGAGTGCGTAATCCGATGCCTGCTGTGTCGTAGCCAATGGTGATATCCGCTTCGAAGCGCAGCCCGTCGGGTGACGTCACGACTTGCTGGATAATCTTTGGATTGAGCGATCCACCCAAGTGCTTTTCGAGCTCAAGCACGGTTTCTGTCGCGATCTGACCGGGCTGCAGATCAAGGATCTTATAAGGATAAGGGCGTGGCTCCGGTTCCGGAAGCGGGGTCAACTCGTCTGCGAAGGCTGGACCGGTAGCTATGCAGAAAATGGCGGCGCGAAACATCTGGTTGTTCACAGGCGATACTCCCCAATCTTCATAAAATGAATCATTCACTATAAATGATACGATAAGTCCGTGGACGATCAAGCATCTTTTCTATGCAAGAATGTGCATGGGAAAAGCGTTCACGGTCAGCGACTTTGGCAAGCGTCTGCGGAAGCTGCGTAAATCGCGCGGCTACTCGCAAGAAAGCTTTGCATTGCAGGTCGAACTCGACCGAACATATGTGGGTGGTATCGAACGCGGTGAGAGGAACCCGGGACTCAAAGTGATCTTAAAAATTGCAGAGGCTCTGGAAGTTCCCCCCCAGGATCTGTTCGACCGAGGAGAGCAGACTGTAAGGGCAGACGAAACTTGACTCACCTAGGAATTGGGACAAACACAACCTCTTCAGTACCCGTCAATGGATGGTGATCATAGTTCAACCCGATATCCGTCAATACCGTCTCGTCAAGTGACAGGATCAATCACGCACGTGTCACATCCCGACCCGATGTTTTCATATGGTCAACTTACAGGCAAGGCTCTCAGCCCCATGCCCCGTGCTCGGTTCGGTCATCACCGCCGAGATCATGTTGATTGCTCCGGAGCAGTTGGGGCAGAATTGACTTCCAAGCCTCCAGCATAGAGCGGAAATAGTCAGGGTCGTCTTTCAAAACCGTCTGTACTCCCATGCCACGCACCAAGCAGACAGTCATGTTCAACGCGACGCGCGTTGACTGAGGCAACCCATCGGCCTGTTTTTCGAATTCCCCCCAGATGCCGTCCAGAGCCGCGTGAAAGTCCCTCACCACCGGTATCATACGCTCTCGAAGCTCTGCGTCAGTTCGGGCTTCATTGATGAATTCCAAAGAGATGTAGAAGAACCGGCCCGAGAACATTTGCCACAGAAACTCCACGAAATCCCCAAGGCTCACCTCCTGGCGCGCGACTCTGCTAGCGGTTTCCCTGATTTCACGTGTTCCTTCGCCCAGAAGGTCTTCCATCGCTGCGATGATGATATCAGACCGGGTAGGAAAATGATGCAGTAGAGCGCCACGTGACACCCCGGCGCGACGGGAGAACTCTGGCGTTGACGCGGAATTGTAGCCCAGATCATAAATGACCTCGAGCGCTGCCTCGATCAGTTTCTCGCGCATCGCGATGCTACGGGCCTGCACTGGTTTCTCGCTGCGTCTCGGTCCTGAAGTTATGTCGGCCATTGATCCTCCCCTGGGAACCGGATCGACACTATGCCGTCAATAGGCGAGCGACGGAAGCCAGAGCGTCAAGATCGGAAACGCGATCAGGATGATCAGCGTCAGTAGGTCCATCGCGAGAAACCAGGTGATGCCACGGAAGATCTCCGGCAGGGTCACGCGATTGTTGAGCGCCCCGTTAATCATATAGACATTCAGCCCGATCGGTGGCGTTATCAACCCGATTTCCAGGAGCTTGATGACGATGATCCCGAACCAAACCGGGTTGATGTCGGCCTCGTTCACAAGCGGGACAAGGATCGGCAGGGTCAAAAGCAGCAGGCCAATGCTGTCGATCAGCATACCTAGGACGAGGTAGATCACGGCCACGGCAAACAGGATCCACCAGGTTTCGGTGCTGACCGAGAGGATTGCGTCGGAAAACGCCCGTGGGAAGCCAGACAGCGCCAAAAAACGCGTGAAGAAGAGCGATCCGATCAGAATGATAAAAATGGAGGCAGTCGAGACCACAGCCTGCGTGACTGCCTCGAACAGTGCGGCACGTGTCAGCTTGCGCCGGACGACGGCAATGACTAGTGCCGCAAAAGCACCCAGCGCGCCGGCCTCCGTGGGCGAGAAAATGCCTGAGAAGATGCCACCCAGAACCACGAGGATCAGGGTCGGCAGCGGCCAGACATCGCGGAACGCCTCGCGCCGCTCCTCCGGGGTCGGGTTGATCTCGACCGTTCCTGCAAGACTTGGGGTCACCTTCACCCTAACCATGATCATTACCATGTAGATCAGCGCCGAAAGCAATCCGGGCAGGAATCCCGCCATGAAGAGTTGCCCCACCGAAACCTGCGCGTAGACGCCGTAAAGGATCAGCAGGACAGAGGGAGGGATCAGCGAACCCAGCGTGCCCGAAGCGGCGATGGTGCCGGTCGCCAGTCCACGGTCATAGCCGTTGTTCAGCATCTCGGGAACCGCCATGCGCGACATCGCCGAGGCCGTCGCAACCGACGAGCCGGAGGCCGCAGCGAAGAAAGCGCAGGCTCCAACAGAGGTGATTGCAAGGCCTCCAGGCAGCCGGGCAAGATAAAGCCTGAGGGCCAGGAAAAGCCCGCGGGTCATGTCGGTCGAAGAGCAGATGAAGCCCATCAGGAGAAACATAGGTGCGGCCGAAAGCTCCCACTGGCCAACATAGTCGAAGGGCGTGGCAGAAATCATGCCCCATGCAACATTCATGTTGAACATGATCCCGATGCCCGCGATGGACACGAGGCCAAGGGCCAGTCCGATCGGCACTCGGATCGCGATCAGCACGAGCGCGGCAGCGACACCTGCGATTCCGATTTCCAGATTGCTCATTGGGTGGCCTCCCGAAGCGCATGGGCGGGGCGGATCAAAGTGCTTGCCGCCGGATGATGGCGCGCAGCAGGTTCGCCAGCACTGCCAGCAATGCGCCCGCGAACCCGATGGGTAGGGCCCAGCGGGCCGGCCAGATGTAGAACCGGAAATTGCTCATCGCCTCCTCCGCGCGCAGGGTCGCGCGGGTGGCGTCGAGCAGGGATTGCCAGAACAGCATTCCGAAGAAGATCAACCCCAGCAGGCAGGCGAAGATGTAGAGGGCAAGCTGTACCGATTTTGGCATCATCTGCGCGAAAAGATCAACGCGGATGTTCTCGTTTTTGTACTCGACATACCCAAGCGCAAGAAACACCAGCGCCACCATGTAGTAGAATGACACCCATTCAAGCGTACCGACGATTTGGCCGTTGACAAAATAGCGCACACCCACGTCGAGCGTGATATGTATCATCATCAGGAGCATCACGAGACAGGCCGCGGTTACGGTGCCGATGTTCAGCCAGCGGATGGCGCCCAGGACGATTTGCATCGTGAAACCTTGCCTTCCTTGGAGCATCTAGCGGGCCTGCAAGCGGTGCAGGCCCGGGGCCCACACACAGATCAATTCACACCGTAGGTCGACGCGTCGATCTTGCTGAAGATCTCCTGCATGGCAAGCTCGGTTAACCCGTCCTCGTCAGTGGCGTCGACATCGACCAGCAGATCCTTCCATTTCTGCATCGTCGCCTCGAAATCGCTGATCAAAGCCTGGGGTTCGGCCACGCCGAAATCGGTACCTGCCTTCTCGGCGGCAGCTGCGGATGTCCGGTCGCGGAATTCCGCCACGTGGTCGGCCAGGTCCTGCTCCGGTTCGTAGACGTTGCCGCCCGCATCCCTGGACGCCTGAAGGCCGGCCTCAACCTTTTCATTGTAGGCAATTACCATGCGCGCCATCGACCGTGCCGAGGCCTCCATCAGTACTTCGCGCTGTTCGGGGGTGAGGCCAGCCCAGAAATCGGGATTGTAACCCCATTGCGGCCCCGACCAGTACATGCCGGTCGACAAAAGCGTCGTGTGCTCGGCCACTTCGAGGAGAGAGCGGTCCACGAGGTCGCTTGCGGCGTTGGTGGCGCAGTCGAGCGTTCCGCGCTCGAGGCCGGTATACATCTCGCTCGACGGCACGTTGACCGGAATGCCGCCGGCCTCTTCGACCCAGACCGATACGGCCGATCCCGCAGTGCGGATGCGCTTTCCCTTCATTTCCTCGAGAGTACGTACCGGGCTTGAGCACATCAGCACATAGGCCGGGGTCGCGTAGGCGCCAAGGTAAACCAGCCCCTTGTCCTGCCACTCCTGAAGCTGGACTTCATTATTCATCGAGAAATCGGTGACGGCAAAGATCGCAGCGACGGGATCGGAATAGGCGAAGCCCAGTTCCTGCACTGCATTGGCAACCGGCAGATCCGAGGGCGTGTAGATCGCCGCGTGATGTGCGACCTGCACGACGTTGTCCTGGATACCCTGCAGTGACGCGCGCGGTGCCAGCAGGACGGTGCCTGTGTAAACCTCGGGAACCAGGTCACCTTCGGACAGTTCCTGCACCAGTTCGGCCCAGCGAATATAGCCCTCGCCAGACATTGGCACGGCGCCGTCGTAGAAGCTGTTGGCGATGAAGTTGGTTTCCGCGGACGCAGCGCCGGCCATCATCAAACCGGCAAGCGTGGTAAAAGACAGCAGTTTTTTCATGGTTGTTCCCCTGTTGGTTGGAAATGCAAACCGCCAACTGTTTTTATGCTTGGTCGCGGCGGTATTGCGGATGGTCATATACTCCCGCTCTCATGTGCCTCTGCCATTTCCCTTAGAGAGTTGAACCGGAAGGTTGTCTCCGCCAACTGCCCGGGATCCATCGTGGCTCCGAAGCCCTGCTTCTGGTGACGTCGATAGATCCAGGCGTTGTCGAGTCCGTTGGCGCGCGCCGGCACATGGTCGTGAAACATGCTCTCGGCTGTATGTAGCAGTTCGGTCTTCGCGATCCCCAGACGCTCTATCCCGGCAAGCAGATAATCGAAATTCCGCTGCGCCGGCTTGTAACTGCCGATATCCTCGGCGGTGAATACCCCGTCCCAATCGATACCCAGCTTGCGGGCCGAACCGGCGAAGCTACGATTGTCAACATTCGAGAGGACGATCATCCGGTAATGTAGCTTGAGATAGGCCAGCGCGTCTGCGCTGTCGGGAAAGGCCGGCCAATCAGGAACACTCGCGCCATAGCGTTCGCATTCCTCCCAATCAACGGCCAGGCCCAATTCCTCGGCGCAGCGGCGATAGACTGTAGCCAAAAGGCTAGAATAGGCCCTTCCAGGTGTCTGAGCCTGTGCGGCACTCTCGTTGCGGGCATGCATTTCGAGAACCGCATCATCGGACATCTCTGTGCCCAATCGGTCGGTCAGCGGCTTTAGCCCGGCCAGCATCCCGCTTTCCCAGTCAATCAGCGTTCCATACACATCGAAGCTGAGCGCGGTATAATCCCTGAGCCTTGCCATCAGAGCCCCGCGGCCTTCTTGACCGCCTCCCCGCCCTTGAGAATAAGCGGCATGTACACGCCTTGCTCCGTCAAGAGTTTGAGGTCTTCTAGCGGGTTGCCATCGACTGCGATGATGTCGGCATGAGCGCCGGGCGCGATAGTGCCGATCTGCCCCTCCATCCGCAGCACCTTGGCCGCATCCAACGTGGCGGAACGAATCACGGCATCTGCCGGGATATAGCGACCGCGCAAGGTGAATTCGTCCGACTGCGCGGTCTGCATCCCGCCAAGAAGATCCGAGCCGTAACCCATGATAGCGCCCGCCGCATATAGCTTCTCGAGCCGTTCCAGTCCGTGTTCACGTACGTCCGAGACCTTGGCAAGGGATGCCGGCGGCAGACCGAATTCCGCGCCTTTGCGGGCAAGCAGGTCGTAGGTGATATTGGTCGGCACAACGGGGATGCGCTCCTTCGCGATGCGCGCAATGGTCGCGTCAGAGATAAGGTTGCCATGCTCAATGCACTCGAAACCGCAGTCCAGCGCCCGGACGATTGCCTCGTCGGAATAGAGATGTCCTGTTGCGTAAGTGCCGAAACTCCTTGCGATCTCGACCAGCGCCTTCAGCTCATCGACCGAGAACACGAGATAGCCGATCGGGTCGGACGGTGAGGACACGCCGCCATCCGCCATCACCTTG
Source organism: Paracoccus saliphilus (assembly GCF_028553805.1). Lineage (NCBI taxonomy): Bacteria > Pseudomonadati > Pseudomonadota > Alphaproteobacteria > Rhodobacterales > Paracoccaceae > Paracoccus > Paracoccus saliphilus. Next base: position 1,377,010 of record NZ_CP067140.1, on the reverse strand, counting down.
ATAAACTGAGCACCGTTCTTGATTTCCTCCCGTGCAGCTCGCTGCACCTCTGGAACGCCGTCACAGATGCGCCCCATGGCGCCCAGGCTCTGGTCGTACCAGGCGACCGATTTGTTGTCATAAGGACCACGGTAATCGGTATGCCCTCCGGTCTGCGACAGGGCCTTGCCACAGATCACCAGTCGTGGGCCGAGAAATGCGCCTTCTTCGACCGCCACTTGCAAACCCCGATCAGCGCCGCCTAGGTCGCGCACAGTGGTGAAACCGCGCATCAGCATATTGCGCATCAGCACGCTACTGCGCGCAGCAATCAGTGACGACGGCAATGCCGCATTCAGCCCCAGATTGGCCGTCGAGGCGATGACGTGGACGTGGCAATCCACCAATCCTGGCATCACTGTCAGGCCGTCGAGATCAAGCACCTCGTCAGTCGTTGCTGTGGCCGCAGTACCGACATCGCGGATTATCCCATTTTCGATCACGATCCCCATGGGTTCGGTCGGTTCGGTCGCGGTCCCGTCAACGATCCGGGCATTTTTCAGGAGTTTTACGGTCATATCACCTCGTATTCCCGGATAGCGCCAGGTTCTGCCCCATCCTTTGCCAGAACTGTCAGTCCGCCATGGGGTGGCTCACTCAAGCGCCGCTTCGCGTCTTGTGCCAGTCTTCCAAGTAATCGAGCACATATTGCAGGTCGACCACGTCGACATAGCGCCGACCGAGATCACGCAGATTGTCGCGATGCGGTTGTTCCTCGATGTCGCCAACGCAATCCTCGGGTACCAATGTTCTGTACCGATGGCTGAACGCATCGATCGAGCTCGCCCGGATGCAGCCGCTGGTGTTGCAGCCGGTGACGATGACGGTATCAACCCGTTCCTTCGCGAAGAAGTCGGAAACATCGGTGCCGAAGAAGATCGAGGGGCCTTTCTTGCAGACAAGGAGATCGTAGTCGGGATCGTAGATCCGAGGGTCCAGCTCCACGCTTGGATGATCACGGCGAAACGTCTCGCGCACCGCAGTGATCTTCCAGTAGGGCATTTCGCGCTCGTTCATGTAGGCGGTGTTGCAATTCGCTATCGGCACATCGAAATCGCGGGCGACCTTCAGCAGTTTCTCGGTGTTCTCGAGAGCCCGCATCACGAGGGGAGCTCCACCCAGCGGGTACTGCGCCTCGGTGAAACCCTTCTGGAAATCCACGACGACGATTCCGGGCTTGAAGCCGGTTCCGACCGGAATTTCGCCGTAGCTTCGCTGCTTGTAATCGTCCTGTGCCGGCATCCGTGCGCCTCCCTGATATTAACGATAACAGAATGCGGCATCAAAAAAATCAGTCAAGACTGTTTTTTATTATCGACAGGTCTGTCCACTCTGACTCACGAAAATGTTACTGATCAGATTCTGGACATTCTAATCACCCATGGACGCGCGCGGGCTAAACTTGTGCCTTGTCAAGGAAATATCATTAACAATACAACAGCCCTCTATTAGGGTCTAAAAATCAACCGAAGCATCTGAATTAAATAATAATATTTACGATATCATCCTCTGACAGCATGAATGAAAGCAACGAATACTATCACACTAGATATGCAATTTGCTTTCAGATTGCAGTTATCTGACAGCACTTAACCCATTCAACTGGAAGCTGTTTATTTTATTTTATAACAATATGTTAACAATAAAATACACCTGATTTAAGTATCTCCAACGCCGACAACTTCTCTCGAACAACACAATATATTGATTCCCGATTCGGTTAGTGAGATTGCTGGGGTGCGAATCAGTGGAGATCCCAATGTGGCAAGTCATAAATCAGCATGAACTCTTGAAGGCTCGCCTGCATGAGCGTGGATCGTCATTTGCAGCGGTCGCGCGAGAGCTAGGCGTGCACCCGTCGGCTGTAACTCATGTTGCGAAGCGGAAGCACAAATTGAAGCGCCCCGGGTTTACCGGAGAGTAAAACACTCGAAGGATGAGCCCTATGAGCCAGAAGAGATATACCCCCGCCTATCCTGCCGAACTTCGCGATCGCGGCGTTCGGCTTTTCCGCGACCATCGTGGTGAATATGCCAGTGACAATGCTGCCTACCGGGCGATTGCGCCGAAGCTGGGCTGCTCTCCGGACAGTCTTCGCGTGTGGTGCCAGCAGGCCGAACGTGATGCGGGACAGGGGGCCGGGTTGACAAGCGCAGAGAAGGATCGGATCAAGGAATTGGAGCGCGAGGTGCGCGAACTTCGGACGGCCAACGAGATCCTGAAGAAGGCGAGCGCGTATTTCGCGCAGGCGGAGCTCGACCGCCCGTTCCGGAAATGATCGCGTTCATTGCAGATCATCGAGAGGTCTTCGGGGTCGAGCCGATCTGTCGCGTGCTGCCGATCGCCCCCTCGACATACTACGCGCGCAGGGCGATCCTCCGCGACCCTGATCGAGCCTCAGATCGGGCGAAGCGGGATGCACGGAACAGCGCGGAGATCAAGCGTGCTTTCGATGCCAGCCGCGGCCGCTACGGGGCCCGCAAGATCTGGCATCAACTGCGCCGCGAGGGAAAGGACATCGCCCGCTGCACGGTCGAACGGCTCATGAAAGCTCTCGATTTGCAGGGCGTGGTGCGCGGCAAGAAGCGCACGACCATTCCTGACCCCGCCCAGGCCTGCCCGGACGACAAGGTGAACCGGGAATTTACAGCCGCGACCCCGAACCAGCTTTGGGTCAGCGACTTCACCTATGCCTCCAGCTGGGCCGGCATGGTCTATGTCGCCTTCGTCATTGATGTCTTCGCCCGCAGGATCGTCGGCTGGCGGGTCTCGACCTCGATGACCACCAGCTTCGTGCTCGATGCACTGAACCAGGCGATCTGCCAGCGATGCCCCGATGAGAGCGATGCTCTGATCCACCATTCGGATCGCGGCAGCCAATACCTGTCGATCCGCTACACCGAGCGGCTGGAGGAAGCCGGGATCGATCCCTCGGTCGGCAGCGTCGGTGACAGCTACGACAACGCCCTGGCCGAAAGCACCATCGGATTGTTCAAGACCGAGGTCATCAACTTCCTCGGCCCGTGGAAATCCGTCAGCCAGGTCGAATGGGAAACCCTGAAATGGGTGAACTGGTATAATTCAGAGCGGCTGCACAGCTCCATCGGCTATGTCACGCCGCAAGAAGCGGAGGAGAAATTCTATGCGAATGTAAACGCCCTTGAAAAAGCAGCGTAAGTTTTGAACAAAAAACTCTCCGGTAAACCCGGGGCGCTTCAAATCTGCTCGAATCATGTCTGCCCTTGCACGACACGCCGGCCTCGAAAAAAACGATTTGTCGCCAACCGATGAAGAAACGAAAGCATCCACTCAGTCTCAGCAGGAGAGCAATATGCCTACATAAACGAAAAAAGCTCGGGAGTTCCACCACCCGAGCCCTTCCGTGAGGATCAATGACCCACATTTCCTATAGCCATTGATTCTCTCTTTTAACATCCATGTCAACAAAAAACGCGGGCCATGAGACGTCTGCACATGGAAGAATTTATCCAAGAGTGTGACAATGACAGCCCATCAAGGTGCGGATAATATCTCCAGCGTACGTCTCACGCTACTCGCAATATTGCGGTGCGCTCTCGGTTCAGCTGTAGATGCTGGAAATGGATCACGCGCAAATCTGATGGACGACACGTTCGCGTCCACCCCGAAGGTCCTCGAGCTTCTGACGCCTCAATCAGATCAGGGTCGAAATCGACTGATTCCTTGCACCGGTCACTTCGGCAAGTCAGGGACGATCCAGAACGCTTTCGTCCATCAACTCGACATGCGGCCCGATCAACATAACCAAAAGGAGAGAAGCATGTCGTAGTTTAAAGGAAAAAGGGCTTGGAGGTTACCGCCTCCAAGCCCCTAATTCGGGTATCCAAGACACCCTTGCTCTAATTCTCGGATACCCACTTTTCGATCAACGAGTCAAGCGCTCGGCGCTCCTGCTTGGTGTGCCAAGACAAACGTCTGACATCTGAAAGGGGTCTTCCATGACCATTCTCACGCGCAGTATTCGCGCGGCAGACCAGGTGTGTCTGCCACTCACCCACTTTGTCCGCCTCACTAAAAGAGGAGGTGGCCATGTTTGATCAGGAATTCGATGGCTTCGTCTTGCCAGAACCATCACGCGCAACGCGCCCGGTCTCATGGCGATCCCGCGGTAGCTGCCGTGGAACAGTCGTGCTGAGGCTCCAAGAACGCCGCCAGGTCGTCGTCTATGAAAGCCTTCTCGAGCTCATGTGCATCCTGCTGATGCCGCTCGCCGAGTGATTGGACAAATCCTCGAGGACAAAACCGAATTTGCCCAAGCCGTTGGCGCAGAAGGTACGTGGGACTTCTTCGGAACACCCCATTTGATCTGCTCTGATACCGGGTCGGCATTTGCCTCGGACATGTTTGTTGCTGCCGTGAATTCTCTGGGCGCAATCATGCTGTTTCCTCCCATAAAAATTCCGGAGCTCCGCTCCCGGATTGAGCGGGTGTTCGGAACCATGGCCCGTCAGCTCATGCCGAGGCTCCCCGGTCGGACATTCGACAGCCCGAAATCGCGGGGGAATTATCCCTCCGAGGTCCGGACGGTGCTTACGGATGAAGACCTCACCCGAATCCTGACCATCTGGGTCGTTGACCACTATCATCACCAGGAACATCGGGGGCTCCCGGGCGGACAATCGCCCGCTAGTCGATGGCGCGAGCTCGTCAGCAAGTATCATGTCACTGAACCGCCCGACACGAATACGCGCCGTGTTGCGCTCGGCTATGAATTTGAGCGTGTCCCATCAAAGCAGGGCGTTGTGTTGCTTTCGAATCACTATTCATGTCCGGAGCTTGAATCATTCTGGCGACACAACAAGGGCAAGTCAGTCCGACTTCGGATCGAGCCAAGCAACATTGGCGCAGTGTCGGTTCAAATCGGAACGGAGTGGTTCCCCGCACCGGCACGCAATGGTGAGGAACTCGAAGGCATGTCCTTGGTCGAATGGACCATGGTCATGCGTGATTTCCGAACGCGTTACGCCGGTGAGGCCAAGTTAACCCTACCGCAGCGAAATCGCGCAATCCAAAAAATCAAGGCAATAGTCGGAGACGCTTGTGAGAGAACTGGGTTGATCGATCCCGATTATTCCGCCGAGCATCTGGAGTACCTGGAAAACAATCTATGCGCGGGTCTGTTGTTCGATCACCCCGATCTGCCGCCAGCTTCAGATGATGATGTTCCATTTGGTCGGCGTATCACCCCCAGCACCTCAGCAACAAAATCGGAACAGACGCTTGCCCAGAAGCAAACAGAAACTTTCCCCGCCGTCCAATTCAATAGCGAACCAGCCTGGAAGCTGGAGGAATGATCATGAACAACTACACCCATCTTTCCCCTGAAATTCACCGTCAACTGGCCCGCCTTCGGAGTCGCTTCGTGCCGAGGCGCTGTTTTTGTGAGTTCTCGAATGCGATGAGTACCCTCGAAGATCGGCGCCGCGCGGAAATCGCCGAAGGTCTGAACCCCGAGGCGCGCGGTGTGGCCGTAATCGGCAACAGTGGATCTGGGAAATCGACGGCGGTTACCCATTTCTTCCAGGGCCACGACACTCTCCGGATGCTGTCTCACGAAGACGAGACTGCGGATGTCGCCAGTTTCCTTGTCCCTTCTCCGGCAACTCTGAAGGGAGTGGGGATCTCCTGCCTCAGCGGACTTGGCTACCCACTGATGCGGGACCGTACCGCCGGGATTATTTGGGAACTTGTCCAGTCGCACCTTCGGGAACTACAAGTCATGTTCCTACATCTGGACGAGGCGCAGGACCTGATGGGGTCGCAGAGCGAACGCGAGATGTTGGCCGTAGTAAATACGCTGAAATCCGTGATGCAAAACAAGCACTGGCCAGTCAGTATCGTCTTGAGCGGGCTGCCTACCTTGAAAACACTGCTGAATCTGGACCCTCAGCTCGGCCGGCGCTTCACGCCGGTTAGCTTCAGCCAGCTTGATGACATCAATGATGGCCAGAATGTGTGTGCTTTGATTCAGCAATACGCCCAGGCTGCGGTTATCGAATGCGCAGAAGAGGTGCGAACGGAAGATTTTGTCGCGCGCCTGATCCATGCGGCAGCCAACGAGTTTGGTATTCTAATCGAAATCATCATCGGTGCCATCGAAATCTGCATGCGCAGAGACGAAAGCACCTTGGGCAAAGAGCACTTCGTGGCCGAGTTTCTGCGGCGGACCGGATGTGTCGATGACCTCAATCCCTTTGTCCGGCGAGACTATAGCGCTCTTAATCCGAGGCTGATCCTTCCGGTGCACGAAGATCTACTGAATGGCAAAGTGCCACCCCGTCGAGGAGCACCAAAGAAATGACGCGTCTCAGGCTCACGGTTTCGCCCTACGAGGGCGAAACCTCCCTCTCCATAATCTCACGTCTCGCCCGCCGCAATGGGGCGAGTTTCGTTCAAGATTTCTGTTCTGACATGGGTGTTAATTGGCGCGATGCAGCCAATGGGGACACGACTGAAATTCAGTCTCTTGCCCGCCTCTCTGGCCTGCCGAGCCACATGCTGAAGGATCGCTCGGTGACCCGCATGCACGATGCCGGCTATATGCTGAATGGACAGTTCCTCACATCGAAGTCGTTGGGACGACGCGAGCTTCGGGTGTGCCCCCGCTGTTTATGCGAGAACGACAGGCAGGGAGGCGAATTCGCGCGCCACGGTCGCTTGGAATGGCTGGTCAGTTCGTATCGAACCTGTCACATCCATCGTATCCCCATGCTTACTTTGCCAGACGCGAACTACCCTCGGTGCCACCATGACTTCATCCAGCGCGTTCGAGATCACTGGCGGACCATCCTCAGGGCTGAGCAGGAACTGGTTTCGCAATCCGGGCGAAGCCAGTTCGAAGCGTATATTGCATCACGGGTCCGTGGGGACGAGCGGAACGATCCATGCGATGATCTCGACCTAGACCTGATGTGCCGGCTGAGTGATGAATTAGGTGTCGTGTTGGAATTCGGGGCATCGGCCTACCCTTCAAAGCTTACCTCGGATGAAATGGGCCAAGCGGCGGAGGCCGGATTTCTTGCACTTTCGGGTGGCCCCGACAAATTGTACTCAGCGTTCCAGGCCATTCGAGCAGCATCTACGAGTACCGTACCCGGCTTCCAAGCTGATTTCGGCGTGTTAGCACGTCGGATTGAGCGCATCGATCATAGCTCATCCAGATATGCCGGATTCATTGACCAACTTACCGACTTTGCCTTCACGCATTACCCCTATGCCAAGGGGGACATCCTCTTCGGACGAGAGTGCTCTGAAAGGCGCGTCCACAATCTGGCGTCGGCAGCCGAAACACATGGCCTGAACTATTCGCGAATGTGGCGCATCGCGGTAGGTCTAGGCCTCGGGACGACAGAGCAGGCCGAGCGAATCCAGTTTTCTGCTGTGGAGAATGATCGGACGATCGCGGAGTACGCAGCCTGCCTATCTCCGAAGCGGGCCGCCGAAAGGTTGGGGATCAGGGGAGAAATGTTGAACAGGCTGGTCAATGCCGACCTGATAGCCCCCCGATTCGATTTGACAGGCCTCGTGCCGGTCTACCATCCGGAGGATCTCAGCCATCTTACCAGCTTTCCCGCAATGCAGGCAGAGCTGGTGGAAGCACTTCCAGACGGGTACGCCAGCCTGACCACCATAGGGGTCCACGCTAAATGCCGCTTCGAAGAAGTGGTGCGGCTCGCTCTGGATGGCAAGCTGAAGTCCCTTTGCCGGATGCAAGAACATCCCACGCTGGACGGACTGTATGTGAGTCTCGACGATCTGAGGGATCAGTTGGAGGAACCAGCTCCATCGGGTTTCACGAGGAAGGAAGCCAAGCGCTTGCTAGGAGTTAACTCTTCAACGATTGCTTGGCTTGTGCGGCAAGAGTTGCTGCCTTCGACAACAGTCAGGCATCATCGTCATCGCCGCCCAGTGACCTTGATCAGTCAACAGGGACTCATAGGCTTCCTCAAGAAATACGCCACCCTCGGCATGATGGCTTCGGCAGCGCATACTCAGGCCAAGCATGTAGCTGCCAAGCTGGCTAGGGCCCGAATTTATCCGCTCGATTTGGATAACCACCTCAGTAAGATCTACGTGCGCACGCCGAAGTTGGAAAAGCTGTTTGATCCAGGATGGTTGCCTAGTCTCGTAGCGGGCTGATTTCTTATTCTGACACGGCATTCGCCTCGCCACCCTCAGGGTGGCGGGTTTTTTTCATGTTTGTGTCAAGTGGATGAAACGCCGGTCCTCGGGCATAGAAGGCGCGATCGGCGAGCAGGTGATCTGCGGCGAGATCGTCGATCAACTCCGGCACCCCGCGCAGGTCATGCGCTTGCCCCGGCAGCAGGCGGAAATCGACAAGGTTGCCAAGCGCGTCGGCCAGGGCAAGTATCTTGGTCGTTAGGCCGCCGCGCGAGCGGCCTATGGCCTGGCCTTGAGTCCCCCTTTAGCGCCCAGGCCCGAGCGGTGGACCTTGACGATGGAACCGTCGATCATGGCGTATTCGAGGTCGGCGTCTGCGGCCAAGGCCCTGAACATACTGTAGAAAGCGTCCGCCTTCACCCACCGCCGGAAGCGCTTGAAGACCGAATTCCACCTCCCGAATTCGTTGGGCAGTTCCCACCATTGTGCGCCGGTTCGCACGATCCACAGCACAGCTTCCATGAACAGCCGCGGGTCGCGCCCGGTCTGGCCGGGGTCTGTGGCCTTGCCAAGGCAGAAAGGTTCGATGATCGCCCATTGGGCATCGGTCAGGACACGACGAGTCAAGGCTGCTCTCCTCTGTTTGCAACCTTGAATCAGAACTCAGGTGATTTGGGAATCCCGAACGTCAACAGGCCCTAGCACTACTTTGGCAGATTTTTCTCACCCGCTGCGATACGCCTTTCGCAATGAGGGCATCGAATAGGCGGTGGACGCTCCAGGATATCGAGGATTGCTTGCCTGACGGCTGGCATGGTTGGTTGTGGGGGTGGTCCCGGGACTCTTTTTCCCCCGTCCCGCAGCCTTGAGGCGGCGGGATTGGAGGAAGGCGTAGGCGATCATCGTCATCAGTGCGTGTCGGTGAAGACCCGTCCAGGACCGCCCCTCGAAATGATCGAGACCAAGCTCTTCCTTGAGTTGTTGATGCGCCTGTTCGCAGATCCATCGGGCCTTGACGGTAGCGGCGAGCGTCTTGAGGCAGGTGTCGGCTGGCAGGTTCGAGGCGTAATATTTCCGTTCGCCGGTCGCACGGCGTTCACCGATCAGCCAAACCTCCTCGTCACCAGGCATAGCCTGCACACGGCCATCCGCCATGCGATGCCGATAGCCATCGGCGATGCGGACACGGATTGCGGCGAACTGGCAATTCAACCTGCCTTTGGTCCCACGCCTCCAGCTGACCTTCCGCCATTTCTCGTCCTTCAGCATCTGTTCAGCGGAAACGGCCACGCGGTCGGGGAGGTGATATTTGCGGCGGCGACCGCGTCCCACCTCGGGAAAGACCAGCCCGACATCCGCCGGATAGACGTTCTGGCGCCGCGACAGGCCGACCGCCCATGCAAGGCCGCGCTCGCTCAGAGACTGGCGGAAAGGCCCGCCCGATCCGTAACCCGCATCGGCCAGCACACAGCCGAAGCGGACGCCCGCATCCCTCACCCGGTCAATCTCCTCGATGGCAATCTCAGGTTTACTCAGGGCCGCTCGCCGATATTCCGGCACCCGGGCTCGGGCCATGCGGTCGGGATCGTCGGTCCAGACTTCCGGTAGAAACAGCCGCAACCCCACCGCCACCGGCACCTCGCGCGACGCCAGTGTTACCGAGACCAGCGACTGGCAATTCGCGGTCTTGCCCAGCGAGGAGGCATATTGTGGCGCAACCCCAACCGAGCGTTCGCCCTTCTTCGGCAGACAGGTATCATCGATGACCAGAAAGGCCTCCGCGCCGCCAACCAGCCTGTCGGCCTCGGCCAGCAAGGCCGCTTCCAGCGGCGCGCTGTCCCAGACCCCGTCGGCGATGAAATGATGCAGTTGGTCATAGCTGACCGCCCTGTCCCGCTCGGCCATCGGCTGCACGCTCTTGCGATCACCCGGGCCGATCAACCCGGCAACATAGGCCGGACACATCCGCCCCCGCGTCTTGTGCCCAAGCCCCGCAATAAACGGTGCCAGCCATGTCTCCAGATCGTCCCGCCAGTTCTCCATAATCCGCCAGCCTCCCTCAAAGCTGGCTCCCTATGAATCACCCAAAACACCTCCCGTGAATCCGGAGATTGTCGTATCAGCAAAAATCTGCCAAAGTAGTGCTTCTGTAATGGGCCTTTGTTCGTCAAGTCCCTTCGAGTGATCATCTCGCCGCCAGGATCATGCTTCTGTCCGTGGTCAACACGCGGGCTGCCACACTATGCCATCAGATCCGGAACCGGCAGGTCAATCTAGGACGCGTGATTTGCCGAAGCGTTCACAGCACTACTTCCGACCTTGCCAGGCCCTCGTCCCGGCGACGGGACCCCGAAGGAGCAGAACCTGAGCTGGCCTGCTCCGTTTCCTCTTTTGCTCTTACACGGTCACGACCTCCTTGCCCCAGCGAAACGCGCTGGCATCAATCCACATGCAATGCAGGACGGTGGCCAGCTTGCGGGCCAGCGCCACTTTCGCCCGTTTCATGCCCCGCCGTTTCGCGACACCCATCGCCCAGCCTTTCAGGGCGGAGAACCTCGAAGCACGCGTCAGCATGATATGCGCGGCCTCGTAGAGCGCGGTGCGCACCATGGCGTCACCGACCCTGGTGATGCCGCCGTCTCTGTCGGTCTCACCGGACTGGTATTTTCCAGGCGTCAGCCCGAAGTAAGCGCCGACAGTTCGGGACTTGGAAAACCGCTCCGGATCATCGACCGCCGAGCGATAGGTCAGCGCCACCAGAGCACCTACGCCGGGTACGTTCATCAACCGATGGCAGACAGGATCGGCCCGGGCGATCTTCAGCATTTCACGATGCAGCCGGGTGAATTCGTCCCACAGGGCGGCCCGGGCCTTCAGTATCGCACTGATCACCGTCGTCAGCATGTCATGGCCTTCGATGAGGTCGCGAATGCGGGCATCAAAACGACCGCGACTTACCTCGCCGACCTTGAGCCCGTAACCACGCAAAATGCCGCGAATGCTGAGTTCGACATCGCGCAGCTTGGCCTGCAGCAGTTTGCGGCCGACCAGCAATGCCCGCACGGCCTGAGCGTCCGCGGATTTTGCATGAACCGGGCGAAACCAGCCCATGCGCAGCAATTGCGCGATCCCACGGGCATCCTTGCGGTCCGTCTTCACGGTCATCGCTGACAACGCCGCCTTCACATGCCGCGTTTCCAGCAGCACCACATCAAAACCCGCGTTGACCAGGCCTTCGCGCAACCATTGAGACAATGGCCCCGCCTCGAGACCGATCCTGACGATCGGAAGCTCAAACTCGGCAAAATACCGAGACAACGCTGCCGGCTCACTCGCCACTTTCGTTTCGCGTACGATCTTGCCCGACGCATCCATCACGCAAACGCTGCACTGTTCCAGCGACACATCGATTCCTGCATAATACTCCATGGCTGTTCCTCGCTTGATGCCTGGGGCCGAAATCAGCGGACCCCGTTTCAACATCATCACTCTGGGGGACAGCCACCTTCATGGCCACCAGAGGAGCGCAGGCCCATAATGGCATCTAGTCGATGAAGGCCAGCATCCGGCCACAGATCAACACCACAAGCCAGATCAGGAGCGAGAGCAGCCCGACACGCCAAAGCCCGATGTTTGGCCGCGCGAAACTATTGGTTGAATGAAACCACACCGCATGGCCTGCACCGCAGGCGATCAAAGTCAGTTTCAGCAAGAACACCCGCATCTGCAGGTAATCCGCGGGCCCGGCCAGAAACAGAAGCAGCCCGGTCATCACGGCCAGCGTCAATCCGGTGGCGGCAACCGGCACGAGAACCTGTGCTAGATCGGGCACGGGAACGGTCGGCCACAGCCCGATCAGCCTTAGATCGAGACTGGCGATCGCGCCAACCAGCAGCGCAATGCCCAGCACATGCCCGGCGCTGACGGCAGCATAGATCCAGCGGCCAGTGCGCATCATCTGCGCTGGATCGCTGACCGCGAGCATCTCGATCAGTGGCTCCACGTCCTAGCTGCGGTCGGGATAGAGTTCGTGCAGATTGCCGTCGAACCAGATACGCTCGGCCTTGAGCAGCCGATCTTCCACCTCCGCCGCAGGCTCACCCTCGATGACGATCTCCCGGCCTTCGGCGAAATCGGCATCGGTCAGACCAGCGCGCTCATTACGCCAGGGCTGACCGACCTCGACCTGCCAGAGCTCACCCTCGACATCAATCTGCAACACGCCATGCGGATTGCCAAGCCGGGCTGATTGGATGATGCCGGTCAGTCGGATGTTTTCGCCGCTGGTCCAGCGCCAGCCGTGATGGGCCAGCGCAGGTGCGGCAAGTCCTGTGATGAGGATCGAGAGGGTCAGTCTGCGTCGCGTCAGCATGGGCATCTCCTTTCCCTGCGGTGAGGATAGACCATGCTGACCCGGCGCGGCAAGTCACAGCTTACGGCGTGAGATATTGCCCCCGCATCCGCAGCAAAACTTGTGGTGAGGGGACAGAGCGATTGTTTGAAGCATTGATGACCGCGCAATATTGGAGCCGATTATCGACCCTCTGCACATCACGCAAACGCCACGCAATCAGCGGGACGTCATCCCCGCTGATCGCAAACCACAGGCAGCTCTATGGGGCCAGAATGGCACTTCTCGGTGCCAAAATGGCAAAACTATGGGTGCAGGTACAAATCAAGCAGCAGCAGCTCACCCGCATTTGGAATGGCCACAGCTTGGACAGGTCATGCAGCCCTCGACCATGCGCATTCCATATTGGCCGCAGCTTGGGCAGGCGGGACCGCGCGGGCGTTCGCCCACGGCCATGACCTCGGCCTGCGGATCCGATTTCAAGCCAAGCCCTTCGCCTTCCAGAAAGCCGGTCGAAATCATGTGCCGTTCGATCACGCTGCCGATGGCGGCAAGGATCGAGGGAACATAGCGCCCCTGCATCCATGCTCCACCACGCGGATCGAAGACCGCTTTCAGTTCCTCGACCACGAAGGACACGTCTCCACCGCGCCGGAACACCGCCGAGATCATCCGCGTCAGGGCGACAGTCCAGGCGAAATGCTCCATGTTCTTGGAATTGATGAACACTTCAAATGGCCGCCGGTGGCCGCCCTGAACGATGTCGTTGACGGTGATATAGATGGCGTGCTCGCTGCCCGGCCATTTCAGCTTGTAGGTCGTGCCCTCAAGCGCGGCAGGCCGGTCCAGCGGTTCGGTCAGATAGACCACATCGGCGCCCTGATCGGCCTCGGGTGCGTCCTCGGTCTTTTCCGAGATCGACAGGACCGAGCCGGTCACCTCGTTCGGGCGATAGGTGGTGCAGCCCTTGCAGCCCAGGTCCCATGCCGAGAGATAGACATCCTTGAATTCCTCGAAGGAGATATCCTCGGGGCAGTTGATGGTCTTCGAGATCGAACTGTCCACCCATTCCTGCGCCGCCGCCTGCATGGCGACGTGATCCTTGGGCGCGAGGGTCTGGGCATTGACGAAATGATCCGGCAGGGGCGCATCGCCATGCAGATCGCGCCACATCTGCACGGCGTAATCCACGACCTCTTCCTCGGTCCGCGAGCCGTCCTTTTGCAGCACCTTGCGGCTATAGGCATAGGCAAAGACCGGCTCGATCCCCGACGAGACATTCCCGGCATAGAGGCTGATCGTCCCCGTGGGCGCAATCGAGGTCAGAAGCGCGTTGCGGACACCATGCTTGGCGATGGAGTCGCGCAAATCCGCGTCCATCTGCGACATGAAGCCGGATTTCAGGAATTCATCCGCATCGAAAAGCGGGAATGCCCCCTTCTCGCGGGCCAGATCGCTCGATGCCTGATAGGCCGAGTGGGCAATCGCCTTCATCCATTTGCGGGTCTGTTCGACCGCATCCGCCGCGCCATAGCGCAGGCCCAGCATCAGCAGCGCATCGGCCAGCCCGGTCACGCCCAGCCCGATCCGGCGCTTGGCCTGCGCCTCGGCTGCCTGCTGGTCCAGCGGGAATTTCGAGGCATCCACCACGTTATCCATCATCCGCACGGCGGTGCGCACCAGATCGTCCAGCGCATCCTTGTCCAGCCGGGCCGCATCCGTGAACGGGTCGGCCACCAACCGCGCGAGGTTGATCGAGCCCAACAGGCAGGCGCCATAGGGCGGCAGTGGCTGCTCGCCGCAGGGATTGGTGGCCGAAATGGTCTCGGCGTAATGCAGGTTATTGGCCTGGTTAATCCGGTCGATGAAAATCACCCCCGGCTCGGCATAATCATAGGTCGCGCGCATGATGCGATTCCACAGATCACGCGCCTGCAGGGTGTGATAGACCTTGCCGTCGAATTTCAGTTCCCATGGACCGTCGGCCTTCACGGCCTCCATGAAATCATCCGTCACAAGAACCGACAGGTTGAACATGCGCAGTCTTGCGCTGTCCTGCTTGGCCTCGATGAATTGTTCGATATCGGGGTGATCGCAGCGCATCGTCGCCATCATCGCGCCACGGCGGCTGCCCGCCGACATGATCGTGTGGCACATCGCGTCCCAGACATCCATGAAGCTCAGCGGACCGGAGGCATCGGCGGCCACGCCCTTCACCTCGGCCCCGCGCGGGCGGATGGTGCTGAAATCATAGCCGATCCCGCCGCCCTGCTGCATGGTCAGCGCGGCCTCTTTCAGCATCTCGAAGATACCGCCCATATTGTCGGGGATGGTGCCCATGACAAAGCAGTTGAACAGCGTGACCGCACGCCCCGTCCCTGCCCCGGCTAGGATACGGCCTGCCGGCAGGAACTTGAAATCCTCGAGCGCAGCATAGAAACGCTCTTCCCATTTCGCCGGTTCCTTCTCGACCCGCGCCAGATCGCGGGCGACCCGGCGCCAGCTATCCTCGACCGATGCATCCACCGGCTGCCCATCGGCGCCCTTCATCCGGTATTTCATGTCCCAGATCTGTTCGGCGATGGGGGCGGCAAAGCGGGTCATCGGGCATCCTTAGTGGCGTTAAGAGAGGGAAATACAATATATAGTTGAAGCGTGGCGGCATCAACCCCGATTATCGGATTCGAGCAGTGCCGTATCAAGTCCATTCCGCACCGATTCTCGGGTCTTTGCAGCCAATGTCTTGCGGGTCTCGCCCGCGACGGGAACCGGCCTGTGCAGCTTTACCTCGACACGGCCCTGTCGCGGCGCAGACAGCACCGCCAGCAGGTGATCGGCCAGGGCCATATCGCCCCACCAGCCGTAAAAACGCGGATCGCTGCCCTCGGGCGCATGATAGGTGACACTCATCGGCTGGATCGCCAGGGCATCGGGCAGCTCGGGATCGAGAAAGCCCTGGAACAGCGTCGGTTTGAAGGGCAGCACCCTGCGGCCATCGGTCGAAGTGCCCTCGGGAAAGAACAACAACCGGTGCCCGGCCCGGATGCGAGCGGCGAATTCCTCGGCCTGCGCGCGGGCGAATTTCGGGTCGCGGATGACGAAATGCGTATTGGTGACGGTAGTCAAGATATTGATGCCCGGCCAGCCGCGCACTTCGGCCTTGGAGACGAAGAATACCGGCAGGGCGGCATTCATCGTCAGTATGTCCAGCCAGCTCGAATGATTCGCCACGATCGCGCCGGGACCGCGCAGCGCCTGCCCCTCTCGCCGCCAACGCAAACCGATGCAGAACAGCACGAGCCGGCATACCATCTGCACATGCGGACCGCTCCATGGGCGGCGGGGGCCGTGGAACAGTTTTTCGATACCCCGCAGGGGCAGGATCAGGATCACACCGATCAGCAGGATCAGAATCGCGGGCAGGCCGCGCCGGATCACCCGCCACCAGCCGCCGATCCCCTTCGGGCGCGGCAATTCAGGGGCTTTGCCCTCGCGCCAGGTCGTTCCATCCCGGCGGGGGTCAGTCGGTGAGACGCGGGTCTCGTTCATTGTCCCTGCCAACGGCCTTCGTAGAATTTCCGGTGCTTTTCTGACATCGCCGCCGTATCCATGAGCAGGAACACATCCGTGGTGTTGAAATCGCGGTCGATATAGGCCCCATCGCCGACACGTCCGCCAAGCCTCAGATAGGCCTTGATCAATGCCGGCATGCCGATCAGCGCCTCGCGCCGCTCCAGGTTCTCGGCGGGGATCAGGTCCATCGGCTGATAGCCCTCTGGCAGGGCCTTGGGACGCAGCGCTTCGGCGGCCAGGTGATTGTGATGCAGCCAGCTGAGCGAAGGCGCCAGCGCCTGCGTATCGGTGCCATGAAAGCTGGCCACGCCGAATAGCAACTCGACCCGCAGATCCAGCACGTAATCGGCAAGGGCATTCCACAGCAGGAACATCCCCGAACCACCGCGATAGGCGGCATCGACGCAGGACCGGCCCAGTTCCAGAAGCGACCGCCCGGATCCGCGCAGCTTCGTCAGGTCATATTCGCCATCGCAATAGAACCGCCCGAACTCCTCGGCCCGCAGCCCCGGCAGCAGGCGATAGACACCCACGACATGATCCAGCTCCTCGGGCGAGCGCCTCGTGTCGATCAGGCAGAGATGATCGACAACCGGATCGAATTCATCGCGTTCCAGCCGTTTCTCGTGATCGACCAGGGCACCGTCGCCGCCCAGTTCCTCGACAAAGACCCGGTAACGCAGGCGTTGAGCCGCTTGCAGATCACGCTCGCAGGTTGCGATGCGGATATCGAAATAGGACGGGTCGGATTTCATCGGGCCTGCCGGGATTGCGGAGGTGAGCTTGGACCGATTGTCTAAGTGCGCAAATGTCGCATTGCAACCATTTGCGCAAATCGGTTACAAGCAGAGGAAGCTATTTACCGGCAGTTAACAACTTTAAATTGTATCATGCTGACCATGAAACCTTACGATTCGTTCCAGCGCAGGATCTCGAGCGTAACGCGCTTGCCATCGATCACCTGCTTGCCGGCCTCGGCAAAATTCACCGTGATGCGGTCGCCGATGCGGGATTGCACCTGCCCCTCGCCCCATTCCGGCGCTCCGGGATGGCGCACGATCATGCCTGGCTCGAGCAATTCATTCATATCCAACCCCTGATACCACGTTCAAAAGGTATGTTTTCATGAGTGCCCATACAATGCGTATCGATCCCCGCCAACTGGCCGCACTGGTCGGGTCACGGTTGTGCCATGATCTCGTGTCACCGCTTGGCGCGATAGGGAACGGCATCGAACTGCTTGAATTGTCGGACGAATTTTCCGGCCTAACGAAGACGCCCGAGATGCGGCTGATCGCGGAATCGGTCAATGCGGCGCGAAATCGCATTCAAGCATTCCGGATAGCCTTTGGTCCTGCGGGCAACAGCCAGCACATCACCCGCGCCGATCTCGAGAAACTGATCGAGGGAATGGCCGAGCAGCGGCAATTTCAGGTTGAACTGATTGCCTATGGCACCTTTCCCCGCATCGAGATCCGCATGGTCATTCTGGCGATGATGTGCATCGAGCACGCCGTGCCGCGAAAAGGGCGGGTTTCACTGCTGCACGGCCCCGCGGGCTGGAAGCTCATGGCACAGGGCGAGCAGATGCGCCCCGATAATGCCCTGTGGTCATGGCTCGATTACTCCGGCACGATCCCTGAACGCACCCCCGCCCCTTCCGAGGTGCAATTCGCATTGCTGCCCGAGGCCGCAGCGGAAGCCGGTCGCACAATCCACTGGAAACTCAACGGGAAAAGCGCCGAAATCACGTTCTGAGCACGGGCGGATCATCCGCCCGCCTCTTCCCGTTTACCGGCGGCGAGCGAGACAGGCTCAGTCCCGGACCGTGCCCTGCCCCGTGACCAGGTATTTGAAGCTGGTCAGTTGTTCCGCCCCCACCGGGCCGCGCGCATGCAGCTTGCCCGTGGCGATGCCGATCTCGGCACCCATGCCGAACTCTCCGCCATCGGCGAATTGAGTCGAGGCGTTGCGCATCAGGATCGCACTGTCGAGACCGGCAAAGAAGCGGTCGGCGGTGGCATCGCTTTCGGTCAGGATCGATTCGGTGTGCTGGCTGCCGAAATGGCGGATATGCGCGATGGCCTCATCCACGCCATCGACCAGCTTCGCGGCAATGATCATGTCCAGGAACTCGCGCCCGAAATCGTCGGGTTGCGCCTTGGTCGTGCCGGGGATTTTCGCCAACTCGCCCTCGGCGCGAACCTCGACACCGGCGGCGAGCAAATCCTCGATCACCGCAGCCCCGTGTTTCGTATAGAACTGCCAGTCGATCAGCAGGCATTCGGCCGCGCCGCAGATGCCGGTGCGCCGCGTCTTGGCGTTCAGCACCACCTGCCGCGTCATCTCGGGATCGGCATCGCGGTCCACATAGATATGACAGATGCCTTCCAGATGCGCGAAAACCGGCACCCGTGCCTCGCGCTGGACAAGCCCGACCAACCCCTTGCCGCCGCGCGGGATGATCACATCGATGAGCCCTTGCGCGCCCAGCATGGCGCTGACCGCCGCCCGGTCGCGCGTCGGCACAAGCTGGATCGATGCCTCGGGCAAGCCCGCCTGACGCAGCCCCTCGACCATGCAGCCATGGATCGCCTTCGATGAATGCAGGCTTTCCGAGCCGCCGCGCAAGATCACCGCATTGCCGGATTTCAGCGCCAGCGCGCCGGCATCAGCAGTCACGTTCGGGCGGCTTTCATAGATCACCCCGATCACTCCGATGGGCGTGCGTACGCGCTGAATATGCAGCCCGGTCGGACGGTCCCATTCGGTGATGACCTCGCCCACCGGGTCGCGCTGCTCGGCCACGGCGCGCAGGCCGTCCTCGATGCCGCGCAGCCGGTCCTCGTCCAGCCGCAGCCGGTCCATCATCGCGTCGGACAGCCCCTTTTCGCGCCCGAACTCAAGGTCGCTTGCATTGGCTTCGAGGATCTCGGGCAGGCGATTGCGGATTTCATGGGCCGCGCCGATCAGCGCCGCGTATTTCCGCTCAGCCGGGGCCTGTGCCAGCTCGACTGCGGCGGCACGCGCGGCGTCGCCCATCTTCGCAATCAATGCATCAGCTTCGACCATGTCCTTCATCGCCCATGACTCCGTTTATCGAATGAAACGCCCGATTTCAGCGCCCCAATATTCCGAGCCCCCTGCATAACCATTTTCGCATCGAAACAGGAGTCCCGAAATGCAGATCCGTTTTTGCCCCATTCCGTCCGATACCGCCCAAGCCTGGCGTGACGGCTTCCCCGACGCCTACGAGCTTGCGCCCGAACGAGTGGAAACCTCGACCGGCAGCGGCACCCCTTGCCGCCACTGCCTCGACCAGGTTCCGGCGGGCCAACCTTACCTGATCGCCGCGCATCGCCCGTTCAAGGGGCTGAACCCCTATACCGAGACCGGTCCGATCTTTCTGTGTGCTCAGGATTGCGTCGCGGGCGGACCCGACTTTCCCAAGCGCTTTCTGGCGTCG
Source organism: Paracoccus saliphilus (assembly GCF_028553805.1). NCBI lineage: Bacteria > Pseudomonadati > Pseudomonadota > Alphaproteobacteria > Rhodobacterales > Paracoccaceae > Paracoccus > Paracoccus saliphilus. The sequence goes on along the minus strand of NZ_CP067140.1, from coordinate 1,357,421 downwards.
GAACAATATATCGTCCGCGGATACTCGGCAGATGAGCGGATCGTCTATGGCACGGGAGCCGTGACACCGACCGGCGAGATCGAGGACAGGTGCAAAGAGCTTTTCGCACGGGACGAGATCGCCTTCATCCATATCCGCTCGGCCAGCAACAACTGCTTTCACTGCCGGGTCGAGCGCGGCTGATCCTGCACGGCTTCCCGACGAAGCAGACAAAGGGTTCATTTCCATCCTGCCGCCGCCCGTGTTCTAATCGCTCGTGCGACCGCGATCACGCCCGGAGGCAGGATGAATTACCAGGATCTGGATATGGACCGGAACGTTCCGGTCATGTTGACAGGGGCAACCGGCTATCTCGCAAGCTGGATCCTGCATGATCTGCTGGAACTCGGCCTGACAGTTCACGCGACGGTGCGCGATCCCGACAGCGCCAAGGCGGCGGCGCTGCGCGACATGGCTACGGGGAAACCGGGCGAACTCAGGCTCTTTGCCGCCGACCTGGCCGATGCGGAAAGCTTCGATGCGCCGATGCAGGGCTGTGCGGTGGTGATCCACACCGCCTCGCCTTACAGGCTGACCGTCGATGATCCGGAAAGCGACCTGATCCGCCCTGCCATCGAAGGCACGCGGCACGTGCTGGCAGCCGCCAATCGCAACGCGGACATTCGCAAGATCGTGCTGACGAGTTCCTGTGCCGCGATTTTCGGAGATGTCGCCGATTGCGCGCAAGCGCCCGGCGGAATCCTGACCGAGGAGATCTGGAACAACTCGTCAGGCATCACCCATAATCCCTATGCCTATTCCAAGACGCTGGCCGAGAAAGCCGCGTGGGACATGCATGACGCGCAGGACCGCTGGTCGCTGGCGGTCATCAATCCCGCGGTGATTCTCGGCCCCGCCGTCGGCACCCCGCCCAAGGCGGAAAGCTTCGACATCATCCGGGGTTTCGGCAATGGCACCCTGAGGACGGGTGTCCCGCAGTTCGAGGTCGGAATGGTCGATGTGCGCGATGTCGCCATGGCGCATATTCTTGCGGGCTTCGGTCCTGCCACCGGGCGGCATATCCTGTCCGAGAAGACGCTGAGCTTTCTCGATATCGCCGAAACACTGCGCCCCCGATTCGGCAAGGATTTCCCCCTGCCCCGGCGGGAACTGCCGAAATGGCTTCTCTGGCTGGTCGGACCATTGGTGGACAAGCGCTTCACCCGCCGTTTCGTCGCGCGCAATCTCGGCCATCGCTGGCAAGCGGACAATCGCAAATCCCGCGAAGGCTTGGGGCTGACTTACCGCGGCGTCGAGCCGGGAATCGTCGAGATGTTCGCGCAGATGGTAAAGGCGGGTCAGTTCGGGAAAGCCGGAAACTGACGGCATAGGGCTTGATCCTGGCAGAAGCGCCCTGAAATCATTGCTTTCATCTGGGAAATGGCGCGGTTGACGGGGCTCGAACCCGCGACCTCCGGCGTGACAGGCCGGCACTCTAACCAACTGAGCTACAACCGCGCATATATCCGGGCGAAAGGGTGAAAGTGGCGCGGTTGACGGGGCTCGAACCCGCGACCTCCGGCGTGACAGGCCGGCACTCTAACCAACTGAGCTACAACCGCACACTTACCTTCCCCGGCTGATCGCCCGCCGGGTGAGCGGGGTTTAAGCGGGCCGTGAAGCCGCGTCAAGATAGCTGAAGAAAAAACATCCGCGCATCGGAGGACAATGCGCGGATGCCATTTGACACCCGCATGGAGGAGAGGCGGGTCATGCCATCCTTTCACGCCACCCGCAGGCGCAAGAGCATATTCCCGACATGTTTCGACCGCATGACGACAGGAGCGGCCCAAGCCCGGAAAAATGAGCCTAACGCGGATGGCTGATCCGTCCGCCGCAGACCGGTGCGGGCACGCCGGTGGTCATTGGTCCCGATATCGGCAGGCCCCGCTGCACGCGCACCGCCAGCCATCCGAAAGCCTGCGCCTCGAGCATGTCACCATCCAGTCCCGCCGACTCGACCGGGCGCACATCGGCCGCGATGGCCGTGCCGAGCGCCTGCATGATGGTGCCGTTATGCCGCCCACCGCCGCAGACCATCAGAACGGTCGGCATCGAGGGCAGCCAGCGCATTCCCGCTGCGACCGATCCCGCCAGCGCCGCGACCAGGGTGGCCGCCGCATCGGCATCTGGCAAAGATGCCACCGCGTCGCTCAGCCCGGTGAACTGGTCCCGGTCCAGCGATTTGGGCGGGGGACGATCGAAATAGGGGTGCCGCAGAAATTCGGCGACGATGCCTTGATCCGCTTTGCCAGAGGCGGCCAGCGCGCCGCCCTCGTCTCTGGCCTGCCTGCGGCGCGCGCGCATCAGGTCATTGATCGGCGCATTCGCCGGGCCGGTATCGAAAGCGACACAGGCACCGGGGGCTTCGGGCGCCGCTGACGCGGTATCCACCCAGGTGATATTGCCCACCCCGCCAAGGTTCAGGAAGGCCACCGGCGCAGGGGGCAGCTTCCCCTCCCTGACCGCCCATTCGGCACAGGCCCAGTGAAAGAACGGGGCAAGCGGTGCGCCCTCGCCGCCCTGCCTGACATCCTCGCTACGGAAATCCCAGACAACCGGGCGATCCGACACACGCGCCAGCGCCGCCCCGTCCCCGGCCTGATGGGTGCCGCGCCCCTGCGGATCATGCGCAAGCGTCTGGCCGTGATAACCGATCAGCTCTGCCTCGGGGAAACCTTCCGCCAGGGCCGCATGGCTGGCCACGGAAATCTCTGCGGCATCCGCCACGCCTTCCTCGCCCGGCCAGCGCCCGAGCGCCGCGTGCAGCGCCGCCGCCTCGTTATCCGAATAGGCGCGGAAAGCGCTGCGGCCGAAACCACCGATACGAACCCCGTCGGTTTCGATCACCGCCGCGTCCACCCCGTCAAGCGAGGTGCCCGACATCATTCCCAAAGCTCGGATCATCATGCCTTTTCCTTTGCCTTCTCAGCCGGTATATCCGCCCCGCACAAGAGGAAACAGCCCATGACCTACCAGCCGAAATCCGATTTCCTGCAAATCATGCTCGAGCGCGGCTATCTGGCCGATTGCACGGATTACGAAGGGCTGGACAAGGCACTGCTGGCCGGGTCGGTCACCGCCTATATCGGCTATGACGCGACGGCGGCCAGCCTGCATGTCGGGCATCTGCTGAACGTGATGATGCTGCGCTGGTTCCAGAAGACCGGCAACCGCCCGATCACGCTGATGGGCGGCGGAACGACCAAGGTCGGCGATCCCTCCTTCCGCTCCGACGAGCGTCCGCTTCTGGACCAAGCCGCGATCCAGGCCAATATCGACGGAATGCAGAAGGTCTTTGCCCGCTATCTCGATTACCGCGAGGATGGCGGCGCGATGATGCTGAACAATGCCGAATGGCTCGACGGGCTGAACTACCTGGAATTCCTGCGCGATATCGGCCGGCATTTCAGCGTCAACCGGATGCTGTCCTTCGAATCGGTGAAATCGCGGCTGGATCGCGAGCAATCGCTGTCCTTCCTCGAATTCAACTACATGATCCTGCAGGCCTATGATTTCCTCGAGCTGCATCGGCGTTACGATTGCAGCCTGCAGATGGGCGGCTCGGATCAATGGGGCAATATCGTCAACGGGATCGACCTGACCCGTCGTGTCGATGATGCGACCATCTGGGGGCTGACCTCGCCCTTGCTGACCACCAGCGACGGGCGCAAGATGGGCAAATCGCAGGGCGGCGCGGTCTGGCTGAACGGCGAGATGCTGTCGGCCTATGATTTCTGGCAGTTCTGGCGCAATACCACCGATGCCGATGTGGGCCGCTTCCTGAAGCTCTACACCGAGTTGCCGGTCGCCGAATGCGAACGGATGGGCGCGCTGGAGGGATCCGAGATCAACGAGGCGAAAGTGCGGCTGGCCAACGAGGTGACCACCCTGCTGCATGGCGCCGAGGCCGCGGCAAGCGCCGAAGCGACCGCGCGCGAAGTGTTCGAGCAAGGCGGCGCAGGCGGCGACCTGGAGGTGGCCCTGCTGCCGTCGAATGCGCTGAGCGACGGGCTGACGGTGGTGCAGATGCTGGTCCAGACCGGCATCACCGCCAGCGGCAAGGAGGCCAAGCGCCTGATCGCCGAGGGCGGCTTGCGCTTGAACAACGACGCCGTGAACGATCCGCAACTACCGGTCGATGCGGCGTTGATCGGCGATGGGCTGAAGGTATCGGTCGGCAAGAAGAAACACCGGATGGTGCGGGTCGGCTGACCGGAAGCAGCTGATTGTTGCGTCCCGCGATGGCCGGGGGCTCCGCCCCGTCGCCGGCAGGTCTCTCGAACCAGTGGCGCACCAACCGGCGATCCCGAGGTATTTTTCCCAAAGAAGAAGAGGAAGCGGGTTCAGGTTTTGCCTGCGCGATCATCCATTCCGATAGGAAAGCAATTAGCCGCATATCAGAAAGATCATCCAGCGAATGGAATCTGTCCCCGCGCCTTGATACGCGAAATCACCGTCGAACCCATCGCCAAGTTTCGTAGCCCTGTGTACGCCCTGTGTACAGGTTGTGCACGCGCGGTGCACGGGTTGTGCAGACGAAAACCCAGCATTTGTTGGGTGAAACGCATCCGCGTTGCGTGGGGTGACAGATGCAGCGCACGCAGGCGTTGCAACTTATAGCGTGATGACCGAGATCAACCGTCCGTAATCCACCTGCCCCTCATGCGTGGAGCGGCGATAGCTGAAGAAACGCTCGGGATCGGAATAGGTGCAATGCCCGGACCATTCCGCCTCGACGCCCGCCCCACGCAGCCGCGACAGGCCGAAAGACGGCAGATCGAACATCGGGTGGCCATTCGGGCCACCGCTGAAAAACCTCGTATGATCAGGATCTTCGAGAAGGAAGTCCTCCATGAAATCCTCGCCGACTTCGTAGGCGCGCTGGCTGATCGTCGGCCCGATCACTGCCCGGATGTCCTGTGCCCCAAGCGCCCGCATCGCCTCGACCGTCGCCTCGATGATGCCGCCCAGTGCGCCACGCCATCCCGCGTGACATGCCCCGACGATTCCGGCCTCCGCATCGGCCAGAAGGATCGGCTGGCAATCCGCGGTCAACACCGCAAGCGCCACGCCACGCCGCATGGTGACCAGCCCATCCGCCTTGATTTCGCTGATCTTTTCCAAGTCATCGCCGTCGTTCAGTGTGACCACATCCGCCGAATGCACCTGCTTGACCGTGGCCAGCCCATTCGCCGGCACGCCCATCGCCTCGGCGACTCTTGCCCGGTTCAGCGAGACCATGTCGCCTTGATCGCTGCTGCCGCGTCCACAATTCAGCCCCGCGAAAAGCCCCGAGGAAGCCCCGCCCTTTCGCGTGAAAAAACCGTGCCTTACATCGGCAAGCAACGGGTTTGTCAGGATCTCAAGCGTCGTCTGCATGATGCCTCAGCGCGTCAAATCCGGGCACCGGCAGCGCCCCTTTCGGCCAGATGGCCATCGCCTTGAACAGGTGACCCATTTCATCCGGGCGGGTCAAGCGCCGAAGCGCATCCATCGCGCCCGCGTCGCCGGCATCCGCCAGCCGCCGTGCCCGTGCCTCGGCCCCAAGCGACAACAGCCAATCGCCCTGATGCAGCGGCCGCGACACCTCTGCCCCGGCCCGGATCGCGGCGGCGGCCAAAGGCGCGAAATCGACATGCGCGGTAAGATCGGCCTCGCCGGGATGGGCCAACGGGTCCTCGGGCGCATGCGCACGCAGCGCCTGAAAGGTGTCGCCATAACCGTTCCAGCCGCCGTAATCGACGATGATCGCCGCCCCGCCACGCGCCGCGATCCGCCCCGCTATCGCCTCGATGATGGCGACAGCGGCAGAGCAATCCTCGACGATATCGCCGATCCGCCCCGCGCGCGGCAGATCGACCGGCGGGGCCAGTCCCATACGCAACCCGTCCTTGTCCAGACCGACGACGCGCTCGGCCCAACCTTCCTCGACCCGCTGGAACTGCCGGACCGGTAAAGCATCGAAAAACTCGTTTGCCATCATGAACAGGGGCTTATCCGGCAATTCCTCGATCCCGTCGAGATGCCGGACATCGCCAAGATTCTCACTCTGCACGCCGCGCAGATGCGGTGAAGCCTCGATCAGCGTGACATCGGCGGCTTTGAACATCCCCGGCACGGCCCGCATGGCCCGCAGCATATCCGCCATCAGCGTGCCGCGCCCCGGCCCCGGCTCGGCCAGCGTGAAGGGCGCAGGGCGGCCCTGATCCATCCAGGTTTGTGCAAGAGCAAGACCGCATAACTCTCCGAAAATCTGCGAGATTTCCGGCGCGGTAGTGAAATCCCCGGCCTGTCCGAAAGGATCGCGGGTAGCGTAGTAACCATAGCGGGGATGGAGCAGGCAAAGCTCCATGTAATCAGCCAGCGTGATCGGCCCGGTGGCCCGGATGCGCTGCGCGATGATCTCGGCTAGCGGGGTCATGCAGCGGTGGCGACCGGGGCACGGCGCCATGCGCGAAGGATAAAGAACAGCCCGACCAACAGCATCGGCAGTGACAGAACCTGTCCCATGGTCAGCCCGATCACCGGCCCGCCGATGACATGGCCAAGCGGGTTGTCGGGGGTGATGAACTGCGCATCAGCAAGTCGGAACAATTCCACGAATATGCGTGCAAGCCCGTATCCGGAAAGGAAAATCCCGAATGCGAGCCCGGGACGGTGCAGTCCTTTGGCCCGCACCACGGCCCAAAGAATCAGCCCCAGAAGCAGCCCTTCAAGCCCCGCCTCGTAGAGCTGGCTTGGATGGCGAGCGCAAAGCCCCTCGATACCGGGGCAGGATTGCGCGGCCTCGCCGGGGAAGATCACCCCCCAGGGCAGATCGGTCGGACGGCCCCACAGCTCGGCATTGATGAAATTGGCGATACGGCCAAAGAACAGCCCGATGGGCGCGACCACCGCCATCGCATCGGCCAGGCGAAGCGGGGGAATCCCGCGCGACCGGCAGAACAGCCATGCCGCCACGATCACCCCGGCAAAACCGCCGTGAAAGCTCATCCCGCCCTGCCAGACCTTTGCGATCTCGGCGGGATTGGCGAGGTAATAGCCCGGCTCATAGAACAGCACGAAGCCCAATCGCCCGCCGAGAATCACCCCGAGGATCACCCAGGTCAGCAGGTCATCGACGGCCTCGCCCTCCATCGGCGCCTTGTCGCCCCAGATGGCGTCGCCCCGCATCATCCGAACCATGATCCGCCAGCCGATCAGCAACCCGGCCAGATAGGCCAGCGCGTACCAGCGCAAACTCAGCGAAAACCCTCCGATCTGGATGGTGAAAATCTCGGGCGATATATCGGGAAAGGGGATCATGCTGCCTCTGGGCCGGTTGTCGAGGCGCACGCTAGCGCCGCGCCCGGCGGTGTCAATATTGAACCCCGGCGCGGCGCGGCCCATATAGGGGGCAAGCAAAGCAAGGGATCAGGCTAAATGGCGACACAGAACAAGTTTTTCGACGATGTCTCGCAATTGATGACAAATGCGATGGGTGTGGCCCAGGGCGCCAAGACCGAGGCCGAGACGGCGATGAAAGGCTGGGTTGACCGCTGGCTGGCGGATCGCGACTTCGTGACCCGCGAGGAATTCGACGCCGTCCGCGAGATGGCCATCAAGGCCCGCACCGAGAATGCCGAGCTGAAGGCCAGGCTGGACGCGCTCGAGGCCGGGCGTCAGGGCGACTGAATCCGATCCTTCAGGCTACCCTCCCGGGTGTAGAGCAGTATCTCTCCGCCATCCGTGACCACCACGATCCAGTCGCGGGCGAAGGTGACGGCCTCGGCCGTCGCGCCTTCGGGCAGGGCTATGCTGTCGGGCAGTTCCGGCAGCATCGGCTGGCCGAGCCGGGTCCATAGCAGCACGACGATCGCCACCATCCCCAATCCCATCACCAGCGTCAGCCCGGTAACCAGCGTTTTCAGGAAGCGCAGTTCGGGAACCGCTTTCGCTGCCTCTTTCCAGTCGCTATCATCATCGCTCATGTCGAACCTTGTCATCACCATCCCGGCCAATCCGCCTGAACGGCTTGATAAGGCCCTTGCGCTGGCAGTGCCAGAGGAAGCGGCGCTGTCGCGGTCCCGGCTTGCCCGGCTGATCGCCGATGGCGCGGTCAGCGGGCCCGGTGGCGTGGCGCGGGACGGCAAGGCGAAAGTGGCCGAGGGGCAGGAATATCTCATCACCCTGCCCGAGCCGGAACCGGTCGAGACCCGACCCGAGGCGATTCCGCTGAATATCGCCCATGAGGATGGCGACCTGATCGTGATCGACAAGCCCGCCGGGATGGTCGTCCATCCCGCGCCGGGATCGCCCTCGGGCACGCTGGTCAACGCGCTGCTGGCGCATTGCGGCGAGACGCTCTCGGGGATCGGGGGCGAACGGCGCCCCGGCATCGTGCACCGGATCGACAAGGATACCTCGGGCCTTCTGGTCGTAGCGAAATCCGACCGCGCCCATCACGGGCTTGCCGCGCAGTTCGAGGCGCATAGCGCGCAGCGCCGCTATCTGGCGCTGGCGCATGGGGTGATCGATGCCGCCGATCCGCGGCTGCGCGGAACCCCCGGTGTCAGCTTCGAGGATGGCGGCGTGCTGAAGATCACCTCGCGCCTGACCCGCCATGCCAGCGACCGGCAGAAACAGGCGGTCTATTTCGACAGGGGCCGACATGCGGTGACACGGGCGCGGATGGTTGAGAGCTTTGGACGCCCTGCCTCGGCCATGCTGGTCGAATGCCGGCTGGAGACCGGGCGAACCCATCAAATCCGCGTGCATATGGCCCATGCAGGGCTGGGCCTGATCGGCGATCCGGTTTATGGTGGGGCGCGGCGGGCATCGGCAAAGGCGCTTGGCGAGGCGGCCCATGCGGCGACGGCATTCCCCCGGCAGGCGCTGCATGCCGCGCATCTGGGCTTTGAACATCCGGTCAGCGGTGTTATGATGGAATTCGACAGTCCGCTCCCCGCCGACATGAAATCCCTGCTGGAAGCGTTGCGGATCGCGAAGACTTGACATGAACGTGAACCGTTCCCACGTTACCATTCCGCAAAATCCAGCCAGAGTAATTTCAAGCCCCAACCTGCCCCACGAAGGGCAAGCGCAATCTCTCGTCGCGGAACCGTGACCGCCTCGTCTGCGTTATCTTTATCTCTGCGAAAGGCCACCGATATGGCTAATTATGGCAATCTTCCCGCCCCCAGTCCCGAGCAGGGTCTGAACCGCTATCTTCAGGAGATCCGCAAGTTCCCCCTGCTGGAACCCGAAGAGGAATACATGCTGGCCAAGGCATGGGCCGACCACGAGGATTCCGAGGCCGCGCACAGGCTGGTGACCAGTCACCTGCGGCTCGCCGCCAAGATCGCCATGGGCTATCGCGGCTATGGCCTGCCCCAGGCCGAGGTGATTTCCGAGGCGAATGTCGGCCTGATGCAGGCGGTCAAGCGCTTCGATCCCGAAAAGGGCTTCCGGCTGGCCACCTATGCGATGTGGTGGATTCGCGCCTCGATCCAGGAATATATCCTGCGGTCCTGGTCATTGGTGAAGATGGGCACGACCAGCGCGCAGAAAAAGCTGTTCTTCAACCTGCGCAAGGCCAAATCCCGCATCGGCGCGCTGGAAGAGGGCGACCTGCGCCCCGATCACGTCGCCCAGATCGCCAATGATCTGAACGTGACCGAGAAGGAGGTGACCGACATGAACCGCCGCCTTTCGGGGGGCGACGCCTCGCTGAACGCGACGGTCGGCTCGGCCGAGGGGGATTCGACGGCGCAATGGCAGGACTGGCTTGAGGACGAAGACGCCAACCAGGCCGATTCCTATGCCGAATCCGAAGAGCTGGACACCCGCCGCCAGATGCTGATCGAGGCGATGGACGTGCTGAACGACCGCGAGAAGGACATCCTGATGGAGCGCCGCCTGCGCGACGACCCGATGACGCTGGAGGATCTGTCCGGTCGCTACGATGTCTCGCGCGAGCGGATTCGCCAGATCGAGGTGCGCGCCTTCGAGAAACTGCAGGACCGGATGCGTGTCCTTGCCCGCGACAAGGGAATGCGGGTGCCTGAAACGGTCGAATGAAGATGGCAAGGCGCCCGACAGGGCGCCGTCATCGGATCACAAATCGACAGGCGACCGGTGGGCACCCCTGCCGGTCGTCAAACCCAATAAAATTATAAAATAAATTATATTCAGCTCATTACTGCAATATACTCGAAAAATTCTTCGCAAGAATATACCGCCCATCCTCCCTTCCGAGCATATCCCGGGCATTGACCAGCCCCGCCACCACGCTATGGTCGTGGAAAACAACAGGCATGACCCAACCCCATGACGGCGCTGACGGAATTCGAACGCCTGGAGGCGCAGGGCTCGTGGCGCGAAACGCCCGAGGCGCGGCTGCGCGAGGTGATCGTATCGGTGGGCGACGCGACGCTCACGCTTTCGGATCCGAAATCCGACCAGCCACTGTCGCATTGGTCTCTACCCGCCGTGACCCGGCTCAACCCCGGCAAGATCCCGGCGATCTACAGTCCCCGCGCAGACGGACCCGACGAAACGCTGGAAGTTGACGATCCGCTGATGATCGACGCGATCGAGCGGGTCGAGCGCGCCATCGCCTCGCGCCGCGCCCATCCGGGGCGGCTCAGGGGCGGGCTCATGCTGATCGCGGCACTGGCCATGGCAGCGGCAGCGGTGATCTGGCTGCCCGACGCCATGACTCGCCACGCCGCCAAGATCGCCCCTCCGGCGCAGGCCCGTGCCATCGGCAAGGCGGTTCTGGCCGATATGACCCGCAGTACCGGCACCACCTGCGAACGCAGTTCGGGGCGGGCGGTGCTTGACTGGATCGCCCCCAAGCTCATCGCCGAAGGGGCAGAAATCCATGTCGTCCCCTCGCCCGTCAATGGCGCCCGCCGCCTGCCCGGCCAGATCTATGTCCTTGGCAATGACATGCTGCTCACCGCCCCCGGCCCCGAAGCCGCCGCGGGCCACCTGATCGCCGCGCAGATGGCCGTCTCGGACCGGGATTTGCTGCTGGACGCGCTGGAATATGCCGGCACCGGCGCGGTCCTGCGCCTGCTGACGCTCGGCACCCTGCCCGAAGATGCGCTCCGCGGCTATGGCGAACGGCTTCTCCAGCGACCCGCCCCCGCCCCGGACGACGAAACACTGTTGGGCGCTTTCGAGGAAAAGGGCATATCGAGCGAACCCTATGCGCGCGCGCTCGATCCCACCGGAAGCTCGCTCATGGCCCTGATCGAGGCGGATCCGTTCCGTGACACCCCTCCCCCGGACCCGCTGCTGACCGATCAGCAATGGCTGGCCCTGCAACAGATTTGCGCGGGATAAACCATCACCCGACGGAACGGAGCCCCGATGACCGACCCCACCCGACTTGACGCCGACGCTCTCTCCCATGCGATGGCAGATCGCAGCCTCAGCGCCGTAGAGGTGATGGAAGCGCATCTGGACCGGATCGAGACGGTCAATCCGCAAATCAACGCCATCGTCAGCCTGCGGCCCCGCGACGAATTGCTGGCCGAGGCACGGCAGGCCGATCAAGCCCCGCGCAAGGGCTGGCTGCATGGCATGCCCGTGGCGGTCAAGGACCTGGCGGCGGTGAAGGGAATCCGCACGACCTGGGGCTCGCCCATCTTCCGCGATCACGTCCCGCCCGCCGACGATGTGGTCGTGGCACGGATGCGGGACGCCGGGGCGATCTTTATCGGCAAGACGAATACGCCCGAATGGGGGCTTGGATCGCATAGTTTCAACGAGGTCTTCGGGGCAACCCGCAACCCCTATGACCCGGATCGCAGCGCCGGTGGATCCTCGGGCGGGGCGGCGGCGGCACTGGCGGCACGGATGGTGCCGGTGGCGGATGGCTCGGACATGATGGGAAGCCTGCGCAATCCGGCAGGTTTCTGCAATGTCTATGGTTTCCGGCCAAGCTGGGGACTGGTGCCGGGCGAGCCTGCGGGCGAAAGCTTCATGTCCAGCCTGGCGACGCTCGGCCCGATGGCGCGCAGCCCGCGCGACCTGGCGCATCTGCTGTCGATCATGGCCGGACCGCATTCGTCCCTGCCCTTCAGCCGCCCCGGCGGTGATTTCGCCGCCACGCTCGACGCCCCGGTGAAGGGAACCCGGATCGGCTGGCTGGGCGATTGGGGCGGCGCCTATCCCTGCGAGGACGGCATCCTGCCGCTTTGCGAGACCGCGCTGGAGAAACTGCGGGAAATCGGCTGCGAGATCGTTCCCCTCTCCCCGCCCTTCCCGGCCGAAAGGCTGTGGCAAAGCTGGATGACCCTGCGCGCCTTCCTGAATGCCGGGGCGAAACGGGCACTTTACGAGGACCCGGCGAAGCGCGCCCTGCTGAAGCCCGAAGCGGTATGGGAGATCGAGCAGGGGCTGAACCTGTCCGCCGCCGAGGTTTACGAGGCCAGCGCGATCCGCAGCCAATGGTATCGCCGCGCCGCCCGGATCTTCGAGCAGGTGGATACCATTGCCCTGCCCAGCGCGCAGTTCTGGCCTTTCCCGGTCGAATGGCGCTGGCCCGAGACCGTGGGCGACAAGCCCGCCGACACCTATCACCGCTGGATGGAAATCGTGGTGCCGGTCAGCCTCGCCGGATTGCCCTGCCTGTCGGTGCCGGTCGGATTCGGCGCGAATGGCCTGCCGATGGGGATGCAACTGGCCGGGGGGGCAGGCAGCGATGCGGCGATCCTGCACCTGGGGCAGGCATGGCATGAGGCCACCGGCTGGACCGACCATCTTCCGCCCGGGCTGTAGCCGGGTGGTTCCTTGCGTCCCGCGCTGGCCGGGGGGCTGCCTGCCCCCCGGTCCCCCGGGGATATTTGCATGAAGAAGAAGAGACAGGTCCGGGTTTTCCCGCCTGGCCGGGATTCTGTCGATGATCACTTATTCCATTATGGAAATAATCAGGCGCGTTGTCGAAAGATTGTGCTTGAAATGGAACCCGTCTCCTGCGCCTCGACGCGTAAAATCACCCTCGAAGCTGCGTAATGCAGGCTGCCGGTGTGCGGGCGGTGTACAGGTTGTGTACGCGCTGTGCGGGCGAAAATCCAGCATTTGCTGGCTGGATCGCGTCCCTGTTGCGGATGGTGCAGATGCGGCGCACGGTGCCGTTGCATGAGGCCCTAGACGAATTGCTCGCGGATCAGCCGTTCCTCCAGCCCGTGCCCCCGGTCGAACAGCAGCCGGTGCGAGATCTCGGCGGCGCTGTGGATATGCACCCGCGTCACATGCCGGATCGAACCCGAATCGGCATCGGCCATGACCGGGCGGCGTTCGGGGTTCAGCACCTCGATCTCGACCTGCGCATCCTTCGGCAAGAGCGCCCCCCGCCAGCGGCGGGGCCGGAAAGGCGCGATGGCCGTCAGGGCCAACACTTCGGAATCTATGGGTAAGATCGGGCCATGCGCGGAATAGTTATAGGCGGTGGACCCGGCCGGGGTCGAGACCAGCGCGCCGTCGCAGACCAGTTCATCCATGCGTTTCTTGCCGTCCACATGGATGCGCAGCTTGGCGGCTTGCGGACCTTCGCGCAGCAGGCTGACCTCGTTGATGGCCAGCGCCTCGTGCAGCGATCCGTCCTGGCAGGTGGCGCTCATCCGCAGCGGGTTGATGATCGTTTCCTCGGCCTCGGCAAGCCTGCGCGGCAGATCGTCCATGCTATAGGCGTTCATCAGGAACCCGACTGTACCCCGGTTCATCCCGTAGACCGGCAGGGCACGCCCTTCCATGGCATGCAGCGTCTGCAGCATGAAGCCGTCTCCGCCAAGCGCCACGACCAGATCGGCGTCATCCGCATCGGCGCAACCATATCGCTCTGAGAGGCTGGCCAGCGCCTCGCGCGCGATATCGGCCTGGCTGGCGGTGAAGTGGATTTTCGGCATCATCTGCTACGGCTGGCTCCTCTTGCCGGGCAGCATCGGCGCTGAATGGGTCGAAGACAAGCCCCGTCGCGCCGCAAGCGGTCCCGAAGCGGTCGTTTTGTTGCTTTTAGCCTGGCCGGGCTTGCGTTATGAGGGCAACATCCCTGCCGCAGCTTAGCCAGAAAGGACGCGTGACAGATGAACGCACCCACCCGCGACAACGGATTTTTCACCGAAGCCCTGACCAACCGCGACCCCGAGATCGCCGGCGCCATCGGTAAGGAACTTGGCCGTCAGCGCGACGAGATCGAACTGATCGCGTCGGAGAACATCGTCTCGAAGGCGGTTCTCGAGGCTCAGGGCACGGTCCTGACCAACAAATATGCCGAAGGCTATCCGGGCAAGCGCTATTATGGCGGCTGCCAATATGTGGACATCGTCGAGAACCTGGCCATCGAACGCGCCAAGAAGCTGTTCGACTGCGAATTCGCCAATGTCCAACCCAATAGCGGCAGCCAGATGAACCAGGCCGTGTTCCTGGCGCTGCTGAAACCCGGCGACACCTTCATGGGGCTGGACCTGAATTCCGGCGGTCACCTGACCCATGGCTCGCCCGTCAACATGTCGGGCAAATGGTTCAACGTTCTCAGCTATGGCGTGCGCCAGCAGGATCAGCTGCTGGACATGGAGGCGGTTGCCGAGGCCGCGCGCCAGCACAAGCCCAAGCTGATCCTGGCTGGCGGCACCGCCTATAGCCGCATCTGGGACTGGGCGGCATTCCGCAAGATCGCCGACGAGGTGGGTGCCTACCTGATGGTGGACATGGCCCATATCGCCGGGCTGGTCGCGGGCGGACAGCATCCCTCGCCGCTGCCGCATGCGCATGTGGTGACCACCACCACGCATAAATCGCTGCGCGGTCCGCGTGGCGGGATGGTGCTGACCAATGACGCCGATATCGCGAAAAAGATCAATTCGGCGGTCTTCCCCGGCCTGCAGGGCGGTCCGCTGATGCATGTGATCGCCGCCAAGGCGGTAGCTTTCGGAGAGGCCCTCGAGCCCAGCTTCAAGGATTACGCGGCACAGGTCGTCACCAATGCCCGCGCCATGGCGGACGAGCTGATGAAGGGCGGCATCGACATCGTGTCGGGCGGCACCGACAACCATCTGTGCCTCGCCGACCTGCGTCCCAAGGGCGTGACAGGCAAGGCGACCGAGGCCGCCCTGGGCCGCGCGCATATCACCTGCAACAAGAACGGCGTGCCCTTCGATCCCGAAAAGCCCTTTGTCACCTCGGGCATCCGCCTTGGTACCCCCGCAGGCACCACGCGCGGTTTCGGAGAGGCCGAGTTCCGGCTGATTGCCCGCTGGATCGTCGAGGTCGTCGATGGCCTTGCCGCCAATGGCGAAGAGGGCAACGGCGCCACCGAGGACAAGGTTCGCGCTGAAGTGGCCGAACTCTGCGCGCGCTTCCCGCTCTATCCGGATCTGTGAGGCCGACACGGCGCCTTGAACGCAGTCTTGGTGACTGGGCGCGGACCCGGCTGCCCCATTGGGCAGTCGAGTTCTCCATGTTCGTGCTCAAACAGGGATGGGCCTGCCTGTTCGGCGGGCTCATGCTGCTCGCGATCCTTGTCACCCGTGCCGTCTGGTCGCCGGACTGGGCGCTGCAACGCTATGACGCGCTGTTCCTGTTCGCGCTGCTAACGCAGGCCGCTTTCCTGATCTTCCGGCTGGAGAGCCTGACCGAGGCCCGCGTGATCCTGCTGTTCCACCTGACCGGCACCGCGATGGAGATCTTCAAGGTCGGTGCCGGATCATGGGCCTATCCCGAGGCGGGGCTGTTCAAGCTATGGGGTGTGCCGCTGTTCTCGGGCTTCATGTATGCCTCGGTCGGGTCCTACATGGCGCGGGTGATCCGTATCTTCGACATGCGATTTTCGCCCTATCCGCCATTCGCCCTGACGGTGCTGCTGGCCGTCGCGATCTATGTCAATTTCTTCGCGCATCATTTTCTGCCCGATATAAGGCTGGTCCTGTTCGCGGCAACGGTCCTGCTTTTCGGCCGGACGCGCATCTGGTTCAGGCTGAACGGCTGGTACTGGATGCCCCTGCCCGTCGCGGCCTTCCTGACCAGCCTGTTCCTGTGGATCGCCGAGAATATCGGCACCCTGACCGGCACATGGATCTATGCCGGGCAGTCCGCGCTGGACCATGTCTCATTCGCCAAGATCGGGTCGTGGTACCTGCTGCTCTATGTCAGCTTCGTGACCGTGACCATTGCCGCGCGAGATGCGATCCGCTCCGCTGCCCCCGAACGCCCGGAACGCACCACGCAGGCCGATCATCCGACCCCGTCCCCGGAAGCCCTCAGCTCTGCCAGCCCGGTTTACGTTTCTCGAAGAAGGCGCTGATGCCCTCGGGGGCCTCCTGCCCTTCCCAGACCGCGACCAGCCGGTCGATGCTGTCCTCGATCTCGGCTTCCGTGATGCGCGGACCGAGAAAGCGGCACTGCGCCTTGGCCGCCGCGATCGCACCTGGCGCGCCAAGAAGGAAAGGCGCGATCTCGGCCTCGACCGCCTTGTCGAGATCCTCCGGAGCAACGACCCGCGCGACAAGGTTCAGCGCCAGCGCCTCGGACGCATCGAAGATCCGCCCGGAAAAGAACACCCGCCGCGCCCGGTCCTCGCCCATCCGGGCCAGCACATAGGGGCCGATGGTCGCCGGGATCAGGCCAAGCTTGACCTCGGTCAGTCCGAATTTCGCGGTCTCGGCGGCGATGGCGATATCGCAGACCGACATCATCCCGATTCCGCCGCCAAAGGCATTGCCATGCACCCGCGCGATCAAGGGCTTGGGCAAAAGGTTCAGCGCCGAAAGCATCCCGGCCAGAACCCGTGCGCCCGCCCGCCTTGTCCCGGCATCGGCGGCGATCTGCTGCTTCATCCAGCCCAGATCCCCGCCGGCGCAGAAGCTGGCCCCCTCGCCCGCAAGCACCACGACCCGCACCGCCGGATCGGCGCCAAGCTGCGCCGCCGCCGCCGTCAGATCCTCGATCAGTTGCTGCGAGAGCGCGTTATGCTTGTCGGGGCGCGCCATCCATAATTTGGCGACGCCGCGCGCATCGGTCTCGATCCGGATCGTCTCAAACATCTTCATCCTCCCGCATGGCACGCGCCATTGCCGCGGCCCTTTCGATCACCTCCATGTCCAGCCCGGTCGCATGACCGACCGCCGCCAGATGCGCCGCCACAGCCTCGGTCGCGACATTTCCCTTGGCACCGGGCGCATAGGGGCAGCCGCCCAATCCCCCGACCGCCGCATCGAACACGCGCAGCCCGCGTGCCAGTGAAGCGTCGATATTCTCGAGCGCCCGGCCAGCGGTGTCGTGATAATGTCCGGCGAGCCGTTCCGGCGGCAACTCGTTCAGAACCGCCGACAGCATTGCGTCGATGGTTTCAGGGCGGCCCTGGCCGATCGTGTCGCCAAGGCTGACCTCGTAGCAGCCCAACTCGCGCAGCGCCGCCGCCACGCGGGCCACATTGGCCGGGGGCGTAGGGCCGTCAAAGGGGCAATCCGTCACGACGCTGATATAGCCGCGCACGGGAATTCCGTCGGCCTGCGCGGCCTCGGCCACAGGGGCGAAGCGTTCCAGCGACTCGGCGATCGTCGCGTTCAGATTGGCCTTGCTGAAGCCCTCGGATGCGCTGGCGAAGATCGCCACCTCGCTGGCCCGCGCAGCTTTCGCCCCCTCGTAACCCTTCATGTTCGGCGTCAGTACCGCATAGCTGACTCCGGGCCTGCGGGTGATCCCGGCCATGACCTCGGCGGCGTCGCCCATCTGCGGCACCCATTTCGGAGAGACGAAGCTGGTCACCTCGATCCGCCGGAAACCGGCCGTCGAGAGCAGATCGACCAGCGCGATCTTTTCCGCCGCCGGGATCAGGCGCTTTTCATTCTGCAGCCCGTCACGGGGGCCCATCTCGAATATCTCGACCGTCTCAGGCATCGGGCACCTCGTAGAATTCCTTGGCATAGATCAACTGATCGCCCGGTTTTGGCAGGGTCGCACGGAAAGCCGGACGCGCCTTGCAACGCTCCAGATAGGCGATCAGCGCGGGGCGGTCATCGAAGCGCACGAAACGCGCGGCGATATAGACGGAATAACCCACCGCGCAATCGACGCCCGAGAAACCCTCGGGCATCAGCCAGTCCTGCCCGGCGACGGTCTGCGCCACCAGCCCGAGCGTGCGCGACAGGCGCGCCGCCTCCAGCCGCATCACGGTGGGCGAGCGCATGTAATCCTCGCGCAGCACGATGTGATGCTGGGTCAGGTTGGCCAGATGCTGTCCCAATGTCTCGGCGAAATGCAGCCAGTTCAGCCAATCGGCCCGCCCCTCGGCGCCGGGCGCGCGCATCAGTTCAGGGGCGCGGGTCTCGCAGAGATACTCGATGCAGGCGCCGGATTCGCGGATCAGGTGCCCGTCCACCTGCAGCGCGGGAACACGCCCCGCCGGATGGATATCGCTATAGGGAGGCTGGCGCATGGACTTGTCGAAGAACGACAATTCGCGCAGCTCGTAATCGCAGCCGATTTCCTCGAGCAGCCAGCGCACCCGCATCGAGCGCGACAGCGGCACATGCCACAGGACGGGATTATCGCTCATTCCTCTTCCTCCTCCAGCCGGATCAGCGGCGCGCCCGCCTCGACCTGATCCCCGGCGCTCGCCATCACCTCGGCCACCACGCCGTCGCGCCATGCGGTCAAGCTGTGCTCCATCTTCATCGCTTCCAGCACGGCGAGCCGGTCGCCCGCCTTCACCGCCTGCCCGGCCTTCACATGCACGGATTTCACCAGCCCCGGCATGGGCGCCAGCGTGACCTCGTCACCCGCGGCGGCGGCATCGCGGGCCAGCGGGTCGAGCGGCACCAGATGCACGGTGCGGCCCCCGAAGACGCTGACCCCGGCATCATGGCTGACGATCCGGTGACGCATCAGGGTCTCGTCCACCCACCAGCGCCCGCCCTGCCAGCGCACCTCGTGGCCGGTGCCGTCCAGCGTGACCCGAGCGGCACCGGGGCCAAGCACCTCCAGCACCGCCTCGCCGCCCTCCCACGCGATTGTCCGGCGCAGCGGCTGCCAGAGCGTCGCCCCGCCCTTCACCTGCGGGTCGGCCAGCCCGGCCAGCCCGACCACCGCCAGCGCCCTGACACGGGGATCGGCTTCGGCGGCGGCGACCAGAGCATCGAGGTCGCTGCCGATCAGCCCGGTATCCACCTCGCCCTCGCGAAAGCCCTCATGCCGGGTCAGCGCGATCAGGAAATCCAGATTGGTGACCGAGCCCGCCACCTCGGTATCGACAAGGGCCGATTCCAGCGCTCGCAAGGCGACCGCGCGGGTCGGGCCATGGGTCACGATCTTGGCGATCATCGGATCGTACCACGGGCTGATCGCATCGCCCTGCCGCACGCCGGTCTCGATCCGCGCGGCATCGGGGAATTGCAGATGCGCCAGCCGTCCGGTCGCGGGCAGGAAACCCGCAGGGACATCCTCGGCATACAGCCGCGCCTCGAAGGCATGGCCGGTGATCCGCAGATCCTCCTGCCGGGCGGGCAAGGGCTCGCCACTGGCGACGCGCAGCTGCCATTCGACCAGATCGATGCCGGTGATCGCCTCGGTCACGGGATGCTCGACCTGCAGCCGGGTATTCATCTCCATGAACCAGAAACCATCGGGCCGCAGCCCCTCGCTGCCATCGACGATGAACTCGATCGTGCCCGCGCCCTTGTAGCCGATCGCCTCGGCGGCGCGGGTGGCGGCGGCGCCCATGACCTTGCGCATCTCGGGCGTCATGCCGGGGGCCGGGGCTTCCTCGATCACCTTCTGGTGGCGGCGCTGCAGGGAGCAATCCCGCTCGAACAGGTGAACCGCGCGATGCCCGTCGCCAAAGACCTGCACCTCGATATGGCGGGGCTGCAGGATGTATTTCTCGATCAGCACATCGGGATTGCCGAAAGCATTCCTCGCCTCGGATTGCGCCGAGGCCAGCGCATCGGCGAACTCGCCGGGATCGTCCACCCGGCGCATCCCCTTGCCGCCACCACCCGCAACGGCCTTGATCAGCACCGGGTAGCCGATCCTCCCGGCCTCCTGCGCCAGGTGGGCGGGGTCCTGATCCGCACCGTGATAGCCCGGCACGACCGGCACCCCGGCCTCTTCCATCAGTGCCTTGGCGGCATCCTTCAGCCCCATCGCCCGGATCGCCTTGGCCGATGGGCCGATAAAGACCAGCCCTGCTGCCTCGACCGCATCCACGAAATCGGGATTCTCGGACAGGAAACCGTAACCGGGATGGATCGCCTGCGCCCCGGTGGCCTTGGCGGCTTCGATGATCCGGTCACCTTGCAGGTAACTGTCAGCCGGAGCGGGTCCGCCCAGATGCACGGCCTCGTCAGCCATGGCGACATGGCGGGCGGCGCGGTCGGCATCGGAATAGACGGCGACGCTTGCAACGCCCATGCGGCGGCAGGAAACAATGACACGGCAGGCGATTTCGCCGCGATTGGCAATCAGGATCTTCTGGAACATGGCAGGTCCTTGGCTTGGCGGCCGCCGGGGGCTTCGCGCCCCCGGACCCCCGCGGGATATTTGCATGAAGAAGAAGAGGTCATCCGAGCGCCTCTTCGAGATACCGGGCAGCAGCGTGGTCAAAGGCGACCAGCGTCACCTGAAAGGATTCGCCATGTTCCCGGATCGTCTCGACGGCGATACGAGCGGCGCGGTCGGGTGGAAAACCGTAGATGCCGGTCGAGATCGCCGGGAAGGCGATGCTGGCGAACCCGTGCTCGCGGGCCAGCATGAGGCTGTTGCGATAGGCCGAGGCAAGCAGGTCGTCCTCGCCCTGATCACCCCCTCGCCAGATCGGGCCGACCGTATGGATGACATGCCGGGCGGGCAGATCGTAGCCGCCGGTGATGCGCGCCTCCCCCGTCGGGCAGCCACCGATCCTGCGGCATTCCTCCAGCAAGCCGGGCCCTGCCGCGCGATGGATCGCTCCATCGACACCGCCGCCGCCAAGCAGCGTCTCGTTGGCCGCGTTGACGATGGCATCAACGGTCAATGTGGTGATATCTCCCTGCCAGACCCGTATCATTCCGGCCCCTTCTTCTTCATGAAAATATCCCCGCCGGAGGCATCCATCATCGCCACAATCACATCCGGAAGACACCGAAGCGCGTCGGTTCAATCGGCGCGTTCAGGCTGGCGCGCAGCGACAGGGCCAGCACCTCGCGGCTTTTCCGCGGGTCGATGATGCCGTCATCCCAAAGCCGCGCCGAGGCATAGAGCGGGTGCGACTGGCGCTCGAACATCTCGATCGTGGGGCGCTTGAATTCCGCCTCTTCCTCGGCGGACCAGCTGCCGCCCTGCCGCTCGATCCCGTCGCGCTTGACGGTGGCCAGCACGCCCGCCGCCTGTTCCCCGCCCATCACCGAGATCCGGCTATTGGGCCATGTCCACAGGAAGCGGGGCGAATAGGCGCGGCCCGCCATGCCATAGTTCCCCGCCCCGAAAGAGCCGCCGACCAGCATGGTGATCTTGGGCACCGAACTCGTGGCGACCGCCGTCACCATCTTGGCGCCGTGGCGGGCGATGCCCTCGTTCTCGTATTTCCGGCCGACCATGAAGCCGGTGATGTTCTGCAGGAACACCAGCGGAATGCCGCGTTGCGAGCAAAGCTCGATGAAATGCGCGCCTTTCTGCGCTGCTTCCGAGAACAGCACGCCGTTATTGGCGACAATGCCGACCGGGCAGCCCTCGACATGGGCGAAACCCGTCACCAGCGTCTCGCCGAAACGCGCCTTGAACTCGTCGAAGCGCGAGCCGTCCACGGTGCGGGCTATCACCTCGCGGATGTCATAGGGTGTACGCAGATCGGCGGGCACCACTCCGAGGATCTCGTCGGGGTCATAAGCCGGGGGTTCGGGCGATTGCCAGAGGACGCTTTCGGGCATCCGGCGGTTGAGATTGCCGATGGCGCGACGGGCCTGCGCGAGCGCATGGGCATCGTCCTCGGCCAGATAATCGGCGACGCCGGACAGGCGGGTATGGACGTCGCCGCCGCCCAGATCCTCGGCCGTCACGACCTCTCCGGTGGCGGCCTTGACCAGCGGTGGACCGGCGAGGAAGATCGTGCCCTGATCGCGGACGATGATCGTCACATCCGACATGGCGGGCACATAGGCGCCGCCCGCGGTGCAGGAGCCCATGACCACGGCGATCTGCGGAATGCCCTTGGCCGACATCTGCGCCTGATTGTAAAAGATGCGTCCGAAATGATCGCGGTCGGGAAAGACCTCGTCCTGGTTGGGCAGGTTCGCGCCGCCGCTATCCACAAGGTAGACGCAGGGCAGATGGCATTCCGCCGCGATCTCTTGGGCGCGGAGGTGTTTTTTCACCGATATCGGGTAATAGGTGCCGCCCTTCACCGTCGCGTCATTGGCGACGACCATCACGTCCTGGCCATGAACCCGCCCGATCCCGGCAATCACACCGGCACCGGGCGCCGCGCCATCATACATGCCATGCGCCGCCGTCGCGCCAATTTCGAGAAAGGGCGAGCCGGGATCGAGCAGGTTCGCCACCCGTTCGCGCGGAGGCATCTTGCCGCGGCTGACATGGCGCTCCATCGACTTGGTCCCGCCCCCGGCGGCGGCTGCCTCGGCGGCCTCGCGAGCGGTGGCGAGCAGGGCCACATGCGCTTCGCGATTGGCCTTGAATGCGTCGGACGTGGTCAGGGCTGCGGATTTGAGTTTCATACGCGGCGGGCTCCGATCTGGAAAAATTCGGTCGTCATCTGGCGTCGGTTGCAGGGACATGCGCTATCCATCGCTGCCTCCCTCGATTTCGGCAATCGCCAGATTCCGCAATTCCCGCCGCATCACCTTGCCGGTCACGGTCATCGGAAGGGCGTCGAGAAAGGCGATCTCGCGCGGGTAGGAATGCGCGGCAGAAAATCGTTTGGCGTGGGATTGCAACTCGGAGGCCAGATCTGTCGATGGATCGAACCCGTCCCGCAACACGATGTAAGCCTTGACGATTTCCGTTCTTACGGGATCGGGCTTGCCGACGACCCCCGCCTGCGCGACCGCGGGATGTTTCAGCAGGCAATCCTCGATCTCGGAGGGGCCGATGCGATAGCCCGCCGATGTGATCACGTCATCGTCGCGTCCCACAAAGCGGATATAGCCATCCTCGATCACGCCACGGTCACCGGTCACCAGCCACTCGCCGCGGAATTTCTCGGCCGTCGCGTCGGGGCGGTTCCAGTATTCCAGCATCATCGACCCGGCCCCGCGCCGCACGGCGATATCGCCCTCGGCATCGGTCGGCTGGCCGCTTTCGTCGATCACCTGCACATCGAAGCCCGGCACGGCCTTGCCGATCGACCCCGGACGGGCGGCGAACATCGACGCGGTCGAGGAAGCCACCATGTTGCATTCGGTCTGGCCGTAGAATTCGTTGATCGTCAGGCCAAAGGCCTGCCACCCCCAATCCAGCATCTCGGCCCCGAGCGTCTCTCCGCCGGATGCGACCGAGCGCAACCCGGTGATGGAGATATCGGCGGCCTTCAACATTTTCAGCGCGGTCGGTGGGAAAAAGATGTTCCGCACCCCGCAATCGGCGATCAGCCGGGTCATTTCGGAAGGATCGAATTTGGGCATCCGGACCGCCACCACCGGCACGCCAAGCGCGAGTCCCGGCATCAGCACGTCGAACAATCCGCCGATCCATGCCCAATCCGCAGGCGTCCACAGGCAATCGCCGGGCTGGCCGAGCAGGTCGTGGCTCATCTCGACGCCCGGCAGATGGCCGGTCAGCACGCGGTGACCATGCAGCGCGCCCTTGGGTGCCCCGGTCGTGCCTGATGTATAGATGATCACCGCAGGGTCTTCAGGGCCCGTCGGCAGGGGGGCGAAGGGGCCTGCCTCAGGCAACCCGTCTTCGGGCACGATCACCCGAAGATCGGGGAAACTGCGCAGCATCTCGCGCCCCTCGGCATCGGCGATCACCGTGCGGACACCGGCATCGCGCAGACGCAGTTCCAGCGCCTCGGGACCGAACAGCTTGAACAACGGGATCGAGATCGCCGCCGATTTCCACACTGCCAGATGCGCCGCCGCCGTCCAGGCCGATTGCGTGCGCAGAACCGCCACCCGCTCGCCCCGCTGCGCCTGCAATGCATGGGCCAATGTCGCGGCCATTTGCGCCAGTTCCGCATAGGTCACGGGATGCGGCGTGCCGTCATATTCGATGATCGCCACGCGCGATCCATGATGCGACAGGCATTGATCGGCCATGTTCAGACGGGCGGGGAAATCCCAACGGAAATCGCGCCGCAGTGCCGGATAGTCATGGCAGGTCAATGTGGTCATTCCCGCATCCCCTCCAGACGGGTATTCAGCAGTGCCCAATGCCGCGCGGCCTCGTCCCTTTGGCATTTCAACCGGGCGAGATCACCGCCTGCCTCGCGCGCTTTGGCCGCTTCCATCGCATAATTGCACAGGCTATCACGGAAACCGATCCAGGCATGCTCGGTCTGGCGCAGCATTTCCTGGGGTTTGATCCCGGCGTCGCCCTCTTTGTCCAACAGCGCCTGATAAATATCGCTCAACTTGGCTTCCCAAGCCTGATGCGAGGCGTCGAGACAGTTCTTCTCGACGAAATCGGGATCGTCCCCAGTATATTTCGTCTCTGCATATTCACGGCAAGCCTGCATTCCGGCATCCGCGCAATCGCCGCCCTCTCCCGCCTCGATGCATTGGTCGATCGCCGCCGGGTCCAACCCCGAGGCATCGCCGGCGAAGACAGGCAACGCGTTGAGGTTGATGGCGAAAGCGGCAATCGTGATCGATCTCGTCAGCTTCATGATGTCCTCCAAACGGCTATGCTCCCCCAACCCCGCCAGACCGCGGGCGTTCAAGCAAAGCCTCGTGAGGCGAGGTCAGTTTCCACCATCCTCACGGCGATACTCCTCCAGCCAGAGCGCCTGCCTTGCGGTCAGGATCATATGGCAATTCTCTCCGGCGGGAATCCGGCCCGAGCCCATGCCCCACCGCGAATATTCATAGGCACAGGCGGCGTCACGAAACTCGATCCAGCGCCGCTGCATATCCTTCAGCAACGGTGCCTGCTCGCCAGCGGGAGAGTCCCCCTCGGCGGCTTCGCGATCCATGTTCTCCGCCGATGCCATCAACGCGGAATAGGAATCGTTCAGACGCGCGTCCCACCAATCCGATTCTTGCTGCAGGCATTGGAACATCCCAGAGGTCGAATAACCGCCCTCTCCTTCCATGCATTGCTCGGCGGCCACGCCGATGCAGCTTTCCGCGTCCTTGTCGTCGCCTTGCTCGGCGCGTAGCGAGGCGTTGTCGAGGCAGGTCTCCAGCAGAGTCGGGTCAAAGGCAGGCAGCTCGGCATCCTGCGCCATCGCCCCACCCGCGATCACCGTGAATGCAATGACGAGTCCCCGCATCAGACCAGCCCCATCAGCTCTCGCCCGATCAACATCCGGCGGATTTCGCTGGTGCCCGCGCCGATCTCCATCAGCTTGGCATCGCGGAACAGGCGGCTGACCACGCTGTCATTCAGGAAACCGGCACCACCAAGGGCCTGCACCGCCTGATGCGCCTGAACCATCGCCTGCTCGGAGGCGTAAAGCACCGCGCCCGCCGCGTCCTGCCGCGTCACCTTGCCCGCGTCGCAGGCCCTGGCCACCTCGTAGACATAGGCGCGCGCGGTGTTCAGGGCGACATACATATCGGCGATCTTGCCCTGCATGAGCTGGAACGACCCGATCGGCTGGCCGAACTGCTTGCGCTCGGCGACATAGGGCATCACCTCGTCCAGACAGGCTGCCATGATCCCGGTGCCGATGCCCGACAGCACCAGCCGCTCGTAATCGAGGCCCGACATCAACACGCGCACGCCACGGCCTTCCTCGCCCAGAACATTCTCAAAGGGGATCTCGCAATTCTCGAAGATCAACTCGCCGGTGTTCGAGCCGCGCATTCCCAGCTTGTCGAAATGCGGGCTGGTCGAGAAACCCTGCATCCCGCGCTCGACGATAAAGGCGGTGATGCCCTTACTGCCGGCATCCGGGTCAGTCTTGGCATAGACCACCAGCGTCTGCGCATCCGGCGCGTTGGTGATCCAGTATTTGTTGCCGTTCAGGACGTAGCGGTCATTCTTCTTCTCGGCCCGCAGCTTCATGCTGACGACATCGCTGCCCGCCCCTTCCTCGGACATGGCCAGCGCGCCGACATCCTCGCCACTGCACAGCCGGGGCAGGTATTTCGCCCGCTGCTCATCCGTGCCGTTCAGCTTGATCTGATTCACACACAGGTTCGAATGTGCCCCATAGGACAGGCTGACCGAGGCCGATGCCCGGGCGATCTCCTCGACTGCGACCACATGCGCCAGATAGCCCATGCCGGAGCCGCCATATTCCTCGGATACGGTCATGCCCAGAAGGCCCAATTCGCCCATCTCGGTCCAGAGCTCGTTGGGAAACTCGTTCTTGCTGTCCACCTCGCCCGCCAGGGGCTTGACGCGTTCCTGCGCCCAACGATGCACCATATCGCGCAACGCGTTCACATCCTCGCCAAGATCGAATTGCATTCCCTGGGTGAACATCGCGCCCCTCCTCCCATTTATTGAACATACGTTCATTTAATATGATTATGCCAAGCGGATGCCTTCCGTCAAGCAAAGCCTGCGCCCGATCCCCCTGCAGGTCAATATTGCAGCTTTTGGACATGACCGGATTGCGCTAGTCCTGCCTGCATTGTGGAATACAGGGATACGGATCCATGCGGCTGAAACTTCTGCGCCATGCACCCCCGGTGACCGGAGGACGGCTGGCCGGGCGCCGCGACGTGGATGCCGATTGCAGCGATTCGACCGTCTGCGCGCGGATGCGGCACATGATCGGCGATCCCGGTCAGGTGATCTGCAGCCCGGCGCAACGATGCCTGCAGACCGCCGCCGCGTTGGGGCTGGACATCGCCGGAACCAATCCCGCCATATGGGAACAGGATTACGGCGATTGGGAAGGGCTGCGCTACGAGGATTTACCCGATCTCGGCGATCTCTCCCCAGAGCAGATCGCCGCCCATCGGCCCGAGGGGGGCGAAAGCTTCGACGACATGACCGCCCGCGTCTTACCCGAGTTGCAGGCTTTGACGGATGATACCTTGATCGTCGCCCATGCCGGAACGGTCCGCGCGGCATTATCGCTGGTCGTGGGACCGGCGGCACTGTCCTTTTCGATCTCCCCGTTATCACTGACGATCATGCGAAACACCGGCAGTGGCTGGGCGGTCGAGGCAGTGAACCTGACGGCGGAGGCAGGATGTTCCCCCTGACCGCCCTGATCGCATTGCTGGTCGATGCGCTTTTCGGCTGGCCCGATGCGATCCATCGCCGCCTTGGCCACCCGGTCGTCTGGATCGGCAACCTGATCGCGCGGTTGGACAACCAGATGAATCGGGGCGCACAGCGCTTCGGCAAGGGAATGGCGGCCAGCCTGATCGTCATAGCTGCGGCGGTCTTGCCCGCGCTGTTTCTGCAATCCTTGCTGGGGCCGGTCATCGCCGGATTGCTCGCATGGCCGCTGGTCGCGGCTCGATCCCTGCATGACCATTTGCGGGCGGTCGAGAGGCCGCTTCTGGCCGACAATCTCGGTGCCGCCCGCGAGGCGACCTCGATGATCGTGGGACGTGATGTCACCCGTGCGGACGAAGCCGCGCTTGCGCGGGCCAGCATCGAGAGCCTGGCAGAGAATGCCTCGGATGGTGTGGTTGCGCCGCTGTTCTGGGCTGCGGTAGCCGGGCTGCCGGGGATCGCCGCCTACAAGGCGATCAACACGCTGGATTCGATGATCGGGCACCGAACGCCGCGCCACGAGGAATTCGGCCGTTTCGCGGCGCGATTGGACGATGCGGCGAACTGGCTGCCGGCCCGGCTGACGGCATTGCTGTTTACGCTCGCTTCGGGTTCGCTGCATCCTTGGCGGATTGCAAGACGCGATGCGGGTGCCCATCGCTCGCCCAATGCGGGCTGGCCCGAGGCCGCAATGGCCGCCGCATTGCGCGTGCGCCTGTCGGGGCCACGCGCTTATGGTCAGCGGATCGCCCAAGAGCCCTGGCTGAATGGCGAGGATCGCGACCCCGTGGCCCAGGATTTCGAGCCGGCACTGGCGCTCTATCGCCGGGCAATCATCGCGGGCGGAATCATGCTGCTGGTGATGGTTTTGCTTTGAGTAAAAATAACGAATATCCGCTGTTTTAGCCGGACTTTCGACCCGCCACTCCGGATACTGGCTCTCGCCATCGCCCCGGTTCGAGGGGCATCACTTGAAAATACCGGCATTTTCGTCGATGAACCCCGTATCAACGGCCACGCGGGGCACGAGACATGGTCGGGCAGCCCCTGCCCGGTTTCGTTGAAGAATACCGAGCGATGACATGTCCGGCCACCAACCACCGGGCAGTTTTCAAGGGAAAACCGATCATGACCGAACATGCCATCATCATGCGCGCCGTGAACAAGTTCTACGGTGATTTTCATGCGCTGGTCGATATCGATCTGACTGTCGAGCGGGGCGAACGGATCGTCATCTGCGGCCCGTCCGGCTCGGGCAAATCGACGCTGATCCGCACCGTCAATCAACTGGAGGCGATCCAGTCCGGCACCATCACCGTGGACGGGGTCGAGCTGACCGCGGGCGGCGACAATGTCGCCAAGGTGCGCCAGGATGTCGGCATGGTCTTTCAAAGCTTCAACCTGTTCCCGCATATGACCGTGCTGGAAAACTGCATGCTCGCCCCGATGAAGACCCGCAAGATCCCGCGCGCCGAGGCCGAGGAAACCGCGCGGCACTATCTGGAGCGGGTGAAGATCCCCGAACAGGCGGAAAAATATCCGGCGCAACTATCCGGCGGACAGCAGCAGCGCGTGGCCATCGCCCGCGCCCTGTGCATGAAGCCCCGCATCATGCTGTTCGACGAGCCGACCTCGGCACTGGATCCCGAGATGGTCAAGGAGGTTCTGGACACGATGATCGATCTTGCCCGCGAGGGAATGACGATGCTTTGCGTGACGCATGAGATGGAATTCGCCCGCGCCGTGGCCGACCGGGTGATCTTCATGGACAAGGGCGTGATCGTCGAGGAAAACGCCCCCGACAGTTTCTTCGGCGCTCCGAAAAATCAACGCCTGCAAAACTTCCTTGGACAAATCGCATGAGCCTTCCACGCATTCTGAGCCTTGCCAAACTCGAACCGCAGGACGTGGCTGATCGCCTGACCACGACTTACCAGGTCATCCGCGACATCGCCGCAGCGACGGATGTCGAGGTGGTGCTGACCACCGGCGGCCTCGGGCTGTCCGCCAAGCAGATGGCGGCGCTGCCTGCCCTGCGGCTGATCGCGGTGAACGGTGTCGGCGTCGATGCCGTCGATCTGCCCGAGGCGCGCCGCCGCGGCATTGCCGTGACCACGACCCCCGACGTGCTGTCCCTCGCCGTGGCCGAAATGGCGCTTGGCCTGGCATTAGCCGCCGGTCGCCGCATCGCCGAGGGAGATCGCTTCATCCGCTCCGGGGCCTGGGCTGACAAGAACAAGCTGCCCCTGGGCATGTCGGTGCTGGAACGCCGGGCGGGAATCCTCGGTTATGGGCGGATCGGGCGCAAGCTGGCCGATCTGCTGCGCGGCATGGGGATGGAGGTTCTTTATACCGCCCGCTCCGAAAAACCGGGGGTGCCCGACAGCTATCGTCCCGACCCGCTTTCCCTGGCGCGCGATTGTGACCTGCTTTTCGTCACCGCCGCCGGAGGAGCCGAAAACCGTGGCCTCGTCGATGCGGAGATCCTGACGGCGCTCGGGCCTCGGGGGGTCGTGGTCAATGTCGCCCGCGGCCCGGTGGTCGAGACCGCCGCGCTGGCGCATGCGCTGCAATCCGGCCAGATCGCCGGTGCCGGGCTGGATGTCTTCGATGACGAGCCGAATGTGCCGCCCTCCCTGCTGGAGGCGCCGAATTGCGTTCTGGCCCCGCATATCGGCTCGGCCACCACAGAGGCGCGGCGCGCGATGGCACAACTGGTGCTGGACAATATCGACGCCTATTTCGCGGGCCGTCCCCTGCCGACGCCTTACGAGCAAGGCTGACATCTGCGGAAGATCGGTTGGCGGGACACCTGCGACCTCATGGTGAAGCGGAACCGGCGCATAGCGGCCAAATCTCGTGTTTCGATCACAGATGACGCATGGAAACGGGTGAACCGAAATTCCCGCCCATCGGTTTGCATCTGGTCGAACAACGCACTAGGCTGGGGTTGAAAGGATGATGAGGCCGTTGCCCTCATCCTTACCGCCGGCGCGCCCCCGGCCGCCCATGTGGCGTCCTTGCGCCACCTTCTTCTCACACAAAAACGATCGAGATATAGACATGAGCCAAGTAAGCAGCGGCGATGTTGTCCGTATTCACTATACCGGCAGACTGCCCGATGGCACCCAGTTCGATTCCTCCTCCGGGCGCGAACCCCTGGAATTCAAGGTCGGCGGTGGCCAGATCATTCCAGGCCTCGACCGCCAGATCGAGGGCATGGCTGTGGGCGAGAGCGGAACGCTCACCATTCCCGCAGACGAAGCCTATGGCCCGCGCGACGAAAACCAGATCCAGACCGTGTCTCGTACAACGCTTCCGCCGGATCTCGAGCTTTCCCTCGGCACCAACCTTCAGGCGACGACTCAGGACGGTGGCCAGATCGCCCTTACTGTCGTTGATCTGACCGAAGAGGAAGTGACGGTCGACGCCAACCATCCGTTGGCCGGCCAGGATCTGATCTTCGACGTCGAAGTGGTGGAAATCGTCGAAGCCTGAACCATTTTGAAACAAGGTGGGCGCGGATTGCGCCCGCCTTACCACCATCCCAACGAGAAATTCGGAGGGGCTTTGCTGTCGTTTCAAGCGGCAAACGCCTGCGATTGCGAGATTGGCCTGGTGATTTCGATCACACCTCCTTCACGCATTTCCTGCATTTTGCCCGACTGCCGACCGAGGCCGCCCCGAGTACATCGGCGGCCTTGGGCTATGGCCGATCCGTTTTCGGCGGGCGAAGGCGACAATCTTGTGTCCCAGGATGCGCCGGAAAGCTGCAAGGCACTGTCGATACCTAGAGCCTGTCGCGTTGGTTCGGAAATGTCGGGCATTTGCGTCCCGCGATGGCCGGGGGCGCTGCCCCGTCGTCGGCAGGTCTCTCGAACCAGTGGCGCGACCTCCCGGCGACCCCCCGGGGTATTTGGATGAAGAAGAAGGGATCGAATCCGGATGAGCGCAACACGCTCTAAAAGACATCGCCCGGATGCGACATTCGGGGCGTGGCTGTAACAGATCGCCGTTTATTAACGTATCAGCAAACAGTCGGCACGAATTACCCGGCCGCGCGTTTATGAACGGGACAGCCCATGATCGAACAAAAATCGGAATCTCATATCTTCACGATACTCGCCGCAGGTGCGCTTGCCACGCTTGCCTTCGATTCATATGGTCAGGCGATCAGCCCCCTGATCGGCATGTCGAAACTGGCACCGGTGCCGCTGGCGACCCAAACTATCCAGGTGTTGACCGGATTCAGGTCCCCCGAGCTCGGCTATCTTCTGCATGTCATCACCGGACTGATCTTCTACCCGCTCGGCTGGTATCTGATCGCCCGGCCCATCCAGCAGAAACTCATGCCCGCCCTGCCATGGATCGTGACGGCTCTTGCCTATGGCGTGGTGCTCTGGGTCTTTGCGCTTTACATCATGGCGCATCTGGTCGCGGGCAACCCGCCCTTCCTGGGCTTTACCGGAATCACATGGGTCGCGCTTATCGGCCATGTGCTCTTTGCCGTTGTCGCTGCGTGGATCATGGAAACACGCGAAGCCGTCATGGTTCGCTGAGACGTTTCCGGGGGCTTTTCAGCCCCCGTATTTCCCGTCAGGCGAACGCGCCCCTTACCCTTCGGGGAAGAAGGCGAAGCGGATCACGAACAGCGCGGCGACGATCCATGTCGCCGCGTGAACCTCGCGCGCACGGCCGGTCAACAGCTTCAGCACCGCGTAGCTGACAAAGCCAAAGGCCAGCCCGTTGGCGATGGAATAGGTGAAGGGCATGGCAATCGCGGTCAGCACGGCTGGCGCGGCCTCGGTCACGTCGTCGAAATCGACCTCGGTCAGTTCCCGCACCATCAACGCCGCCACGTAGAGCAATGCCGGAGCGGTCGCGACAGCGGGCACCGCGCCCGCAAGCGGCGCAAAGAACATCGCCAGCAGGAATAATGCCGCGACAACCAGCGCCGTCAGACCGGTCCGGCCACCCGCCTGCACGCCCGAGGCGCTTTCGGCATAGGCGGTGGTCGAAGAGGTCCCCAGCATCGAGCCCGCCAGGATCGCCGATGAATCCGCCATCAGCGCACGGCCGAGATTCTTGTTCTTATGCGTCGGCCCCTCGGTCAGAAGCCCCCCGCGCTTGGCGACACCGATCAGGGTCCCGGTAGCATCGAATACCTCGACCAGCACCATGACCAGGATCACGTGGAAGATGCCGAAGCTCAGCGCGCCCAGCAGATCGAGCTGCATGAAAGTCGGCGCGATAGAGGGCGGTGCGGACATCACGCCGCTGAACTGGGTCACGCCCAGCAGCATCGCCGCCACGGTAATGACGAGGATGCCGATCAGGATCGATCCGGGAACCTTGAGCGCATCCAGTGCCGCGATAATGAAGAAGCCGGCAATCGTCAGCAGCGTCCCCGTCGAGGTCAGGTCGCCAAGCATGACGAAGGTCGCATCGCTGGCCACGACAATCCCCGACGATTTCATCGCGATGATCGCCAGGAACAAGCCGATCCCGGCGGCAATCGCGCTGCGCATCGAGGTCGGAATGCCCGAGATCAGCCAGCGACGGATTCCCGTCACCGACAGGATCAGGAAGATGATCCCGCTGACGAACACCGCGCCGAGCGCCTCTTGCCACGTAAAGCCCATCGCCCCCACGACGGTAAAGGCGAAAAACGCGTTCAGCCCCATTCCCGGTGCCATGCCGATGGGCCAGTTCGCCCACAGCCCCATGATGGCCGAGCCGATTGCGGCCGCAAGGCAAGTCGCCACGAAGACCGCGTCCCGGTCCATGCCGGTCGAGGACAGGATGTCGGGATTGACGAAAATAATATAGGCCATTGTCAGGAAGGTGGTCACGCCTGCGATCACCTCGGTCCTGATACTGCTGCCATGCTCGGCCAGCTTGAAGTAACGTTCCATGAATTCTCCCTCCGCGCGGCCAGCGAGGCCGCCATGCCGCAGCTTATTGGTGTCGCGATCCGTCCTGCAATCTGCCCGAAACCGGAAGTCTTTCAATGCTGGATTGAAACCGCAACCGATCTTCGCCGTTTCATTGATACAGAATTTCACTCTTGCCCGCTTGCCGGGCCATGCCCCGCGATGTTTGTTGTAGACTGATGAGCCAACCGGAGGACAGGCACGATGCGCTACAGCCGCGACATGCGAGGATATGGCGAAAACACCCCGGATCCGCAATGGCCCGGAGGCGCGAGAATCGCCATCCAGATCGTCGTCAATTACGAGGAAGGCGGCGAGAACAGCATCGAGCATGGCGACGCCGCCTCGGAAGGCTTCCTGTCGGAAATCCCCGGCGCACAGCCCTGGCCCGGCCAGCGGCACTGGAACATGGAAACGATCTATGAATACGGCGCCCGCGCCGGGTTCTGGCGCCTGCACCGCATCCTCAAGGATATCCCCGTCACGGTCTATGGCGTCGCCACTGCCCTGCAGCGCAGCCCCGAACAGACCCGTGCCATGATGGATGCCGGGTGGGAAATGGCCACCCATGGCTATAAATGGATCGAATACAAGGATGTCTCGCGCGAGACCGAGGCCGAGCATATCGCCGAGGCGGTCCGCATCCATACCGAGGTCACCGGCAGCCGTCCCCTGGGATTCTACCAGGGCCGCGCCTCGATGAACACGGTGGCGCTTGGTTGTGAAGAAGGCGGGTTCGAGTATCTTGCCGACACCTATGCCGACGAACTGCCCTTCTGGCATATCCATAAGGGCAAGCCGCAGCTGATGGTGCCCTATACGCTGGACGCCAATGACATGCGTTTCGCCAATGGCGGCTTTACCAATGGCGAGGAATTCTTCATCTACCTGCGCGATGCATTTGACAACCTGTATCGCGAAGGGCTCGAGGGCGCACCCAAGATGCTGTCCATCGGCCTGCATTGCCGGTTGGCCGGACGCCCCGGGCGGGCCGAGGCAGTGCGCCGCTTCATCGAACATGCCCGTGCGCATGAGGGCGTGTGGTTTGCGACCCGCCTCGATATCGCGCGCCACTGGAAGCAGGTGCATCCCTACCAGGACCGCACCCGCCCCTCGCAAATGGACCGCGCCGCCTTCGTCGAATCCTTCGGCGGTATCTACGAGCACTCTCCCTTCATCGCGGAACGTGTCTGGGATGGGGAAATGGGGGCCGTGCATGACAGCGCGGCGGGGCTTGCCGCCCGGATGGCTCAGGTCTTCCGTGCCGCCAGCGACGAGGAACGGCTTGGCGTGCTGACCGCCCATCCCGACCTGGCGGGCAAGCTGGCCGCCGCAAAGCGCCTGACCGCCGAGAGCACCGCCGAACAGGCCAGCGCCGGGCTGGACGCGCTGACCGATGCCGAGCGCACGGAGTTCACCCGCCTGAACGACGCCTACACGGCCAAGCACGGTTTTCCCTTCATCATCGCCGTGCGCGACCATGACAAGGCAGGCATCCTCGCCGCCATGCAGGCGCGGGCGGATAACGACACCCCTACCGAACGCGGAGAGGCCGAGGCGCAGGTCATGCGTATCGCCGAACTTCGGCTCAAGGAGGTCCTGAAATGAGCGATCAGCCGCCAAAAGGTGCTCCGACCGGCGATCCCGCCTCCGTGCCCCGTAGCACGCATCCGACCGGCTCTTATGCCGGTCCCGTGGCGGGGCTGCCTCCACAGGCCGGGCTGACGACCGATACCGCTGTCTTCACCGATGCCTATGCGATCATCCCACGCACGGTGATGCGCGATATCGTCACCAGCTACCTGCCGGGATGGGAAGGAATGCGGATGTGGGTGCTTGCCCGCCCGCTTTCCGGTTTTGCCGAGACCTTCAGTCAATATATCGTGGAACTGGCCGAGGGCGGCGGCAGCGACCATCCCGATGACGATCCCGAGATCCAGCACGCGATCTTTGTGACCGGCGGCAGCTTGCGCGTCACCATCGACGGCACCGCCCATGACCTGACACCGGGCGGTTTCGCCTATGTGCCGCCGGGAACGGCATGGTCGCTGCGCAATATCACCACCGGCGAGGCCGGGTTCCACTGGTGGCGCAAGCGCTGGCAGCCTGTCCATGGCCTCAACCATCCCGACCCGATCGTCGCGCAGGAGCAGGATATCGCCCCCTCGCCCATGCCCGATACCGACGGGGCCTGGGCCACGACCCGCTTCATGGACCCGGCCGATCTGCGCCACGACATGCATATCACCGTGGTCACATTCCAACCCGGCGGCTCGATTCCCTTCGCCGAAACCCATGTGATGGAACACGGGCTCTTCGTGCTGGAAGGCAAGGCCGTCTATCGCCTCAACCGCGATTGGGCCGAGGTCGGACCCGGCGATTTCATGTGGCTGCGCGCCTTCTGCCCACAGGCCTGCTATGCGGGGGGACCGGGACGGTTCCGCTATCTGCTTTACAAGGATGTGAATCGCCACGCGGCATTGTGGCCAAATCGCTGATATCCTCAAGCGAATGGCTGAGGATCGATACTGCCCTGCAATCGTAGCGCCGCGGCCCGTGCGAAATCACGCGTGACCTTGGCGCGCCTCGCCCCGGCAAGGCGCGTCTCGGGGGCCATGCGCTGGATTTCGGCATCATAGGGATCGGCGAGGATCAATCCATGATCCGCGGGCAGCAGGTCGGTCGGGAAATCCGCATCCACCGCCCAGAAATATCGATCGCACCATTCCAGGTAGCCCTGCCATTTCCGATCACTCGAGAAATCCGCCCGGCTGCTCTTGCATTCGACGATCCACAGCTCCCCCTTTGGGCCAAGGCTGATCACATCGACACGCAAACCCCGTATCGGCACGAATTCGGTCAGCACCGCATGATCCATGCTGCGCAACAGCCGCGCGACGCCGCGAGCCAGTCGTTGCCCCGGCAAGGAAGGCAAAGTGTGTTCCATATGAGTAGATATAGAACGAAACAGAAACATCTGACAAGTCGCCCGTTCCATAGCTTTTATGCCCGCGCCGCTTGAAAGCCGGTCCGCCACGGCTTATCTGTCCGTCTTGGCGGGCTTCTGTTCTTCTCGCGAGCGGCCATTTTTCCACTGGCCTATAATTTTTCCGAGGGAGCTGGCTCTGTCGGGGCCTTGGTCTCGTTATCTGGCGCCCACCTGATCGTTCAGGCTTTCGGGAAATCTCAAGCTGCCGCGGTCGCTGCGGTTCCCGCCACCAGATACCCCGCCCCGTCTGTGATGCGTGGCGGGGTTTTCATTATTCCGGTCAAACAAAAAAGAAGGACGGGTTTGCACCCGCCCTTCCCAGAGAGACTACTGATCAGAGGGAACGGATCAGAAGCCGTAAACGACCGCAACACCAAGCGTGTTGTCGGTGCGGATTTCACGATCCGACTGGTACTCGGTGGTGTAGCTGAGACGGGTTGCCAGCTGATCCGACATCTTGAAGTTGACGCCGAATTCGTTGGTCAGAACGTCTCCGCCCTCGCTCGAGGTCAGGTAGTCGGTATCGTTGGTCACGAACACCGTTTCGTTGAAGCGGTGATAGACACGCGACGAGGCGATGTAACCGACTTCGGTTTCCGACTCGTCCTGCAGGTGCTGCAGACCAGTCTGGGTGTAGCGAACGCCGACACCGGCCTGAACGCGCCAGGTGGTCGTGTCGGTGTTGATCACGCGGTAACCCGGACCGAAGCCGAGGAAGCCGTCGCGGCGCAGATCGTCATCCTCGTCAAAATCGCGAACACTCTCATCGGTGTTGTCATAGCCATCGACCAGACCGTCGATATTGATGCGGCCCAGGGCGAAGGCATAGAAGCGATCGTTGAAGTAGTACTGCGCGTCATAGATCGCGCTGACTTCTTCCTTGTCCTTGTTGCCATCGTCATCCTCGCCGAACTCGATCGCGAGACCGATGCTCTGCGCGAAAGGCGCCTGGTTATGCTGAAGACGGCCGGCCAGGGCGAAATCCTGATTCTCGGTGTTGCCGGTACGGCCGGTATAGCTCAGGGACATGTTGCCGAACAGACCCTGACGGCGGTCCGAGGGGCCAAAACGGTCGGGATCGGCCGAACGCTCGAAGCTGTCTTCCACGGCGTCTTCGATATCCGTGATACCGTCATTCACGTCTGCGACGCCGGTCGCGCCGGCACCGGTTGCGATTTCGGTTTGGGCAAAGGCCGGAACCGACAGAGCCGTCAGAATGGCGGTCGCACCGCTGAGAAGGGTAATCTTTTTCATCTGTGAATCCTCATTGGCTGAGTTTCAAATTCCTGACCCCCATCCGGGTGCCAGTGCATCTCTGCTGGAGATCAAATAACGCCGCCTCATTCGGGTTCAAAGCCCTTCGGACGACATCGAATTTTCTCGAAAAAGTGATGCTGCGTGACCGCCAGTGAGGATGGCAGAAAGGTGCCGAAATATTCTTGTGATGGAACAAAAACAGAATTGTTCAGAATGCTTACCAAGCCACTGCCTGACAGTCGATTTTTCTCGGAAGCAAACAAAAAAGTACAAAACGGCTTGTTTTCAAAGTAGAAATATTTTTGTTACCGCCTAAAAAATAGGCAATCACAACCGGAAATACTCTCACCAAGACTGTTGCGCAATCGACACGCAACCATCCGTTACCATGTAAAAATGAACTAAACACGACTGTTTCCGCGAAGGACATATCCTTGTCCGCAAGAAATGACGCGACTCGGCAAGACACATGAAGCACTTTGATTGTGCTTCAGGGAAGCCGCTCATGCAAATCACATCGGGCCATCGGACAATATCCGTTCAGACAGCCGCCCCGCCAAAGGCCTCGGGCCGCAGGCCGCGTGCAACGTGATCGAGAACCGCGTTGACGAATTTCGGCTCACGCCCTTCCGGAAAGAACGCTTCGGCCAGGCGGACATATTCGCTGATCACGACCTTGGGCGGAGTTCCCGATGTCGCCAATTCAGCACCCGCTGCACGGAACAAGGCCCGCAATACCGGATCTATCCGGTCTATCGGCCATTTGGCCACCAATCCGCGATCCGTTGCCTGATCAATCTTGGATTGCCAAGTCACCGCGTCGTCGAGGATGCGAGAAAACAGCGCTTGATCGGCATCGGGGTGAGTACCCTCGTCATCGCTCGCGCCTATCCGGAAATCACGGAACTCACCCATCACCCGATCGATGGACTGCCCGGCAGCCTCCATCTGGAACAATGCCTGCACTGCATAAAGTCGTGCAGCACTGCTCAATGCGCGTTTGTCGGGCCTGCTCATGTCCGTGTCGATCCTTCCAGTTGTCCGGCCAGACGGATTACGTCAAGATCCGTGTCATGGCCACCCGGAACGCTGCGTTTTCCCCATTTGCGGGCGAGCGCGACCAGATGCAGGGCTGCGGCAGCCGCTCCGCCACCCTTGTTCTGCCCTGCCGGATCGGCCCGCACCTCTGCCTGGGTCACGTTCTCGACCGTCAGGATACCGTTGCCGACCGCCAGACCCTGCAGGCCCAAAAGGGTCAATCCACGCGAACTGTCATTGCAAACAGTGTCATAATGCGTTGTCTCGCCCCGGATCACGCAACCAAGCGCGACATAACCGTCATAATTCGCCCCCCGACTGGCCATGCCGATTGCGGCGGGAATTTCAAGCGCACCGGGCACCTCGACCAGATCGACGGCTGCTCCGGCCTCTTCCGCCGTGGCACGGGCGCCCGCCACCAGGTTGTCGGCGATTGCCTTGTAGTAAGGGGCAACAACGATCAACAGTCTCACGGGCGCATCGAATTTCGGCAGGTCGAGCTGGTAATGCTGGGTGTTCGAGGCCATCGGTTCAATCCTTGGGAATAGGCCGGGTGGAATGGATCGAAAGGCCATAGGCATCGAGCCCCACGATCTTTACCGGTGTCGAATTGGTCAGCAGGATCAGTTCCGACAGCCCGAGCGCCGACAGGATCTGTGCGCCCAGACCGTATTGGCGCAAGGTGTGCGGCCCGGTCTCGCCCGGCTGAGGCAATGCATTGCTCAGATCGCGGATCAGCACGACAACTCCCCGCCCCTCTTCGGCGATGGCCTGCATGGCAGAACCAAGGCTACCGGCCTCCTCGCGGCCGACCCCCAGCACATCGTGCAGCGGATCGAGAGCATGCATCCTGACCAGCACCGGCTCGGACCCGGTCAGATCGCCCTTGGTCAGCACGATATGCTCGGCGCCCTGCGTTTCGTCGGCAAAAACCCGCATCATCCAGTCGCCACCGTGGATCGAGCGCACCGCACGCTGCGTGCGCTCGGCGATCAGGTTGTCATGGCGGCGGCGATAGCGGATCAGGTCGCTGATGGTGCCGATCTTCAGGCCGTGCCGCTGCGCGAAGGCCACCAGGTCGGGCAACCGCGCCATGCTGCCATCCTCGTTCATGATCTCGCAGATCACGCCCGAAGGGTTCAGCCCCGCGAGGCGCGCGATATCGACTGCCGCCTCGGTATGTCCCGCGCGGACCAGCACCCCGCCCTCGCGGGCGCGCAGCGGGAAGACATGGCCGGGCGTCGCGATATCCGATGCACCCTTGGCCGGATCGATCGCGACGCTGACTGTCCGGGCGCGGTCATGCGCACTGATGCCGGTCGTCACGCCTTCTCGCGCTTCGATGGACATGGTGAAGGCGGTTTCGTGACGCGACGAGTTCCGGGGGCTCATCAGCGACAATCCCAAGGCATCGATCCGCTCGCCCAACAGCGACAGGCAGATCAATCCGCGTCCATGGGTCGCCATGAAATTGATCGCATCCGGGGTGGCCATCTGCGCGGGGATGACCAGATCCCCCTCATTCTCGCGATCCTCGTGATCGACGAGGATGAACATGCGCCCGTTGCGCGCATCCTCGATGATCTCCTCGATGGGCGAGACCGCCTCGGACAGTTGATTTTCAACCGGGCCGGGCTTTTCATACTGCATGACGCTCTCCCGTGAAATATCGCGTGCCGGTGATGAACCCGGCGAGACCGCCTGCCGCCATCAATTCGCGCTCGTGATCGGTTTCCCCGATCATCAGGACGGCGTCGCCCGGCAGACCCTGTGCCCGCAACCACGCCTTGGCTTCCGCCCGCATCTCGCCCCAATGGCTGCCGAAAGGAGGCAGGCTACGAGCCGATTCTGCCGCGATTCGCTGACCCAAGGCTTCGGCATCCAATCCCGGCCCGACCCCCAGATGCCGGTCTGCGGCCAGGGCGATCAGCTTGTCCCCCCGCCCTTCGGCAAGGGGATGATCGTCACGGAACACCCCAAGCGCGTTGGAGGAAAACAGGAAGGCAATCAGATCGCGTCCGGTCGTGGCACGCACACCGGCATAGGTCTTGTAATCCAATCCCAGGGACTTGGCGCGCCGAACCCGCGTCCGAACGACC
This sequence comes from Paracoccus saliphilus, assembly GCF_028553805.1. Taxonomy (NCBI): domain Bacteria; kingdom Pseudomonadati; phylum Pseudomonadota; class Alphaproteobacteria; order Rhodobacterales; family Paracoccaceae; genus Paracoccus; species Paracoccus saliphilus. The sequence goes on along the minus strand of NZ_CP067140.1, from coordinate 1,316,742 downwards.
TCAACCGGCAGGACCGGCAGCAACTCTGCCCGTGCCCGACGCCAGCAATGCACACGCCATCCGACCGATTTCATCGACGGGCCGCGATTATGTCCGATTCCTGCGTTCATCTTCTTCTTTGCCTAGATCCCTGCCGCATTCGCCTCTGCCAGACGCGCCACATAGCGGGCCAGCGTATCGATCTCGAGATTCACCGCGTCCCCCACTGCAATCTCTCCCCAATTGGTCACCTGCCGGGTATGTGGGATCAGGTTAACGCCAAATCGGCGATCCTGCACCTCATTTACGGTCAGCGAGGTTCCATTCAGCGCAACCGACCCCTTCTGCGCGATGAACCGTGCAAGCGTATCGGGAGCGGCAAATGTCACGCGCAGGCTGTCGCCCTCGTCATGGATCTCCTCTATCATGGCGATACCGTCGACATGGCCGCTGACGATATGACCGCCCAATTCGTCCCCGACCTTCAGGGCCCGTTCGAGATTCAGCCGCCGCCCGACCTGCCAGCCATTCGCCCCGATATTGGTCTTCGAGACCGTCTCGGCCGAGATATCGACATCGAACCAATCCTCGCCCTTGGCGATCACGGTCAGGCAAATGCCGTCGCAAGCGATCGAGGCGCCGATATCCACACCGGCCATATCATAGCCACAGCCGATCCGCGCGCGCATATCGCCGCGCATTTCAACTGCCCGCACCTGCCCGATATCGGTGACGATGCCCGTAAACATGCAATGCTCCCGTCTTTGTCGTGCCTCGCAGTATGGTATCAAATCCGCTCACGCAAGATAAGGAAACAGCAATCCTTCGCCTGAGCCGATTTTCACGCCTCAGATTTCACTGGCATTCAGTCACGTGACATGCAAAATGCAGCTCAGCTAGTTTTACCAAGTTATCTTTTTACTGATTTTGGGGTCGAAATGCTTCACGTCAACCTCGAGCAACCTTTGCCCGACAGAGAAAATATGAAGAACCCCCAGTTGCCAGCATCCCCAGCACAAAGAGTTTTCCTGCTGCTTCAGGGTCCGCATGGCCCATTCTTCGATCGCCTGAGCCGGATTCTGCGGGCATCCGGGGCCGATGTCTGGCGCTGCGGCTTCAATGCCGGCGACGAGTTCTTCTGGTCCGACAAGCTTCGCTTCATCCGCCATACCGGAACGTCAGAGGACTGGCCTGCCCATCTCGAGCAGATCCTGAGCGAGAAGAATGTCACCGATATCGTGCTCTACGGCGATGTCCGCCCGATACATGCGACGGCACGCAAGCTTGCCTCGCAGCGCGGGCTGCGCATTCATGTCTTCGAGGAGGGCTACCTGCGCCCCTATTGGATCAGCTACGAGCGCGGAGGTTCCAACGGCAATTCGGCGCTGATGCATATCCCGCTGGCCGAGATGCGCACCGTGCTACGTGACACGATGAACGAGATCCGACGTCCCCCCGCGCGTTGGGGCGACATGCGCCATCACAAGTTCTATGGGGCTTTCTATCATTTCCTGGTGTTGGTCGCAAACCGGGCCTATCGCCATTATCGCAGCCATCGCACCGTTTCCGTGATGCGCGAATTCCGCCTGAACCTGCGGCGCTTCCTGCTGGGGCCGGTGCATAACATCGCGACCTCCACACAGTGGAACAAGTTCCGCCGCGCGGGCTGGCCCTATTCCCTCGTGCTGATGCAGCTCGAACATGACTCGAATTTTCTCGGCCATTCATCCTTCAGCAGCAATGCCGATTTCGTCGAAACGGTGGTGGAAGAATTCGCCCGCAGCGCGCCGCAGCACCATCATCTGCTATTCAAGGCGCATCCGCTCGAAGATGGCCGGGCCGACAATCGCGCCGCGATCCGCGACGCTGCCGCACGTCACGGAATTTCAAACCGGGTCCATTACTTGCGCGGCGGCAAACTTGCCATGCTGCTTTCTCAGGCCCGCTCGATCGTGACGGTCAACTCGACGGCCGCGCAACAGGCTCTGTGGCGCAGCCTGCCGGTCAAGACCCTTGGAAAGGCCATTTATAACAAACCGGGCCTCGTATCGGAGCAGACGCTGGCCGATTTCCTTGCCCAACCCGATCCCCCGGACCCGAACGCCTACAGAATACTCAGGGATTACCTGCTGCAAACAAGCCAGATCCCCGGGGGATTCTATTCGGAACGTTCGCGCGCCCATGCGCTGCGAATCGTCAGCGATCTGATCCTCGCACCTGAGGATCCTTATCAATCGCTGGCCTCCGGCCCTATTACTCTTCGGCAACAAATAACCGATATAGACAATTAAACCACAACTCATTGTGGTCATGAGTCGGCATAAACGCTAGATTATTAACAAATTCGCATTAATGGCGGAATGAAGATAAGAATACAGGAGCTATCGAGGTGACAGGTCTCACTCTACGCAAACCGACAATGCGCGTCCTCGTGATCGCGGCACTTGGCCTGTTGACGGCCTGCGGCTTGCCGCGATCCGGTCCGAGCAAGAATGAAATCTATGCCGGCGCGGTCGAGCGGGGTGGAAACGCCCAGATCATCTATGTCAACGAACATGTTGCGCGCGCGGCCAATTTCAGCCCGAGCTACGGGTTTTCGCAGGCGTTCCGTTCTACAGCAACCGTCGGCGCCGATGAAATCCGTCCCGGCGATGTCCTGGGACTGTCGGTCTGGGAAAACGTCGATGACGGATTGCTTGCTTCGCTCGGGTCGAGCTCGACCCAATTGCAAGAGATCCAGGTCGACAGTGCGGGATATATCTTCGTGCCCTATGCCGGGCGCGTTCGCGCGGCAGGAAACAGTCCCGACCAGCTTCGCCAGATCATCACCGATCGCCTGAGCGAGCAGACCCCCGATCCGCAGGTCACGGTCGCCCGAGTCGCAGGCGATGGCGCCACGGTTTCCGTGATGGGCAAGATCGTCTCGCAAGGGGTCTATCCGATCGAACGTCCGACCCGCACCCTTTCGGCCATGCTGGCCAAGGCCGGCGGCGTCGCCATCGAACCCGAAGTCGCGGTGGTGACCGTCAAGCGCGGCGGCGAGAGCGGCAAGGTCTGGCTGACCGATCTCTATTCCGCGCCGTCGAACGATATCGCCCTGCGTCCCGGAGACATCATCCTGGTCGAAGAGGATCAGCGCAGCTTCACCGCGCTTGGCGCACTTGGCGGACAGACCCGTGTGCCCCTGGGCAACGAGATGATCAATGGTGTCGAAGCCATCGCGATGGTTGGTGGTCTCAACTCGAATCTTGCCGATCCGACGGGCGTTTTCATCCTGCGCGACGAACCGGCATCGGTTGCGTCCAAGGTTCTGGGCAAACCGGTCCACGGCACACAGCGCATGGCCTATGTTCTGGACCTGACGCGCCCCAACGGGCTGTTCCTGGCGCGCGATTTCCTGATCCGCGACGAGGACACCGTCTATGTCACCGAGGCACCCTATGTGCAGTGGCAGAAAACAATCGGGGCGATTACCGGGGGCCTGAATTCGGCGAATTCCGTTGAGAACCTCTCGAATTGATCTGAACGATGGCACAGCCTGACATGACAGCCGCCGGGGACAATCCCCGGCGGCTTTTCGTCTATAATGGCGGATTCTGGTTCAAGCCACGGTTGAAGCGCATCCTCGAGCTCTCCGGGTGGCAGCTGGCTCTCGGCCTGCCCGGTCCGGGTGACAGGATCGGCATCTGGGGTGCAAGCCCTACGGCATGGCGAGGGCGCATAATCGCCGGACGCCGGGGCGCGGGAGTTGTGACCGTGGAGGATGCGTTCCTGCGCTCTGTCCTGCCGGGCCGGGCGAAAGGCCACCTTGCCCGGCGCGGCCCAATGGGCCTGCTGATCGATACGGATGGTTTGCATTTCGACCCGGCCCGCCCTTCGCGGTTGGAAATGCTTGTGGCCTCGCCGGAGGCCGCCGGGCTGAGCGATGCAGCCCGCGACGGGATCGACCGGCTTCGTCGGTTGGACATGTCGAAATATAACAGCCATCGCCACGATGCCGATCTGCCCAAGGCAGGTTATGTCCTGGTGATAGACCAGACCTGCGGGGATGCCTCGCTGATGGGGGCGGATCGGTCTCGCTTCCTGGAAATGTTGCACGCCGCCCGGGACAAACATCCCGGAGCCCGGATCGTGGTTCGCACCCATCCCGAGACATCCGCCGGGCTGCGTGCAGGCCATCTGACCGCCGGGGATCTCCGCCCGGACGAGCAATTCTGCGACGGGCCGGTTTCCCCGTGGCGGCTGATCGACAATGCCGATGCGGTATACGCTGTCAGTTCGCAGCTTGGTTACGAGGCCCTGCTGGCCGGGCATCGCCCGGTGCTTTTCGGCCAGCCATTCTATGCCGGATGGGGACTGAGCGATGATCGCGCACCGCTGCCTGAAACCCGCAGGGGCATGGCCACGCGTGAGGCGTTATTCGCCGCCAGCCATCTGATTGCCCCGGCCTGGTACGATCCCTGCCGCGACCGGCTGACGGATTTCAACGGTGCCGTGGATCAGCTCGAGGCCGAAACACGCGCCTATCGGCAAGACCGGGATGGCCATCTGGCCTATGGCATGCGGCTGTGGAAGCGGCCATCCATCGCCCGGGTGTTCGGGAACGGGCGGGGGGTCCGCTTCACCGACAAGTCATCGGGGGATGTCACCCTGTCCTGGGCGGGCAAGGCGGAACCCGTGCCACAGGCGATCCGTGTCGAGGACGGGTTCCTGCGTTCGCGCGGGCTTGGCGCCGCACTGGTTCCCGCCCTTTCGCTGGTCGCAGATGATCTGGGCATCTATTACGATCCGACCCGTGAAAGCCGGTTGGAACGGCTGATCGCCGAGGGACCTCCGCCCGAGGGAGAAAGGCGGGCCCATGACCTGATCTGGGCGATCCGGGCGGCAGGGTTGTCGAAATATAACCTGAGCGGGACCGCCCCCGACCTGCCGCGCCGCATGGGCAAGCCGGTGATCCTGGTCCCCGGGCAGGTCGAGGATGACGCATCGATCCGTCTCGGCGCCGGTAAGGAGCGCAGCAATCTTGCCCTGCTGGAACGGGCCCGGGCGGAAAACCCCGAAGCGGTGATCGTCTACAAGCCACATCCCGATGTCGAGGCGGGGCTGCGTCCCGGCATCATCCCCCAAGCGGAGCTATCGCGGCTGGCCGATGATGTCGCCCTGAACGCCGATCCCATCGCCCTGCTGGACAAGGTCGACGAAGTCTGGACGATCACCTCGACCCTGGGCTTCGAAGCCCTGCTGCGCGATGTTCCGGTCACGGTACTTGGCGCACCCTTCTATGCCGGTTGGGGACTGACGCGCGATCTTGGGAATATCCCGGCGCGGCGGCAAGCCCGCCCCAACATCGCCGCATTGGCCTATGCCTGCCTGATCGCCTATCCGCGCTATCACGATCCCGCTTCCGGTCTGCCCTGCCCTGTCGAGGTCACGATGGAACGCCTGCTGGAGCCGCAGGCCAACCCTGAAGGCCCCTTTCTGCGAATTCTGGCCAAGGCACAGGGGGCATTGGCAGGATATTCATGGATCTGGCGGCGATAGGTTCCCCGGCGCCTATTGCCCGGCGCGCCGCCATCGATGGAATAGATCTTCTCCTACCCGGCGGGTCTCGACCAGCCGGAACCTTGCTCCATCCGCGAGGCGCTGCATATCCAGCGAACCAATCGCCGGCCGGCTATCGCCGCCAAGGATCAGCCCTGCGGTATAGCCGACAAGCTGGTCGACAAGCCCCGCGCGCAGCAAACCCGCTGCAAGCTGTCCTCCCCCCTCGCAGAAAACCCGCGTGATGCCAGCTTGGGCAAGTTCTTTCATCACGTCATCGACCGGACCGGCCATCTGCCAGAGTGGGCCAAAATCCGGCCCTTCAGGAGGAAGATCGGGGATCGGGCCATTCGAGACGATGACGCGCACCGGCTGCCGGACCGCGCCCATGCCCCGAACGTTCAGCGAGGGGCGATCCGCGCGCGCGGTTCCGCCACCGACCATGACCGCGTCATGGACCAGGCGTAATCCATGGGAGTGAATGCGGGCGGCGGGACCGGTGATCCACTGGCTCTCACCATTCGCCGTCGCGATGCGGCCATCGAAACTGGTCGCCAATTTCAGCGTCAGGAAAGGCCTGCCCCGCTGTACCCGCATAAGGAAACCGGACTGCATGTGACGGGCCTCAGTTTCGCCGATCCCTTCCGTCACCTCGATGCCCGCCGCCCGCAGGATCGCGTGGCCGCGCCCCGCGACACGCGGGTCAGGGTCGGTATGGGCCGTCACGACGCGGGAAATTCCGGCCTCGACCAACGCCTCGGCGCATGGAGAGGTACGGCCATGATGCGCGCATGGCTCCAGCGTCACATAGGCTGTCGCGCCATGCGCCAAGGGCCCGGCCTGCGCCAGGGCAACGCGCTCGGCATGCGGGCGTCCCCCGGGTTGGGTCCAGCCACGGCCAACCACCCGGCCCTCGCGTATCAGCACACAGCCGACGGCCGGATTCGGCCAGACATTCCCCAATCCGCGCCGCGCCAACCGCAGCGCATGCGCCATATGGATGCTGTCCTCGGGATGTTTCAATCGTTCAGAAGATCAGGACGAAGCTCAGATACGAATTTATCGAAATCGTCGGCATCCTGAAAATTCTTGTAGACGCTGGCAAAACGTACATAGGCGACATTGTCGATCCGGGACAGCGCCTCCATCACGATTTCGCCGATCATCTTGGAGGGGATATCCGTCTCGCCGGTACTTTCCAGCCGCCGCACGATCCCCGAGATCATCTGTTCGATACGCTCGGGCTCGACCGCGCGTTTCTGCATGGCGATGCGGATCGAACGAGCCATCTTGTCGCGGTCGAAATCCTCGCGCTTGCCGTTGGACTTGACGACAATCAGATCGCGAAGCTGAACCCGTTCATAGGTGGTAAAACGACCGCTGCAAGCAGGACAAAACCGTCTGCGTCGGATCGCGGCATTATCCTCGGCCGGACGCGAATCCTTCACTTGCGTATCTATATTTCCGCAAAACGGGCAGCGCATATTGTGGTCCCCTCGGCCCCTGTTTCGCATCCACTATAGGGAACATGGCAGAGCTTGGGTAGCGTTATCCACAGACCACAAAATACGGAAACACGCAACTGTGACACGAAAGCCGCGCTCAGGCCGAAAATTCATCTCTATTTCAAGCGCCTCCATCTTCTGGCAGGGCCTGGCGCGAACCATCCCGGCGGTGGTTCAGCTTGCCTGGAAAATGGCCGCGACCTGTCGTGAATGCGGCGCGGCTCGGTGTTCTACCAGATAGATCCCCTGCCATTGTCCCAGCTGCATTCGCCCCCGCACCACAGGGATTTGCAGGCTGACCGGCAGGATGGCGGCTTTCAAATGCGCAGACATATCGTCGGGCCCCTCATGGCGATGCGTGATCCAGCTCATCGAGGGATGATCGGATGGCGGGGCGAGCCGCTCCAGCCAGGCAAGCAAATCCCGCTGCACATCAGGATCGGCATTTTCCTGTATCAGGAGCGAACAAGAGGTATGCCGCACCATCAAGCTCAGCACGCCGTCACAGGGCGGCAATTCATCGAGCCATGATCCAACCTCGTCTGTGAACTCGTAACATGCGGGCCCGTCGGTCCGGATCATGAAAGCCCGGTTCATTCCGCTGCCCGCCTGTCCATGTCAGGTGCCTCCAGTGCCGCGGTATCGTCACGATCGTGGTCGAGCTCGATCTTCTTTTGCGCCCTGGCCCCGAGTTCGCGCAACATCTCGACCTGCCGGATGACATTGCCGGGACCACGGGACAGACGGTCCATCGCCTGACCATGAGCGCGGGCAGCCTGATCCAGGGATTTCCCGACCGTTTCCATGGAGTCCACGAAGCCGGCGACCTTGTCATAAAGCTGTCCGGCGCGGCGCGCGATTTCCAGCGCATTGGTTTCGCGCCGCTCCACCGCCCAGATATGCTCGACGGTGCGCAGGGTCAGCATCAATGTGGTCGGGGTCGTCAGCCCTACCCCGCGTTCCAGCGCGAAGCTGGCCAGGTCGGGATCGGTGCGCAATGCCTCGGAAAAAGCGCCCTCGACGGGAATGAACATCAGCACGTAATCCACCGAATGATCGTCCATCCGGTGATACCCCTTTTCGCCCAAGGTCGCGATATGGGTGCGGATCGCCGCGACATGGCGGCGCAAGGCGGCCTGAACCTCGACCGGGTCCTCGCTGTTCACCGCCTGCTCGTAATCGTTCAGCGAGACCTTGCTGTCGATCACCATGATCTTCTGGCGCGGCATCTTGACCACGACATCGGGTCGCCACAGCTTGCCCTCTTCGTCGCGCCAACTTGCCTGGATATCGTAATGCGTTCCCGCCTCCAGGCCCGATTCCTCGAGAATACGTTCAAGGATCATCTCGCCCCAGGCACCCTGGCGCTGTTTTTCCCCCTTGAGCGCACGGGTCAGGTTCACCGCCTCGCGCGAGATTTCCTCGGATCGCTTGTGAAGTGAGGCGATCTGCTCGCGCAGCCTTGCCCCCTCTTCGTCGAGGACCTTGTTCCGGGCCTGCAATTCCGTCTGGAACCGATGCACCTGGTCGCGGAACGGGGTCAGCAAGGTGCTGAGTTGCTCGCTTTGCGTCTTCTGCATATCCGCACCCTGAACGCGCAAGGTTTCGGCGGCCAGCAGCTTGAACTGCCCGCTCATCTCGTCGCGCAATTCGCGCAGGGTCTTGATTTCACGCTCAGCCGCTTCACGGTCCTTTTCCGCACGCAGATGCGCCTCGGCCAGTTCCGTCCTGCTATTCGACAACTGTTGCCGGGTCTGGTGCAGGGCATCGGTCAACTCGTCGCGTTCCTCGGCCAGTTCGGCCATGCGGGCGCCCTGCCCTTCCAATCGGACATCCTGCTGACCAAGACGCAATTCCAGCGCGTGGAGCCGTTCGCCCAGATCGGATCGCTCCTGCTCCAACCCGGCGATCCTATCGGCATCACGCCGCGTGGATTGCCGCAGAGCCCCGGTCTCGCGCCGCCAGCGAGCCGCCAGAAGGGCCAATAGCAGCAAGACGACGACCACCGCCCCCAGCAACATCTGAACCTGCCCAAGATCGCTGAACCAGAGACTTATTTGCGCGCCCAAGCCTTGCGGCATAATTCCCCCTGTTCGTGAATGCGAGCCTCTCGGCAGTGTTCACTTTTTGTGCCCGTCACGCAACCCGACAGCTACATAAAATTGAAACGACCGGATGCCTTCACATCCGGTCGTTCGCAATGATAACCGTCGTCACTTGCCATCGCGACGAAACAGCCGCAGTCGCCCCCGCTACTGATCCAGGAAGGACCGAAGCTTGCGGCTGCGCGAGGGATGTTTCAGCTTGCGCAACGCCTTGGCCTCGATCTGCCGGATACGTTCGCGCGTCACGCTGAACTGTTGCCCGACCTCTTCCAGCGTGTGATCGGTGTTCATGCCGATGCCGAAACGCATCCGCAAAACCCGTTCCTCGCGTGGCGTCAGGCTGGACAGAACCCGTGTCGTGGTTTCCTTCAGGTTCTCCTGAATGGCGGAATCGAGCGGCAGGACGGCATTCTTGTCCTCGATGAAATCGCCAAGCTGGCTGTCCTCTTCGTCGCCGATCGGCGTTTCCAGGCTGATCGGTTCCTTGGCGATCTTCATCACCTTGCGGACCTTCTCCAGCGGCATCTGCAGCTTCTCGGCCAGTTCCTCGGGCGTGGGCTCGCGGCCGATTTCATGCAGCATCTGGCGGCCGGTGCGGACCAGCTTGTTGATCGTTTCGATCATATGCACCGGAATGCGGATCGTGCGGGCCTGATCGGCAATGGAGCGAGTGATCGCCTGCCGGATCCACCAGGTCGCATAGGTCGAGAACTTGTAACCGCGGCGGTACTCGAACTTGTCCACTGCTTTCATCAGGCCGATATTGCCTTCCTGGATGAGATCAAGGAACTGCAAGCCGCGATTGGTGTATTTCTTGGCAATCGAGATCACCAGCCGCAGATTCGCCTCGACCATTTCCTTCTTGGCCTGCCGCGCCTCTTTCTCGCCGCGCTGGACCTGGCTGACGATGCGGCGGAATTCCTGGATGTCCACGCCGACATATTGGCCGACCTCGGCCATGTCGTTGCGCAGCTTTTCCACCTTGTCGCGGGAACGTTCGAACAGCGCCTGCCAGCCGCGGCCGGATTGTTGCGACATGCGGTCGACCCAGGTCGGGTCCAACTCGGCACCTCGATAGGTCTCGATGAATTCGCGCCGGTTGATGCGGGCCGCGTCGGCCAGCTTGACCATGCCGCTGTCGATGGTGACGATACGGCGATTGATCCCGTAAAGCTGATCGACCAGCGCCTCGATGCGGTTGTTATGCAGATGCAGCGAATTGACCAGCGTCACGATCTCGCTGCGCAACTTCTGATAGTCGGATTCCGCGACTTCCGAGAAACTGTTATCCTCGTTCAGCGTGGCGGACATGCGCAGATCCTGCATGTTTGCCAGCTTTTCGTAATCGCCGGCAATGATGTCCAGCGTCTCCAGGACCTTGGGCTTTAGGCTGGCCTCCATCGCGGCGAGGGACAGGTTGGCGCCATCGTCCTCCTCATCATCATCGTTGACGATGGGATTGCCGTCGGCATCCAGCTCTTCCTGCGGCTTTTCGGCGGGCTGATTGGACGCGGTCGCGTTCTCGGCGGCACGTGCAAGTCCCACCACATCCTCGCCGTCCTCATCCTCCATCGACTGGCCGAAGGTGGTTTCCAGATCGATCACGTCGCGCAGCAGGATCTCTTCCTCGAGAAGCTCGTCGCGCCACATGGTGATGGCCTTGAAGGTCAGCGGGCTTTCGCACAGCCCCGCGATCATGGTGTTGCGGCCGGCCTCGATGCGCTTGGCGATGGCGATCTCGCCCTCGCGGCTAAGCAGTTCGACCGAGCCCATTTCGCGCAGATACATCCGGACCGGGTCATCGGTGCGGTCGAGTTTCTCGGTCTCGGTCGCAGCGACCGCAACCTCGCGTGAGCCCGAATCGGTCGTCACGACGGCCCCGCCTTCGCCCTCCTCGGAGCCTTCCTCGTCCTCGATGACGTTGATGCCCATCTCGGAGAGCATCGACATCACATCCTCGATCTGTTCGCTACTGACCTGATCGGGCGGCAGGACGGTATTCAATTGATCATAGGTGATAAAGCCACGCTCTTTCGCCTCGGCGATCATCTTCTTGACCGCGGCCTGGCTCATATCCAGCGAATGGGCGTTCTCATCCTTGTCGGTCTTGTCTCGTTCTTCGTCCTTGGTGGCCATCCATGGCTCCTTCTCAGGGCGGTCTTTCGCGGGGCCTGTCCGCGAATCGGGGAATAGAATCGGTTACTTTTATCGCGCTTGGCGGGCGAATCATAGGCGGGGTTGGTTAACGATTCGCTGACCTGATTCGTGTGATTCGCGACAAAGGTCAACGGCGCGGCGGTTTGCGCCAGATCTGCCCGCTGAGAAACTGTTCGAGCTGGGCGGACAAGGCATCGCGATCTTCGTTCAGATCTCCGGTATCCTCCATATCGGGGCGCTCGGCACGGTGCCGGGCGCGGGTAATCTGTTGCATGCGCCAGGTCAGCCCTTCGTCGACCTCGCCCTGGATCTCTGCTTCGGCCCGGGCAAGTTCGGCACCTGCGGCACGTTGCGCCTCCAACCGGTCGAAAAGATTGCTCAGGATCGCCAAGACATTCTCGGCCTCCTGACTTTCGATCAGACTGGGGGTGAGGCCCAAATGGGCGTCGGCGCGCAGCGTTTCAAGGGCGCGGCGACCAGCATCGCTATCGGTTCCCGTCAGCAGGTCATGCAGCAGCGCCGCCCGGTCGGAATCCTGGGGCAAGAGCCGTTCCAGCCGCGTTTCGATCGTCGCCAGCAATTCGGTTCGCAGGGCACATATCAGCAGGCAAGCCCCTTCGAGAAATGTGCCTGTCGCATTGGGTCCGTCTAGCGGAACGGTCGGGAGAGGGGTGAACGAAGCCGGCACCCGACCTGATCCGCGTCGGTCCATTCCGCGACCACCCTTGCCGGGCTTTCTCTGGTCATGCTGGGTGCCACGTTTCCAGTCGCCACTGAACAGGTCACGGCGCTTGCGGCGGATTTCGTCGGTGTAGTGACGGCGGGTCAGTTCATCGGGGATTTTCGCGATCGCCTCTTGCAGGCGGCGATCCAGCGCGGCCTTGCGTTCGGGACTGTCGAAGCTCTGGCCCTCGGTTTCACGTGTCCAGAGCAGGTCGACCAGCGGGCGGGCCTGATCCAGCAATGCGGCCATCGCGCCCTGCCCCGCGGATTTGATTAGATCGTCGGGGTCCTGGCCGGCGGGCAGCAGCACAAAGCGCAGCGCCTGCCCCGGACCGGTCAATGGCAGCGCCAGATCGACCAGCCGCTGCGCGGCGCGCTGCCCGGCAATGTCGCCATCCAGCGCAATGACCGGCTCGGGGCTGATCCGCCACATCAGGCGAAGCTGATCTTCGGTAACCGCCGTGCCAAGAGGGGCAACGGCGCCCTCGAACCCTGCCAGCGCTAGGGCGATCACGTCCATATAGCCTTCGGCCACGACCAGCGGCTGCCCCTTGGCGACAGCAGCACGGGCCGGGCCGATATTGTAGAGATTGCGGCCCTTGTCGAAGAGCGGGTTTTCAGGGCTGTTGAGATATTTCGCCCGCGCATTCGGATCCATCGCCCGGCCGCCGAAGCCGATGCAGCGATCCCGCCCGTCGCGGATCGGAAAGATGATCCGGTCGCGGAATCGGCTATAGGCCGCCCCGCCATCGTCGGGCTTGGCGGCCACCCCCGCCTCGATGATCCGCGCCTCGTCATATCCCTTTTCGCGCAGTGCCTGGATCAGAGCATTTCGATTTCCCGGGGCAAAGCCGATTTCAAAGCGATCCTGCGCCGCCTGGTCCAGCCCCCGGCGGGCCAGGTAGTCGCGCGCCTCGGCGGCTGCCCCGGTCTGGAGTTGCAGGCGGAACCAGCGGCAGGCGGCCTCGGTCACCTCCAGCAACTGGCTGCGGCGGTCGCTGCGCTGGCGTTCGCGGGGATCCTGTTCGGGCATCGTCATGCCAGCCTCGGCCGCCAGATGCTTGACCGCCTCCATGAACTCCATCCCGTCCGCTTCGCGCAGGAAGGTCAGCGCGTCGCCCTTGGCATGGCAGCCGAAGCAATAATAGAAGCCCTTCTGGTCGTCACAGTGGAAGCTGGCTGTCTTTTCCTGGTGGAACGGACATGGCGACCACCAATCCCCGCGCGCCTGATTGGATTTGCGCTGGTCCCAAACCACCTTGCGCCCGATCACGCGGCTGATCGGAACACGGGCGCGAAGTTCATCGAGGAAACCGGGGGGCAGACTCATGGGGTGATTATCGGGCCAGAAGCGCGTGCGGGCAAGCGGTGGAATTTGGATATTTGATGGCCTGTGAGGCAACGGGATTGGGCGGACGGGCGCTGTTGCAGTGAATGGCTTACCATTTGCGTATTGTTCGCGTCTCGCTTCAGCACATGGGTTCGCCGCGCGTATGGATATCGCGCAGTATCGCTCGCACTACGTCGAAGTCTATGTCATCGGCATTGCGATAACGTACGCAGCCTTTGCCACAATCGATGCCGGCAAGCCGTTCTTGGAACCGCTCGATCGCCGTCGGGCCAGCGTAGAAGGCGATGTGCCGCTTTTGCGCATTGAAGCTGACGGCATTGTCCTGACCGGGTGGCCCGTAGCCGGGCATGCCCCATTGCATTCGCTCTTCCCAATTAGGCAATTCCTGCAGGCATGCTGCGCGCAAATGCTTGAAGACCTGCTGGTCGGACGCCGCAAGATCGCTCAGCCAATCATCGACGGTCGCAGCTTTCGATTGCACCATCGCCGGTCCTTTCGATTGTTTGTGACTGTAGCAGTGGGCGCGGCCCTGATCGACCGCCGATGTGAAGAAGAAGCCATCATGCCGCACCGACAGCGCCACGGGCAAGACCCCAATAGATGTCGCCTATCCGCTGGCGGTCGAGGCGCCCGCCCTCGCGATACCAGTTCGTGACGCCCGTCAGCATGGCGATCAGGGCCATGGTCGCGAGTTTCGGATCGTCGACGAACATCATCCCCGACTCGATCCCGTCGCGGAGGATGTTTTCCAGCGCCGTCTCGTAGCGCCCGCGCAGATCGGCGATCCGGGCGTGATTGTCGGGTGTCAGGTTGCGCAACTCCATATAGGACAGGAACACCGCATCGGAGTGATCGAGACTGAAGCCGATATGGAAGCGGACGAAATTCTCCAGCCGTTGAAGAGGATCGGCCGCGGGTTCGTCCTGCCACGCGGCAAGCAGATCCCGCATATGGCTTTCCATGAGATCAAACAGCAGCGCCTGCTTGTCGGGCGTATAGGCATAGAGCGCCCCGGCCTGCACTCCTACCGCCGAGGCGATCTGGCGCATCGACACGGCGGCATAGCCCTGTCGCGCGAAGAGGCGGCGGGCGTGGTCACGGATGAGCGGACCGGTAATATCTGCACGGGATCCTTGGGTGCGGGCCATGGGTCCACTCTTACGAGGAAGGCGACCGATGTGGAAGCGGTGATCGGCCGTTGTGGCCGAGCCCCGGCAGGCCTAGTCTAGCCTCATGACACGAATTGCCCAGATCGCGCTTTGCGCCGCATTGCCCCTTGTGTCGGCCTGCGCCGATCAGGGCGGAGATTACCCGCAGCTTCTGCCCATGGAGCAATTGCTGGCCGAACCGGAGCTTCCCCCCGACGGCACGGATCCAGCCGCCGTGGCCGAGGCTACGCAGTCCAGGGCGGAGGCGTTGCGGGCGCGGGCCGAGGCGCTGCGGCACCCGGTGATCGAACCCGAGATCCAGCGCCGGATGCAGCGGAACGGCGGCTGATTGTGCGGCACCGGAAAGGCTGGTAAGCAAAATTTACCAATTTATCGGAGCGTGCCATGCCTGTCATAACCTGCATCGAGGACCTGAAGGCCCTGCATCGGGCCCGGACCCCGCGGATGTTCTATGATTACGCCGAATCGGGCAGCTATACCGAACAAACCTTTCGCGAGAACACGAGCGATTTCGCCAAGATCCGGCTGAAGCAGAAAGTGGCGGTCGACATGTCGAATCGCAGCATCGCCTCGGACATGGTCGGGCTGCCGGTCAGCATGCCGGTCGGGCTGGCACCGGTGGGACTGACCGGCATGCAACATGCCGATGGCGAGATACTCGCGGCCAAGGCGGCCGAAGCGGCCGGCGTGCCATTCACCCTGTCCACCATGTCGATCTGCTCGATCGAGGATGTCGCAGCGCATATCTCCAAGCCTTTCATGTTCCAGCTTTACGTGATGAAGGATCAGGATTTCGTCGCCGGCATGATCGAGCGGGCCAAGGCCGCCGGGTGCAACGCACTGGTCCTGACGCTGGATCTGCAGATCCTCGGGCAGCGGCACAAGGACCTGAAGAACGGGCTGTCGGCACCTCCCAAGCTGACCCTGCCGACGATGATGAACCTGGCCACGAAATGGCGCTGGTGCATGGGCATGGCACAGACCAGGCGGCGTTCCTTTGGCAATATCGTCGGCCATGCGAAAGGCGTCGGTGACATGTCGTCGCTAAGCAGTTGGACCAACGAGCAATTCGACGAGCGTCTCGATTGGGACAAGATCGCGAAAATCCGCGACATGTGGGGCGGCAAGCTGATCCTGAAGGGCATTCTCGACCCCGAGGACGCGCGCATTGCCGCCGATTTCGGCGCGGATGCGATCGTGGTCTCGAACCATGGCGGGCGGCAATTGGACGGTGCGCTGTCCGCAATCAGGATGCTCCCGCATATCGTCGAGGCGGTGGGCGACAAGGTCGAGATCCACATGGATAGCGGCATCCGCAGCGGTCAGGACGTGCTCAAGGCGCTGGCGCTCGGGGCGCATGGCACATGGATCGGGCGCGCCTTCGTCCACGGGCTGGGCGCGATGGGCGAGGCCGGGGTAAAGGCAGCGCTGGAGGTGATCCGCAGCGAGCTGGACACCACCATGGCGCTGTGCGGCGAGCGCGACATCCACGCGGTCGGCCGCCATAACCTGCTGTTGCCGGAAGGGTTCCTGAGCGAATACGGAGCGTGACGAATCCCCCTTCACAACCCGGCTGTCCTGCGCTATAGGCCCCACCTTGCCGCCATGCACCCTTGGAGGATGGCGGTGTCAACAACTGTTAGGATAGATATCATGGCCAAAGAGATCCCGGATCTGGTGGCCGAGGCACGCGCGGGGACAGGCAAGGGGGCCGCCCGCCAAGCTCGCCGCGAAGGCAAGGTGCCCGGCATCGTATATGGCGACCACAAGGACCCCGTTCCAGTCGCCTTCAACTTCAACGACCTGCTGACCAAGCTGCGCGCCGGGCGTTTCACGTCCACGCTGTGGAACCTGAAGGTCGACGGACAGGAAGACGTCCGCGTCATCTGCCGTGGCGTTCAGAAGGATGTCGTCAAGGATCTGCCGATCCATGTCGATTTCATGCGCCTGCGCCGCACCTCGAAGGTAAAACTGTTCATTCCGGTCGAATTCACCGGCCATGATGACTGCCCCGGCCTGCGCAAGGGCGGAACGATCGTGACCGTCCGTTCGGAAGTCGAACTGATCGTGACCGCGGGCGACATTCCCGAACAGATCACCGTCGACCTGTCGGGGCTGGAAATCGGCGACGGCGTTCATATCGAGGACGTCAAGCTGCCCGCCGGTGCCAAGCCGACCATCGACCGCAACTTCGCCATCGCCAATATCGCCGCGCCTTCCGCGCTGCGCTCCAGCGATGACGAGGAAGAGGACGAAAGCGCCGCGACCGAAGAGGAAGCGACCGAAGAGGCCGCAGAAGAATAATCGCCCTGTCCCATCGTGGACATGGATCGAGGGCGGTGCCACTGCGGCGCCGCCCTTTCCTTTTCGCCCGGTCACTGCTAGCCAAGCAGCCTGTCGAACTTATCGCAAAGAGGACCGCATGGAGCCCGTCAACATCATCGGCGCCGGCCTCGCCGGATCCGAGGCCGCATGGCAAGCGGCCCGCAGCGGCGTCCCGGTGATCCTGCACGAGATGCGCCCGGCTGTCGGGACCTTCGCCCACAAGACCGGCGATTGCGCCGAGATGGTCTGCTCGAACTCTTTCCGCTCGGACGACGACGTGATGAACGCCGTGGGGCAGTTGCACTGGGAAATGCGGACGGCGGACGGGTTGATCATGTCCATGGCCGACAAGCATCGCCTGCCCGCGGGCGGCGCGCTGGCCGTGGACCGAGAGGCTTTCTCGCAAGCGGTGACAGAGGCGCTGCAAGCCGAGCCGCTGATCGAGATCCGCACGGGCGAGATCGACGATTTGCCCACCGAAGGAAGTTGGATCGTCGCCACCGGGCCGCTGACATCCGACCGGCTGGCGGGCTCGATCCGGGCGGTGACCGGCACCGAGGCGCTGGCCTTCTTCGACGCCATCGCCCCGATCGTCCATGCCGACACGATCGACATGGGTGTGGCATGGGAGCAGAGCCGCTACGACAAGGGCGAAACCGAGGCCGAGCGCCGCGCCTATATCAACTGCCCGATGAACCGGGACGAATACGAGGCCTTCATCGACGCGCTGCTGGCCGCCGACAAGACCGAGTTCCGCGAAGGCGAAACCGCCGGTTACTTCGATGGCTGCCTGCCCATCGAGGTGATGGCCGAGCGTGGCCGCGAAACCCTGCGCCATGGGCCGATGAAGCCGGTGGGGCTGACCAATGCCCACAAGCCTGAGGAAAAAGCCTATGCGGTGGTCCAGCTTCGGCGCGATAATGCCTTGGGAACGCTTTATAATATCGTAGGCTTCCAGACCAAGATGAAATACGGGGCACAGACCGAGGTGTTCCGGATGATCCCGGGATTGCAGGATGCCAGCTTTGCCCGGCTTGGTGGCATCCATCGCAACAGTTTCCTGAACTCGCCCACCCTGCTGGACGACCGGATGCGGCTACGCAAACGCCCCAATCTGCGTTTTGCCGGACAGGTCACCGGCGTCGAAGGCTATGTCGAAAGCGCCGCGATGGGGCTGCTGGCCGGACGCATGGCCGCAGCGCAGGCACGTGGAGACGACCTGGGGCCGCCGCCCTTCACCACGGCGATGGGCGCGCTGGTCAATCACATCACCGGCGGGGCGGAGGCAAAGACCTTCCAGCCCATGAACGTGAATTTCGGGCTGTTTCCGCCGCTGGAAGAGATGCGAAGCGGACGCAAGGGACGGAAAGACCGCTACCCGGCCTATACGCAGCGCGCCAAGGACGATTTCCGGGCATGGCTGGCGACACAGTAAGACGCGGCCGCTTCGCCCCTTCGCCGACCGGGCTTTTGCATCTGGGCCATGCCTATGCCGCGCTTGTCGCCGCCCGCGAAGCCTCTGAAGGACAGTTCCTGCTGCGGATCGAGGATATCGACCGCGACCGCTGCAAGACCGAATTCGAAGCAGCAATATACGAGGATCTGGCATGGCTGGGCCTGGAATGGCAGCGCCCGGTCATGCGGCAATCCGAGCGGATGGAAGCCTATCGTGCCGCCTTGGCACAGTTGGCGCCCTTCTCATATCCGTGCCGCTGCCGCCGAGGCGATATCCGCGCGGCACTGTCAGCCCCGCAGGAAGGCGCCCTGCCCGCCGGACCTGACGGCCTGATCTATCCCGGAACCTGTCGGGGGCGTCACCTGTCCAAGGCGGCGCCCGATGATGTCATCAGGCTGGACACCGCCCGCGCCTTTGACGCCCTCGGACTGGATCGGTTGAGTTTTCGCGACGAGACCATCATGCCCGGACATGACCACAGCCTTACCCGCGACGAGTTCCTGGACGGGATCGGCGACGTGATCCTGTCCAGGCGCGGCATGGGCACATCCTATCACCTGGCGGTGGTCGTGGATGATGCGGCGCAGGGCATAGATATTGTCACACGCGGAAAAGATTTGTTCGATTCCACGTGGATACATACTCTTCTTCAGAAACTGCTGAAGCTGCCGACGCCCCTTTACCACCATCACCGGTTGATCCGGGACGATACCGGCAAGCGGCTGGCCAAGCGCGACGATGCCCGCACCATCCGCCATTACCGCGACGAAGGCACCAGCCCCGCTGACCTTCGCCGCCTGGTCGGATTCTAGGCCATCGGCCGCATGATTTCGACCTCTTCCCCTTCGCGGATCGCCGTATAGAAGCAGCTGCGCCTGTTGGTGTGGCAGGCCGGGCCGGTCTGCCGGACCAGCGCCAGCAGGCAGTCGCGGTCGCAATCGACGCGCAGCTCGACCAGCTCCTGCACATGGCCCGAGCTTTCCCCCTTGATCCAGAAGGACTTGCGGGAACGCGACCAATAGGTGACGCGCCCTGTCTGCAATGTTCGGGCGATGGCCTCGGCATTCATCCAGGCCATCATCAGCACCTCGCTACTGGAATCGTCCTGCGCAATGACCGGGATCAGGCCGTTCGCATCGTACTTCAGGCTGGCCGGGTCGAACATCGGGTTTCCTTTCGCAATCGGGACACCTATCTAGGACGAATGGACCGCGCGGGGAAGACCGATGAGCGATAGCGATCTGATGCAACTCTACTCGCGCCGGATTCTGGCGCTGACCACCTCGATCCCGCATCAGGGGCGGCTGACCGCCCCCGAAGGCAGCGCCATGCGCCGCTCGCCCCATTGTGGGTCCTCGGTGACCGTGGACGTCATCGTGCAAGATGATCAAATAGCTGAATTCGCTCAACAAGTCCGCGCCTGCGCCCTAGGGCAGGCTTCAGCCTCCGTGCTCGGCTCGGCGGTCATCGGCCAAACGCGCGAGCAAATCGAGACGACCCGCGACCAGCTGAAATCCATGCTGAAACAGGGTGGAGAGGCGCCGGGCGCGCCCTTTGCTGAACTCGAGGCATTGCTGCCGGCGCGGGAATACCCGAACCGCCATGCTTCGATCCTGCTGGCATGGGAAGCGACACTCGCGGCCATGGACGAGGCGCAGGCAGGGGCCTGACCCTTCCCGCAGCGCATTCGGAAAACACCACGCAACGGTTACGAGCGTTGCGCCCCGTTGTCATGTGCAACGGCGGCCGCCGCCTGACATAGTAAATGCCGGATTTCGGGCTGCACAACCGGTACACCAGATATGCACAGGGCGTACACAACCCGTACACAGGCAACGCACGCTTCCCTGCCGTCTTCACCTTTGCGTGACGCCAGTGCAATCGATCTCGGCAAAGAAAAAACCGGCCCGCGATGGGGCCGGTCAAGTTGCGCGTGCAGGGAGACAGTGACGGCGCACAGGCGCGGCGCCGATGATGCAACGCGGGGCAGTAGGTCAGGCTTGCAGGATGGCTGGCAGCCAGAGAATGACGATGGTGGTCACGGACAATGCGGCAACGCCGAGCAGATCGGAAACGAATTCGCGGTTCATGATGGCAACTCCTTCGTGTTGCTGCTTTGTTCTCATATCCGCACCCGCCTGTAAAGAACTTTATGAGAACATTTTGAATTATCGAAGCGCCCAGAAATGATCCAGGGGGCCGTGTCCCTGCCCGACCCGAAGCCGGTCAGCGGCAATCAATGCCCTGTAAACATATGATTTTGCGGCTTCCACGGCTTGTCCAACCTCCTCCGACAAGGCCAGCTGCGTGGCCAGTGCCGAAGACAGCGTGCATCCTGTTCCATGGCTGTTGCGAGTCGCGTGGCGCGCGCTCTCCAACCACTGTATCCGATTCGCGCTAACCAACAGATCCGGCGAGTCGGCCCCTCCCAGATGCCCACCCTTCAGCAGGACCGCCTGCGGCCCCAGGTCCATCAAAGCACTTGCCTGCGCCTCCATCCCCGCGCGATCCCGCGCTTCGGCGCATCCAAGCAGATCGGCGGCCTCGGGCAGGTTCGGGGTGATGATCGTGGCGCGCGGGATCAGCAACTCGCGCAGTGCCGCAACTGCATCGACCGCCAGCAGCCGGTCGCCACCCTTGGCAACCATCACCGGGTCCAGCACGATGGGACAACCCCGCCCCTCCAGCGCCCGCGCCACGGCAGCGATCACCGCCGCATCCCCCAGCATGCCGATCTTGACGGCATCGACGCGGATATCGTCGAAAACCGCCCCGATCTGCGCCGCCACGAAATCCGGCGGCACCATCTGAACCGCGCTGACGCCCTGCGTGTTCTGCACGGTCAGGGCAGTGATCGCGGCCATGCCATAGCCGCCATTGGCCGAAATCGCCTTGAGATCGGCCTGGATTCCCGCCCCGCCCGAAGGATCGGAGCCCGCGATCGACAGAATATTCGGAATCATCTTGCCTCCCCCGGCGCGGCACGCGGGCGACATGTGAAGGCCATGACGGCAACGCGACTTCCTCCGCCAGCATGATCTGGTTCAGGTTCAAAGGGTGCATCTCAGCCCGGATGGGCGCCCCCGTCACGGCTCACAAGACCAGATCCGGGCCATGGGCGCAACCTTCGGGATTGTGCCGGGCTCGTCCCATTTCTTCTTCATGCAAATATCCCGGGGTCTGGGGCAGAGCCCCAGCCATCGCGGGACGCAATGAAGCCGGACTCACCCCACGGAAATCAGTCGGATCGCCTGATCCTGCTGCATCAGCCACATCAGGAAACGCACTGCTCGCCCCCGCGCCGAATCCAGCGCCGGATCGCGTTCCAACAATGCGCGGGCATCTTGCCGGGCCACGGCCATCAACGCGGGCTGATGCTCCAGATCGCCGATATGAAAGCGCGGCAGTCCCGATTGCGCAGTGCCGATCACGTCGCCCGCGCCGCGCATCTCCAGATCCACCTCGGCGATGCGGAACCCGTCCTCGGTATCGCGCAGCGTGGTCAGCCGGCGGGCGCCGGTCTCGCCCAGGGGCGGGTGATACATCAGCAGGCAGGTCGAGGCCCCCTGCCCGCGCCCGACCCGCCCGCGAAGCTGGTGAAGCTGGGCGAGGCCAAAGCTCTCGGCCCGCTCGATCACCATGATCGTGGCTTCAGGCACATCCACGCCGACCTCGATCACCGTGGTCGCGACAAGAATCCGCGCCCGGCCCGATGCGAAATCCGCCATGGCGGCGTCGCGCTGATCGGCGGGCATCTGACCATGGATCAGCCGCACATCCTCGCCGAACTGCGCCCGCAGCGACTGGAACCGCGCCTCGGCGGCAGTCAGGTCGCTGAGTTCGCTTTCATCGACCAGCGGGCAGACCCAATAGGCCCGCGCCCCCTGTTCAAGTACGGCATGCAGGCGCGCAGTCACCTCGTCCAGCCGCTGGTCCGAGATCATCACGGTCGTAATCGGCTGCCGCCCCGGCGGTTTCTCGTCCAGCACCGACAGGTCGAGATCGCCATATTGCGTCAGCGCCAGCGAGCGGGGGATCGGCGTCGCGGTCATGATCAGCATGTCGGGGGGCACGTCGCCCTTGGCCGACAGTTCCAGCCGCTGCGCGACGCCGAAACGGTGTTGTTCGTCGATGATGGCAAGGCGCAGATCGTAAAAATGCACATCCTTCTGGAACACCGCATGGGTGCCGACAAGGATATCGACGCGGCCCTGCGCGAGGTCTTCGAGCAGCTGCGCCCGCATCTCGCCCTTGTCGCGACCGGTCAGCGCGGCCAGCCGAACGCCCGCCGCCCGCGCCAGCGGCTCAAGCGCACGGGCATGCTGGCGGGCGAGAAGCTCGGTCGGGGCCATCAACACCGCCTGCCCCCCTGCCTCGACCGCAACCAGCGCCGACAGCATCGCGACCAGCGTCTTGCCCGAGCCGACATCGCCCTGCAGCAGCCGGTTCATGCGCCGGTCGCTGGCCAAATCGGCAGAGATTTCTTCGACCGCACGAGTCTGAGCCCCGGTCGGCGGCCAGGGCAGGCTGGCCAGCACCGCCTGACGCAAGCGACCATCGCCCTGCGTCGGCCTGCCCCTCAACCGCCGTTTCTCGCGCCGCACCAGCGCCAGCGTCATCTGGTGGGCGAGAAATTCATCATAGGCCAGCCGCGCCCGCGCCGGGCTGTCGGGCGACAGGTCCCGCGGCGATTCGGGCGCGTGGGCCTGTTGCAACGCATCAGTGAAGCCGGGCCAGCCGCGATCTTTCAGAAGCTGCGGATCGATCCATTCCTCGACCTCGGGCATGCGTTCCATCGCGGCAGTCACGGCCTTGGACATCATCCGTTGGGTCAGGCCCTGTGACAGCGGATAGACCGGCTCGAACGCGGCGGGCAATGCCTCGCCCTCGCGCAGCATATGGTCGGGATGGACGATCTGGGCGAGACCGTCGAACAGTTCCAGCTTGCCGCTGACGATCCGGCGCGCATCGGTGGGAAGCTGGCTTTCGATCCAGTCGCGGCGGGGGTGAAAGAAGACCAGCGTCAAATCGCCGCCATGCGCATCGGTGCAGTGCACGCGCCATGGGCGGCCGCGAGAAGCGGGCGGGAAATGCCGGGTCACAGTGACCGCGATGGTGACGATTTCAGGCGGCCGTGCATCGGAGATCCGGTCGATCTGGCGGCGGGTGATGCCACCGGTCGGAAGGGTCATGACCAGGTCGCGCGGACGCTCTATCCCCATCTGCGCCAGCGCGTCCCGGCCCTTGGGCCCGATCCCCGGCAAGGTGTCGATCTCCGCAAACAGCGGAAACAGCGACGGGGGTCTGCCCTTCGCCCCGCTCATTGCCCGGCGATCCGCATCCATTCATCCTCGTCGATGATACCCACGCCCAGGTCGGCGGCCTTCTTGGCCTTTGATCCCGCGCCGGGCCCGGCGATCAGCAGATCGGTCTTGGCACTGACCGAGCCCGCGACCTTGGCCCCCATCGCCTCGGCCCGCGCCTTGGCCTCGGCGCGGGTCATGCGCTCCAACGTGCCTGTGAAGACCAGCGTCTTGCCACTGATCTCGGTTTGCGCGGATGCCGGGGTTTCGGCAGGCAGGATGGTCAGCATCGAGGTCAAGCGGTCGATGCTTTCACGCTCGCGCGGTTGCGTGAAGGTGGTGACCAGCGATTGCACCAGCACCGCGCCGATCCCGTCGATGCCGGTCAACTCGGCCCAGTTGGGGCTGTCTTCCAGCACGGCGCGGCGGGCCTTGTCGTCCTCGGCGGTGAAGGCGGGTTCTGCCGCTGCGCCGTCGATGGTGGCGATCAGCGCCTCCCATGTGCCGAAATGCCGGGCCAGGGTCGTCCCCGCCACTTCGCCCAGATGCCGGATGCCCAGGGCAAAAAGGAAACGCGCCAAGGGGATACGTCGCTTTTCCTCGATCGCGGCGAAGAGTTTCTCGGTGGATCGCGCGCCGAAACCGTCGCGGTTCCTCAGCTTGGGCAGGTTCGCCGCGTCGCGCTCGGCCAGGGTGAAGATATCGGCGGGCTCGCGGATCGGCAGGGCGTCATCGGCAAAGAACATCTCGATCTGCTTTGCCCCCAGCCCCTCGATATCGAAGGCCGAGCGACTGACGAAATGCTTCAGTTTCTCGATGGCCTGCGCCGGGCATATCAGGCCGCCCGAACAGCGGCGCACGGAATCGCCCGGTTCGCGGATCGCCTCCGAGCCGCATTCGGGGCAATGTGTCGGGAACTGGTAGGGCATGTCGCTGATGCGCCGCGAAAGGTCCACATCGGCGATCTTGGGAATCACGTCGCCCGCGCGGTAGACCTTGACCCAATCGCCCTCGCGGATATCGCGGCCCTCACGGATCAGGTTGCCGGCATTGTCGCGACCGGCAATGTAATCCTCGTTATGCAGCGTCGCGTTCGAGACGACGACCCCGCCCACCGTCACCGGCTCCAGCCGCGCGACCGGGGACAGGGCGCCGGTGCGGCCAACCTGGATCTCGATCCGGTCAAGGCGGGTCCAGGCGGTCTCGGCGGGGAATTTATGCGCGATCGCCCAACGCGGCGTGGTCGAGCGGAAGCCGAGCCGGGCCTGGTAGCCCAGGTCATTGACCTTGTAGACCACCCCGTCGATGTCATAGCCAAGCGTGGCGCGCTGCTGTTCGATCTCGGCCCAGACCGCGATCATCCCGGCAGCGTCGTGGCAGAGCCGGGTGAGCGGATTGGTCGTGAAACCCAACTCGGCCAGCCGTTCGACCGCGCCCATCTGGGTTTCGGCCAGCGGCGCGGTCAGTTCGCCCCAGCTATAGGCAAAAAATTTCAGCGGGCGGCTGGCGGTGATCTTGGGATCAAGTTGGCGCAGCGAGCCTGCGGCGGCATTGCGTGGATTGGCAAAGACGCGCCCCGTATCCCCGGCATTGAGGCGGGCGAAATCGTCATGCGACATGTAAACTTCGCCCCGGATCTCGACGATGCCGGGAGCGTCGGCCTTCAGCTTCTGGGGAATATCGGCGATGGTGCGGGCATTGGCGGTGACATTCTCGCCGACCGTGCCGTCGCCGCGCGTGGCCGCCTGCACCAATTCGCCATCCTCGTAGCGTAGCGACAGCGACAGCCCGTCGATCTTGGGCTCGGCGGTGAACGCCAGTGGCGCATCCTCAGGCAGGTTCAGGAAGCTGCGGATTCGGGTCACGAAATCCTGCACATCCTCTTCATTGAAGGCATTTCCCAGAGACATCATCCGTTGCGAATGGGTGACCTTGCCGAAACCCTCGGCCGGGGCGGCGCCTACCTTGCCAGTCGGGCTGTCGGCAGCGCGCAGATCGGGAAAGGCTTCCTCCAGCGCCGAGAGGCGGAGTTTCAGCGCGTCGTAATCCGCATCGGAGATCTGCGGCTTGTCCCTGCCGTGGTAATCCTCGTTCGCCTGCGTGAGGCGTGCCGAAAGATTGGCGATCTCGTCAGCGGCCTGCTGCGCCGTCAACTCGCTTACCTGCACCGCGCCGCCGCCCGGAGCCTCATCATCCAACTGTCGTTCCGCCATTCCGATCCGTTCCGTCATGCCATCTTGCCGCATCGCCCGGGCCGGGCGATGCCGGCCCCTTATACGACGCAGCAGGGGCCGTCGCCCAGAGTGGAAGCAGCAATATTCGCGGCTGGCAAGAGGAGAGACGACGACACCGCCCGCCAACGCGGGCAGCATCGTTCGCGGCGGTCCGCGAGATCAGCCTCCGACGGCTACCTTCCTCTCTTCCACGGGAGCCGGGTCACGCATCACATAGCCGCGCCCCCAGACCGTTTCGATCGGGCTGTCATAGCCAAGCGCCTCGAACAGCTTCTTGCGTAGCTTGCAGATGAAGACATCGATGATTTTCAACTCGGGTTCGTCCATGCCCCCATAGAGATGGTTGAGGAACATCTCCTTGGTCAGCGTGGTGCCCTTGCGCATCGCCAGAAGCTCGACGATCTGGTATTCCTTGCCGGTCAGATTAACCGGCCTGCCCCGCACCTCGACCGCGCGGGCATCAAGGTTCACCGTGATCTCGCCGATCTGGATGATCGCCTGACTATGCCCCTGCGAACGGCGCACGATGGCGCGGATACGGGCCTGCAACTCCTCGCGGTTAAAGGGCTTGGTCATGTAATCGTCAGCCCCGAAGCCGAAACCGCGCAGCCTGTCTTCCATGTCATCCGAGCCGGTCAGGATGAGGATCGGCGTATCGATCCGGGCGAGGCGGATATTCCGCACGACCTCCATGCCATTCATGTCGGGCAGGTCCAGATCCAGGAGGATCAGATCGTAATCGTAAAGCTTTGCCAGATCGATGCCTTCCTCACCCATATCGGTGACGAAAACATTGTAACTGGCGGAAACCAGCATCAGTTCGATGGCGCGGGCGGTGCTGGGGTCATCTTCTACTAGCAAAATTCTCATGACATCCGTGGTCCTGGTCGATCTATGATTCCGGTAAGGTTACTTCAGATTGTATTTAAGGAATCTTAATGCACCTTAAAGTTGTTTCCTCCGAGATCCACTATTTTCTGTAACGCTGCAGTAACGTCACCTTCAATGCAGCAGGTCCGTGCTCGATCATCGCACGGCACCAGCTATCGAACTCCTCCTCGGAGAGGCCGTATCGCTCCAGTGCCTCTTCGCGTGAGATCAACTCGTAAGCGACTGCATTCACGACAGTTTCCTTGCGAGATGCAACCCAACGGGTCGAAGGTGGCGGCAAATCCGCAACCGTCAGGATCGTCCCATCCGGCAAGGTCGCGGTCAGAGGGCGGTCTTTCTTCGTCACGACTCTGTTCCCTGTTCTTGATAAAGTCAGGGAATTCTGGTCACAAAAAGCTTAATTCCGGGTTAGCCCGATGCATTGTTCGGGTTGAGAATGCTTGGCATTTGCCTATATTTCTACGTAAATCGATGATGGCCACTTGGCCCGGAGCCCATCCATGATCTTTCTTGCCCCCGATCGCGCCCCGGCGCGCGATGCCGAATTGAACAGCCTCGGCTTTGCCAAACCGCCCGCGCAGACGCGCGTGGTGGTGGCGATGTCGGGCGGCGTCGACAGTTCGGTCGTGGCTGCCAAGCTGAAATCAGAGGGTTATGACGTGATCGGGGTCACGCTGCAGCTTTACGATCACGGCGCGGCGCTGGCCAAGAAAGGCGCCTGCTGTGCCGGGCAGGATATTCACGATGCCCGCCGGGTGGCCGAGCGGATGGGCTTTCCGCATTACGTTCTGGATTACGAGAACAAGTTCCGCGAATCGGTCATCGACGAATTCGCCGATGCCTACCTGGCCGGGGCGACCCCGGTGCCCTGCATCCGCTGCAACGAGCGGGTGAAGTTCCGCGACCTGCTGGAAACCGCGCGCGACCTGGATGCCGATTGCATGGCGACCGGACATTATATCCAGCGCAAACCCGGTGCCGGGCGGGCCGAACTGCACATGGCCGCCGATCCGGCCCGCGATCAAAGCTATTTCCTGTTCTCGACCACGCAAGAGCAGCTGGATTACCTGCGCTTTCCGCTCGGCCATCTGGTCAGCAAGGCAGAAACCCGGGCGCTGGCCACCGAATACGGCCTGTCGGTTGCCGACAAGCCCGACAGCCAGGATATCTGCTTCGTGCCGAATGGCGATTATGCGAGCGTGATCGAAAAGCTGCGCCCCGGCGCCGCCGATCCGGGCGAAATCGTGGATATGGAGGGTAACGTGCTGGCCCAACATCGCGGCGTGATCCATTACACGGTCGGCCAGCGCCGCGGGCTGGGCATCGGTGGATTGGGCGAACCGCTCTATGTCGTCCGCCTCGATCCCGAAACCCGGCAAGTGATCGTCGGCCCGAAATCCGAGCTGGCCACGACCATCGTTCCGGTCTCCGAAGTCAACTGGCTGGGCGATCAGCCATTCACGGGCGAGATCCCCTGCTCGGTCCGCATCCGCTCGACCCGGCCTCCGCGCCCGGCGATCCTGCGCCCATTGGAAAATGGCCGTGCCGAGGTCGAATTGCTGGATGCCGAGGAAGGTGTCAGCCCCGGCCAGGCCTGCGTGTTCTATGAAACCGACGGCACCCGCGTGCTGGGCGGTGGCTGGATCACGCTGCGGCGGCAGCGAGCTGCCTGATCCGCACCACCATGGCGCGCAAACCGTTCGAGCGCTGCGATGACAGATGCTCGTCCAGTCCAAGCCGCGCCAGTTCGGCCTGCGCATCCACCTGCCCCACCTCTGCCACGGTCAGGCCGGAATAGAGCGCATGCAGGATCGCGATCAGCCCGCGCACGATCATCGCATCGCTATCGCCCATGAAATCGAAGCGCCCATCCTCGATCCGCGGCATGATCCAGACCTGGCTGGCGCAACCCTCGACCTTCGTCGCGGGCACCTGCAGCGCCGGTTCCATCGGGGGCATGGCCTTACCCAGCTCGATCACATGCCGGTAGCGCTCCTCCCAGTCATCCAGGAAGTCGAAAGTGTCAGCGATGTCTTCGAATGCGGGACTGGCCATTGGGGGCTCCTTTTTTCGATGACGGATTAACGCGGGCGGGGGCGAAGGTCAAAGAGGCTTTAACGACGCGTCACTTTCCCCTAACAATCGGGCAAAACCTTCGGGGGAAGCCAAATGACGAAACTGACCGCACCTCTGCTGATCTCTGCGCTGCTGCTGTCCGGCTGTGGCGGCCGATTCAGCGACAGCGGCTGGAACCCGCTTGGCTGGGGAGGCGGCAGCAGAGACCAAGCCACTACGCTTGCCCCCGAAGGCGGCTATGAAGCTGCGGGCGATCGCCGCGCCGGCATCCCCCAGATCCTGTCGGCAAGGTGGGAGCCACTGAACGAAGGGCGTCTGCTCGTGGTCACGGGCATCGCTCCGACCAAGGGTTATCACGATGCCGAACTTGTCACCCTGCGCCCACAGCCGCGCGGACGCATATCGCCCGACCCCGATGGCGTGCTGCGGCTGCGTTTCGTGGCGGTTCCACCGCCTCCAACGGACGAAGCGGCCCGGCTCCCCACCAATCCGGCTGTCGATTCTATCACGGCAGCATTGTCCTTGTCGAATACGCAGCTTGCCGGCGTGACCCGGGTCGAGATTGCCGGAGCCTCGAACGTGGTCACATTGCGCCGCTGAGTTGCGCCGAGAGATTGCGCCTGCCCACGCGGCAAGATAATCGAGCATGCCTCGGGGGTGGGGCAGTGTGGTTTAGTGCACCGGCCTTGAACCTGCGTCACGACGGGCCCGAATCTGGTAGAAGAGCTGGTGTTACTCCACACTGAGTGGATACCCCCCGATAGTAAGGGGCTGGATAAGCGGGGCTTTATCGGCAAGTTGAACGAGGAGATCGCCGATCTGCTTGCCGGTCTGACCGGTGCCCGCAAGGCTAGGTCATCGAGATCGACTTTTCGCGGCTTGCAGAGAGAGTTATTCGAAGCCTGGATCGAATCATCGAAGAGGCTCAGGATCACGCCACACAACGGTTCTGGACTTACAACAACGACCGCCCGAACCTAGGCATCGGCGGCATTACCCCCGCCAAAAAACTGAAAAAGACTGTATAAGTTCTACGAATGCACCCGCTAAAAACAGGGAAGATTATCCTCACTCTGCCTTGGCAAATCCCAAAGTAGCAAGTAGGTAGACGGGCGGAGCAGTGGTCGAGTGGTCTAAGGCAGCCGACTTGAAATCGGCCGGGCCAGAGATGGTCCCGTGGGTTCGAATCCCACCTGCTCCGCCATAATTTTTCTTCCAGTTGAAATAGGTCGCCTGGCTTATCCCCGCCTTGCGGTAAATCTCGGCCACGGGCATCCCGTCTTCGCCCTGCTTCAGAATGAACGCCTTCTGTGCGCCCATGAACTTCGATGCTTTTATGCGTTTCCGCTCCTCTCCCAGCCAAGAAAGAGTAGCCGAGAACTCTAACCTCAAACGGTCCCGTTTTCAGTAGGCAGAGCACGCTGAGACCAGCGGCAACCGCCGCGATCAGATCAAGCCTTCGGCCCGGAAATCCGCCAGGATATCCCGCTCGGGCCGCGGCCCGACATGGCCGATCACTTCGGCCGCGGCGATGCAACCCATTCGTCCGGCAATTTCCAGCGGTGCGCCCGTGGCCAAGCCGTGGATCAACCCGGCGGCGAACTGGTCCCCTGCCCCCGTGGCATCCACCGGCACCACCTTATGCACCGGTGCCAGAACCCGTTCACCATCGCGAATCAGGATCGCGTCCTCGCCCGAACGGGTGCAGATCACCGTGCCGCAATCCGCCACGGCCTGCGCCAAAGCGACCTCGAGATCCTCGGTCTGATAGAGCGAGGTCCATTCATGGACATTGCCGATCACGTAATCCATCGGCCCCGCCACGAGCCGCCGGAAATCCTCGCGGTGGCGATCCACGCAGAACGGATCGGACAGGGCAATGCCCGCTAGCCCGCCGGCTTCATGACAGCATTTCGCGGCCTTCAGAAAAGCCTCTTTCCCCTTGGGTTTGTCGAAGAGATAACCTTCGAGGAACAACCAGCCAGCGCCCTCGAACACTTCGGGCGCGACATGTTCCGGACCCAGTTCGGTCGAGATGCCCAGATAGGTATTCATCGACCGTTCGCCATCCGGCGTCACAAGGATGATGCTGCGCGAAGTGGGCAGGACATCGCCCTTGACCGGCGGGTTGACGAAACGCGTCCCCGCCGCCTCGGTCTTGTCGGCATAGGTCCGGCCCAGGCTGTCATCGGCGACCCGCCCGATAAAGGCTGTGCGCAGCCCCATCGCCCCGATCCCGGCCAGTGTATTGGCCACCGATCCGCCCGGCACCAGCCGCGCCTCGGCCTGCCCCGGCCCGTGATCGTCGGCCTGCGCGGCCATCAGGTATTCCGACCGCTCACGCTCGATCAGTTGCATGATGCCCTTCTCTATACCCAGGGCTTGGAGCCGATCATCGTCCGTGGGAGAGATAACATCCATCACCGCATTGCCGATGCCGATCACGTAGGGGGTGGTCATTCGGTCTTCTCCTCATAGGGGCACAGGTCGGCGATGGTGCAGATCCCGCAGCGCGGGCGGCGTGCCTGGCAGATATAGCGGCCATGCAGGATCAGCCAGTGATGGGCATGGTTCTGGAACCGCACCGGCACATTATCCTCGATCGCACGCTCTACCGCGTTGACATCACGTCCCGGAGCCACGCGCGTGCGATTGCCGACGCGAAAAATATGCGTATCCACCGCCTGCGATGGATGGCCAAAGGCGCAGTTGAGCACCACATTCGCGGTCTTGCGCCCCACTCCGGGCAGGCTCATCAGGGCAGCACGGCTATCGGGAACCTCGCCGCCATACTCATCCACCAGTATCTGCGACAAGGCGATGACATTCTTGGCTTTTTGTCGGTAAAGCCCGATCGTCCTGATATGTTCGGTCACGCCTTCGAGTCCCAGTTCCAGCATCTTGGCCGGCGTATCGGCCACGGCAAACAGCCCCTTCGTCGCCTTGTTCACCCCCACATCGGTCGCCTGCGCCGACAGGGCCACTGCCACGACCAGCGTATAGGGATTGGTGAATTCCAGTTCGGTCTCGGGATGCGGATTCGCCTCGGCCAATCGCGAGAATATCGCGATCTGATCGACAAAGGGCAGCGCAGAGGGCAAACGGCGAGATTGAACCATGATCAGCCGGTTTTGACCCCGCCCGTGCCGCAATGCAAGCCGCCGATGTCTAAAATTCGGTGGAAAGCGCGCTATTCCTGTTGAGATTATTTCTGAAGCGGCAAGATCATCTCGACTTCAGGCTCGCCCCGGCTATTGGTTACGCTCGTACGTCCGGTTTCGCGAAATCCCATGCGCCGATACAGCGCCTGCGCCGCCCAATTCGACGCCAGCACATGCAGCCCGACCGAGCGCATTCCCGCCATTGCCGCATCCTGCAGAACCGCCCGGATCGCCGCCTCGGCATAGCCGCACCCGCGCGCCTCGGGCCGGGCAAAGACCGATAGCAGCCAGCCGCGTTCCGCATCGTGCGGTTCCAGTCCTGCCTGCCATGACGCGACTGCCAAAGCGCAGCCGATCTCGTCCCCCGCCGCGAATGTCGGAACCGTTTCAAGCCGCGCCGCGAAATCTGCCAGCGGCCGGTCCCGCCATTCCGAAAATGTCGCATCGAAGGCCTCGGGTGCGTCGCGCAACGAGGCCAGCCGGATCTCGCGCCACTCGGCAGCGCACCCAGGATCGAGGTGCCAGACCTTCACCATGGCAGTTTCTTCTTTGCGATAAATACCTGAATCACCCGGCCAGATCACTCGGGATGCGACGGCACCTTACCCGATGGAGCGAGATAAGGCTGCGTCACGTCCCGCAGATCAAGGTTGATGCATTCGACCTCGGCCGCCAGCGTGCCATCCCCGGCGAATTCCAGCGACAATCGCCCGGTGCCATCTTCGCCGGGTGCCCAGCTCAGCGCCAGCAGTTCCAGCACCGTATCGCCATCGCGATCTATTCCGTCGCTGTGCAGATCCAGCACGTCATTCACAATCAGAAGCGCCCGGACCCGCTCGAATCCGCGCCCTTCGGCCCGCGCCTGCTCGGCATCCTCCCAACGGAAGCGGTTCAACAGCAGGGCCAGACGCCGCGCCTTCGGATCGAAGCTGATTTCCGAGGCAGGCAGGATCGCGTCCTGCACCAGCGCCGAGAATATCCGCAGATCGGCCTCATCCTCGGCCTTCAGCGTCATCGGACGCGGATCGGCATCGGCAAAACGGGCGTCTTCGACCATTCCTTACTCCTCTTTCACACGCTCGATATGAGCGCCTACCCCACGCAGCTTTCCCACGACATGTTCATAACCGCGATCCAGATGGTAGACGCGGCTGACCGTGGTCTGCCCCTCGGCGGCCATCCCTGCAAGGATCAGGCTGACAGAGGCGCGCAGATCGGTCGCCATGACCGGAGCCCCGCGCAATTCCTCGACCCCTGTAACCTTCGCATGACCGCCATGCACCTCGATCTGCGCACCCATCCGGGTCAGCTCCGGGGCGTGCATGAAGCGGTTCTCGAAAATCGTCTCTTCCAGCGTGCTGGTGCCCTCGGCCAGGCACATCAGCGCCATGAATTGCGCCTGCAGATCGGTGGGAAAGCCCGGATAGGGTTCGGTCGTCACATCGACCGCCCGCACCCGGCCATTGCGCCGCGCCACCACGAGGCCGCGCGCAGTTTCCTCGACGCTGATCCCGGCCTCGTCCAGCTTTTCGCAAAAGGACGCCAGCAGATCGATGCGACCGCCCAGCAGTTCGACCTCGCCGCCACACATGGCGGGGGCCAGCATATAGGTGCCGAGTTCGATCCGGTCGGTCACCACCGGATGCGTCGCCCCCCCCAGTGAATCGACCCCCTGAATGGTGATCGTGTCGGTTCCCTCGCCGTCGATCTGTGCACCCATGCGGCGCAGGCATCGGGCCAGGTCAGAGATCTCGGGCTCGCGGGCGGCGTTCTTCAGCACTGTGGTGCCCCGCGCCAGCGTCGCGGCCATCAGAGCGTTCTCGGTCGCGCCGACAGAGACCAGCGGAAATTCCACGACCGCGCCTTGCAGCCCCCCGGAAGGGGCTTTCGCATAGACATAACCGTCGCGCAAATCCAGTTCGGCGCCCATCGCCTCCAGCGCCCTGAGATGCAGATCGACCGGACGCGCGCCGATCGCGCAACCACCAGGCAGCGAAACCTCGGCACGGCCATCCCGTGCCAGCATAGGGCCGAGCACGAGGATCGAGGCGCGCATCTTGCGCACGATGTCATATTCGGCGCGATGGCTGTCCAGCGCATGGCTGGAGAGCGACAATACCTTACCCTCCTGCAGGCTGGCGACTTCGGCGCCAAGACTTTGCAAGAGCTCGGTCATGGTGCGGATATCCGACAGCCGCGGCGCATTGGTCAGCGTCAGCGGCTGATCCGTCAATAGCGTCGCGGGCATCAGCGTGAGGCAGGCATTCTTTGCCCCCGCAATCGGAATTTCGCCCTGTAGGGGGCCGTTCCCCTGAACGATGATCTGGTCCATTCTAGCTGTCGTCTCCGCCTGTATCCTTGCCGCGCTCAGTCTCGCCGCTTCCGGTCTCCGGCACATTCCGATCCGAACGAGCCCGCGCCTGCGCCTTGCGGCGCGCCAGATTGGCGCGCAATGCCGCCCGCAGCCTGTCCTCGCGGGAACCGGCCTCGCCTTCGTTCTTGCCCGTGCCGGGCCTGCGCCTATCCTTTGACCGATCTGCCATCCGATCCTGTTATCGCCCCCGTGCACGACAGTCCAGCGATGCCGCGATCCTCCTGCAGACGAATGCCTTCGGGATTTTTGTGGCGCCCCCCTTGCGCGACCCTTCAGCTTTGTCTAAACGCCCTGCACGGCGCTGCTGTAGCTCAGTGGTAGAGCACTCCCTTGGTAAGGGAGAGGTCGACAGTTCAATCCTGTCCAGCAGCACCAGTCAATCCCTTATGAGTATTAAGGAAAATTCATCCGCGCGTGATATGTGGTTAGGTTGCTCTATGGCAGAACGTGGCAAGAACACGCATAGCTATGTGGCACAGAATTGGCACAGCGATTCACGGCCTGTTCTCGCGCGAATCGTTCCCGCCCTCTTTGGTGAGTGTCGTGATGGGCGTTTCACCGAAGAAGCTGCACACTGCGCTTGTCTGTTATTGGTCTGCATCACCACGCAGCGCCTCAAGCGCGACCTTCGCCTTGAATTGATCTGTAAATTTCCCGCGTTTCGCCATCTCGTATCCCTTCAACAGGTTCGGGATACACCTTAGGGTCCAGGCGACCAGCAACAACATTCGAAATCAGGGGGCGGTTGAGAGTCGCGGCACTTGCTTGACGTCAGGGCAACAAAATGCCGACCAGACTGTCACTTTGAGCAGAATCGCGGTAAACATATAAGCTATATTATCTCAATTTCATGGAGGCCATGGATGAATGCCCCCTTCAAGCAGATTGAACGTACTGGCCGGCTGCACACGGCACTTGGACAGGATGAATTGGTCCTGTTGCGCTTCAGTGGAACGGACCGTCTGAATGAGTTGTTCGAATACCAGGTCGAAGCCTTGTCCACCCGGGACAATCTTGATTTCGATGCATTGATTGGCACCCATGCCACGGTGGAAATCGAGGCTCATGACGTGATGCGTCCCTTCGATGGAATCGTGACCAAGGCCAGATGGGTCGGCGTGGGAGAAAACGGACACCGCTACGATTTGACGCTACGACCCTGGTTTTGGCTTGCAGGGCAGCGGCGCAACCAGAGGATCTTCCATAACAAGTCCGTGGACCAGATTCTTCAGGAACTGTTCCTAGATTACGTCGTTACCGGCGACGTGGATTTCGAGATGAAACTATCCGAAGTGTATCCCATCTTGGAATACACTGTTCAATATCGTGAAAGCGATCTGGATTTTGCCCGCCGCCAGATGGAGCGGCACGGGATCAGCTTCCATTTCCGTCACGAACCGGGCAAGCATGTTCTTGTGCTCACCGATGATGTCATTACCCATGAGAATATTGGGCCACGCGAATTCAGGCGCTATGACAGGCACCATCAGGCGCCAGGGGAGCATTTCTGGGAATGGTCACCCGAGCGGAACCTGACCACCGGAGCCGTGCGATTGATCGATTACAATTTCAAGACTCCGACAGCCACGATGGAATCCGACCATGTCGGGGACGCGATTCATGCTTTCGGCCAGCTTGAAAGCTATGAATATCCTGGTGATTTCGCTGATCAGGACAGCGGCAAGATGACGGCTCGTCTGCGTACGAAGCAGGAGCGCGGTAGCGATCGGCGCAACCGGGCCGTGGGAGACTGTGTAAGTCTTGGTTCAGGGATGGTGGTGATACTCGCCGGAGAACCGGTGCCTGGAACGGGCGAGCGCTATCTCTGCCTGAGCGCCTCGCATAATTTCGTCAGTGAGGCATATGGCTCGGGTGGAGCCGAGGACGACGGCTATGCCTTTACCGGCTCTTATACTCTGATGCCCGACACCGCACCGATGGCACCGCCGAGGCGGACGCCGGCGCCGATCGTGCAGGGGCCGCAGACCGCAGTGGTGGTCGGTGACGGAGAGATCGACTGCGACGAATTCGGGCGTATCCTTGTCCAATTCCACTGGGATCTTGAAGGCGCCCGATCTATGCGCTGCCGTGTGTCGCAGAACTGGGCCGGTAACGGGCTTGGCGGCGTCGTCATCCCACGCATCGGCATGGAGGTGGTGGTTGATTTCATTGATGGCAACCCCGACAAGCCAATCGTAACTGGCTGCGTGGTGAACGGCAAGAACGGCAATATCTACGGCCTGCCGGCCAGCAAGACGAAAAGTGGCTTCAAGACCAAGACGCATGGCGGATCGGGCTTCAACGAACTGAGCTTCGAGGATGCCGGTGGCGCCGAAAAGATCTTCATGCATGCCCAGAAAGACATGGAGCGGGTCATCAAGGACAATGAATCCACTATGGTCGAAGGCGGCAATCGCAGCATCACCGTGCAGTCCGGAGACGAGGCCAAGGCGGTCGCAAGCGGCAATCTTGCCGAGACAGTCGCGCTGACGCGCAGCGTCAAGGCAAACAAGGTCACCGAGACGGCTGTTGCGGGCGATGGTGGGCCGGGAATCATATCCTACAAGGCAGACAACGATATAGAGATGGCCGCCACGGTAAAGGTTCATGTCGAATCGCATGACGTCATGGAGCATTTGTCCACCAACAAGATGAGCATGGGTTCGAAAGTCATCGAGGCCGAAGCGACCGAGAAGCTGACGCTGAAGGTGGGCGATGGCTCACTGACGATGACGACGGATCAGGTCGTGCTGCAGTTCGGCGACGGCTCCAAGATTATTTTCAACAAGAACGGGTTGGATCAATCCGGGCCGGAAATTCATCTGAACAAGGGTGTAGGGGGCTGATGTACCGCATCAACGAAGGCGTGTTTGACCTGCCGGACGGTTGGCGCGACCGAACTGTCAACGTCATGGCGTCAGACAATTCACCGACACAGATGGCGCTGACGATCACCCGCGACGACAGGGCATGGGGCGTCAGCTTTCCGGAATATCTGGAAGATCAAATGAAACGCGTCGAGAAAGCGCTCGAGGGTTTCGAATTGCTGGGTCGTCGTGAATTTCACGTCTCCGGCCTACCAGCGCATGAGATGGAAGGCCGCTGGATGCGCAACAAGACTCCTGTCCATATGTTGAGCACGATCATCGATATGGGCGATAGAGCGCTGATCGTCACAGCCTCCACTGACGGCCAGATGAGCCCCAGCCAGAAGGCCGAGATGCAAAGGATCGTGGAGAGTTTCAGGGCGAAAGAAAAAACCCATTGCCGAGCCGGGATACAGGATGATGTGCATATGAGCCGGATCAATTCATGAATCACAATCCTTGAAGCAAGGTAGTTTATTCTCGCGGCAGAATCGTTCAACTTCGGAAACAATTCCTTCTGGTGAATCATCTGCTCCTTCCTCAGGCCAAAACATTATGTCTGTTCCTTTTGGATGAGGTTCAACAAGTTTGGCAAAATGATCCACCCATTCGTCATTCTCTTTTTCCGTTGCCCCCTCCGCACGCGAAATCCGTTCAACAAAATCCAGAAACTCCGCGCGTGTGAATTCAGACAAACTATGCTTCGTCAAGGCATCAACCATGGTGTGTCTCCGTCAGTCAGTTTTACACTACCCAGCACCGGGACATGGGCCATTGTTCCTAGGAAGATTATTATCAATCCCTGTTTTTTCTATATGCGCACGAGGCGTCATAACCTGCAAGTTATCAACATCGTACACGGCGCCTCCTTGATATATTGGTCGAGCATGGTCTAGTTCGAACGATTTGCGGCCGCCTATTTGTTCGGTTCTGGGCGCAATTGGCGCAAGTCCTTTTGCCATCCTAGCGCGATTTGCCGCGTTAAACTGACTCGCTAGCTTCGGGTCAGTTGCGACTTCTTGCCAGAACGCTGAACGGAAATCATCAAACGTGGAGAAATGCCGTCCACGCAGCTTATCAGCAATGGTATTAGGTATTGGCCCTCCACTTTCATTGACAACCCTGCGCATCCAATCTGAGCTAACTGGCTGGCCGCCACCGCTGCCGGATCCAGGTTCATAACGGGGTCCTTGACGGTCCAGGCCCAACGGATCCACCCAACCATTCGGATCGGTCACATAACCCTGTGGCCGGAGCCCGCCTTCCAATCCAATCGGGTCCGGCGACAGATACTGGGTCGCATCCGGATCGTAGTAACGGTGCCGGTTGTAATAGAGCCCGCTTTCCGGATCCTCCCACTGCCCCTGGAACCTGATCGGGCAGGCCACCGGCGGTTGGTCGTCATTCGCGGTCTGCTCAAGATGGTCCAGCTTGCCCCACAGGCCCAGTTCGGCGCGCCAGAGAACCTTTCGACCATCCTCGGAAACAAGTTCGCGCGGAGTGCCCAGGTGATCTGTGACCACATGGGCGATATGATCCTGATATACGCGGGCCAGCGGGCGGAAACTGCCCGGCTCGTAGATCCAATGCTCTGCCTGATCCCAGGCAACCGTACCATCGGCATAGACCGGAGCCTCGGCCGCGATACAGTCGCCGTCCCACTGATAGGCGCTGCCAATGCGCCGGAGGGCAACCCCGCCCGGATCGTCTGCAGAAGACCGATCCTGCGCCGGGGCACTCTCGGGCAGGCTCCAGTCATCGGGCGCGCGATTCTGCCTAGCATGCGATTTCACGCCCCCCTCGAGTACTCGCAGGCGGCGGATGCGGCGACCCAAGGCGTCATATTCATAGCACCAGACCGACCCGTCCGGCGTCCTGAGCCGCACCAGCTGGTCATGGGCGTCCCAGCTCATCTGCCAGATACGCGGGCGGAAACCCGGTTCCTCATGGCGTTTTTCGATGACCCGGCCACAGGCGTCGTGTTGATAGGTGATATTGCCGCGGCGGCGGATACGACCGGCATGCGCTTCGATCTGCTGCGAATGCATGTTCTCGATCAGCTCGGCAAGGTTCCGGCTCGGATCGTAATCGTATTGATGCAGGATCGGGGACGATCCGTCGGGGCGCTGTTGTGAGATGCCGGTGACGAGGCCGCGCGCATCGTAATGAATATTGGTCACCCCGGCAGACCGATCGGCAATGGAGATAACGCGTCCGGCGCGGTCCCAGTTATAGCCGCGTTCAATCCGAGCGGCTGACGGACGGCCGTTCATCGCCTCAGGTCCGACCAGTTGTCCGCCGAGGCGCCGCATGACGTCCCAGCCTTGCTCATGCGTGAAGCCGCCGGTTGTGCGGCGCTGGATTTCCAGACCGCGCGCATCACGTTCAAAGCAAAGCTCCGTCCCTGCAAAACGCATGGCAGACATGCTGCCATCCAGCGAATACGCCAGTTCCAGCTCAAGCCCATCGCCGCCACGAGCAACAGGCGCAGCAGAGCCGGTTTCATAGGCATAGGTCATCTGGCGACCGTTGACCGTTTCGCTGATCATCCGTCCCGCGGCATCATAGGAGCGGGTCACCACTCCGTCATCGTTTCGAATCTCGACCAGTCTGCCGGCCGCGTCATATTCCGATGTAGTGACAGCAACTTTTTCGCCAGCGGCCACCTCGACCCGGACAAGGCGACCTGCAGGCGACCATGTATAGCGGCTTTCGACGCCATCAGGGGCGATCCGGCGACACACCCGCCCGGCAATATCGTAGTCATAGCGCGTGACGAGTCCGGAATAGTCTCTCTCGGTGATAAGGTGACCAACGGCGTCGTAGGTTAACTCATACCGCTGTCCTGACTCGTTGATGATAGCGGTCAGGCAAAGCGCGTGATCGTGCTCCAGCCTGACGCGGTTACCCTGTGCGTCCCGTGTCTCCAGCGGCAGACCGAAGGCACCGTAACGGAAGTGACGCGTATCTCCGACACCGTTTCTGACTGCAGCAACAAGACCTTCGCCATCATAGGCGGTATCGACGACCGTGCCATCGGGTAGCGTAACCTGCGCCAGATCGCCACGCGGGTTCTGGGGGCCACGCGCGTAGTCAAAGCAAGTTTCCGCACCAATTTCATCGATTTGACGGATCAGCCGGCCTTCCGTATCATGTATCAACCTGATCACTTCCCCGGAGGGGGTCTGCAGGCGAGAGGGGCGGTTCAGCGCATCGTAATAGATGCGCGTCTGTCGCATTTGCGGCAGGTCGATCCGCATAATCTTGCCCTGTTCGTCGCGGCGATAAAGCCGCTCGGTGCCGGTCGGATCGATGACTGCAACAAGCTTTCCATTCTTGTTATAGCGGAATTCGGTGCGTGCGCGAGTGGCGTCGATATGAGCGATAGGCAGCCGGTCGGCATTGTATTCCCAGCTATCGATATTGCCATCTGGATCAGTGGTGCGCACCAAGTCGCCAACACCGTTATAAGAAAACGCCCAACGGTTCCCTAATGGATCCTGCCATGCCCGGACTTCACAGGCAGATCCCCATTCGGTAAGCCATTCGCCGCCCAACGCATCGATCTCGCGCCAGACCAGCCCGCGTTCGTTCCAGTCAAAGAAGCTGACGCAACCCGCAGCATCGGTGACACGGGTGCGCCTTGCATCGACATCATAGGCAAGTTCGACCGACAGATGACCACTGTCGCTCCAGTTGCGGATGACCCGATCAGCACGATCATAAGCGAAATGTGCCCGGGTCAAGCCGCTATCGGCCCACATGTTAAGCCGCCCCTGCTCATCATAGCCGTAGCGCAGCTGTCCTGTTTGCGCCGAGTCCACGCGGGTCAGGCGACCTGTCCGGTCATATTGCCAGGTAAAGACACAATCGCCCGCATCGTGGCCGATCAGTGCGGCGTGATGAATCAGCATGCGCCGGCTGTCCACGGCCAGGCCGAAACCGTCGCTGTGGTTGACCGATTTCAGCCCCTCTTCACCATAATGAAATGTGATCTCGTTCCCATTGCGATCCTGTATCGCACTCAGCAACAGCCGGTTTTTGACCCGGTGGTTGAAGATCGTGAACAGCTGGCTGCGATAATCGTAAAGATACATCAGGCCCGAACGGCTCCCCAGCAGCGCAATGTGAGGGCAGCGAAGGTTGACAGACCAGACATTGTCATCCGGTGTGTCGAAGGTGAATTCGACACCGTCGGGATCCTGCCAAACGGTGCGACCCGCCTCGATTCTCAGATGTTGCGCCCACGTACCAGACCAGTCATTGCCCTGGATACCGGTCGCGCCGCGCCGGTAGCTGCGATCAAGACGCAATGGAATGGTTCCGGGGATCGTGATATCGATACGGCACTCGCTGACCTGTCCAGACGCCACGTCGACGGGATCGCCAACTCGATTTTGCGCATTTGTATTAATCCCATCTGACTCTGCGCTCTCCCTGGGCCTGGTTGGCGGCGCTGGAGTCGAGTCATCAGGTTTCGGCCTCGGTGGAGTACTGTCTCCTGGGCGGGGTTTCGCACTGCGCG